>SLDA01000169.1 GCA_007125545.1 Thermoflexales bacterium | reverse complement strand
TGGCTTGGGGTAGCGGAAGTTGGGCGGTGGCGGAGGGCCGGCAGCGGTAGCCGAGGCACGCCACACATCGCTTGGGGCGGACGCCTGTCCGCCTTCTGCGGCGGCGGGTGATGGCGAGAGACGCAGAGCGCGGACAGGCGTCCGCTTGGAGCTTTCTTCTGGGTGGCTTGGGGTAGCGGAAGTTGGGCGGTGGCGGAGGGCCGGCAGCGGCAGCCGGGGCACGCCGCACATCGCTTGGGGCGGACGCCTGTCCGCCCTCTGCGGTAGCGGGTGATGGCGAGAGACGCAGAGCGCGGACAGGCGTCCGCTTGGAGCTTCCTTGTGGGTGGCTTGGGGTAGCGGAAGTTGGGCGGTGGCGGAGGGCCGGCAGCGGTAGCCGAGGCACGCCACACATCGCTTGGGGCGGACGCCTGTCCGTCCTCTACGGCGGCGATCCACAGAGAGCCGCCAAGTCTCAGATCATCAGCGCATAGCAGAAGCCCCTCCAGGCCCATTCCTCTGCCTCTCTCTGTGGCCCTCCGTGCACCTCCGTGTCTCAGTGGTGAACTCTCTCCTCCCATCTTCTCCACGCCTGCCGAGATCTGACGCCGACCTGCTATGCTTCTTGTCATCGAAAGTGGAAGTGATATCATGATCTTTGATGCATGTGACTGTCAAAGTAAGCCCTACCACCAACTGCACAACGTGGCACTGCACTCTTCCCGGTCAGGGGACCGGGCCATCCCACCCCTATGTGGCGGCTCTTACTATCCTATGCTGAATCGCGGAGGGTAAGATGCAGATCTATATCGCAGACGCCTCTGCTCAAGATCGCGAGCGTGTTGGGCAACTGCTACACGAAGCTTTTCCGGATGCCGTTCTGGAGGTAGCCGATACTGCGGAACTGGACGCGGCACGGCGCCTACAAGAGGTGAGCATCCAACTTATAGAAGCGGACGGGATCGATGCCCTGTATCAGCGGATCCTGGATACCGCGGTGGCGATACATCATGCGGACTTCGGCAGCATCCAGGTGTTCCATCCTGAGCTGGGAGAAGCAGGGGAGCTTCATCTGCTCCGCTATTATGGCTTATCCGGCAATGCGGCCAACCTCTGGGGGTGTATAACGCCGGCCTCGGGTACGATCTGTGCGCTCGCACTAGGCACCAAGCAGCGGGTCATGGCACCGGATCTGGACGCCTACGACCTGGAGCTTGGACCGGGCCAACGCGACCTGTACGCACAGGCCGGGATCCGGGCTGCTCAGTCGACGCCGCTCCTGTCGCGCTCGGGCACCCTCCTTGGCATGCTCTCCACCCACTGGCGCGAGCCCTATAATCCGCCCGAGCGCGAACTCCGCGCTTTGGACATCCTGGCGCGCTTATCCGCCGATCTGATCGAACGTACAAAGGCCGAAGCCGTGCTGCGGGATAGTGAGGCCAGGCTACAACGCCAAACCGTGGAGCTGAAGGCCGAGCGCGCGCGGCTCGCGGCTCTCGTCACCGACGTCACCGCGGCTACGCGGGAAGTGGAAAACCTCGCGCGTTTCCCCGGCGAGAATCCGAATCCGGTCTTACGCGTCAGCCACGAAGGTAGACTGCTCTATGCAAACGCTGCAAGTGCGCCGGTGTTGGCCGAGTGGCGACGTGCGGTCGGGCAAAGGGTGCCGGAATTCTGGCAGGGCATCGTAGCCAGGGCCCTGACTGCGGAGGCGCCGATCTCGCTCGATGTTAGCGTCCAGGCCCAAACCTTTGCTTTCCTGGTCGTGCCGATCGGCGGGACCGACTATGTCAACGTCTATGCACACGACATCACCAAGCGGGTGCGTTCGGAGCAGGCGCTGCGTGGAAGCGAGGCGCGCTATCGCACGCTCTTCGAGTCCATCGATGAGGGCTTCTGCGTCATCGAGATGCTCTTCGACGCCGAAGACCGCCCCATCGATTACCGCTTTCTGGAGGCTAACCCGGTATTTGAGCGGCAGTCCGGCTTCGCAATCAAGGAAGGCGTGCGCATGCGCCAGATCGCGCCCAACCACGAAACGCACTGGTTTGAGATCTACGGACGGGTGGCGAAGACCGGCGAGCCGGTGCGCTTCCAGAATCATGCTGAGGCATTCGACCGCTATTACGACCTCTATGCTTTCCGCGTGGGCGAGCCCGAGCAGCGCCGCGTGGGGGTATTGTTCACGGATATCACGAAGCGCAAAAAGGCTGAAGCGGATTTGCGCCGCTACGCCGCTGAACTGGAGGCGGTGAACCAGGCCAACCGCGTCCTGCTGCAAGAGGTCAACCACCGCGTCAAGAACAGCCTTACGGCCATTCTGGGCCTGATCTTCGCCGAGGAGCGCCGCCTGACCCGCGAGACCATGCCATGTTTTCGTTCCTCGACCGGGCAACTTGAGCTTGCCGAAGGGACCGTCCCATCTGCCGTCCCCGGTCCGTGTGAGGATCACGACCCGGCTACGCACGTTCATTGCCTGGTGGCCCTCCGAAACTTGAGAGATCGTCTGGGCAGTCTGGCCGGCGTGCACACGCTCCTCTCGGCCAACGCGTGGCATCCGCTCCCTGTCGATGAGCTGGTAGATACGGTCGTCCATGCAGCAGCATCCACCCTGGCCGAGCCGGCGAACCTCACGCTGGAGATCACCGGATCGCGGGTTGTGGTCAGTCCCGAGCAGGCGCATCACCTGGCCCTGGTCATCAGCGAGCTGACGACCAACACATTGAAGCATGGCTGCAGCGAAGCAGGGGCGCATATCCAGGTGGACATTGGGCTGGAAAACGGAGACGTGCGGCTGGTGTATCGCAACCAGGGTCCGGCATACCCCGAGCCGGTCGTTGCCGGGGATGGCTACTCGGTGGGGCTGGACATTGTCGACAAGCTGGTACGCCATAGCCTGCGCGGCACCTGGACCATCAGCAACGAAGGGGGTCCGGTAACCGAGATACGCTTCCCGGCTGATTCACAGCTCAAGTAGGAGCGCGCAACCTGAGACCCTGCAGGGTATCTATCATCGATCCCGCCATGGTCGCTTTGGGCTGGGGATGTGCATCGATATTTCCCTTGTCCTTGAGATGGTGTTCGCTAAAATGTAGAGATAGGTTACGGGTCGAGGGGCGGGAGCATAGGCTCACCCGGTGTCGACCATGATGGCGGGGCCACACGCTTCCCGCGTAGGACGCCGCAAGGATGGACATATGCACATCTTTCTGAGTGATCAGGATGCCGGCAGTCGTGACGAGATTCTGCGCTATCTGCAGGACCGCTTCGGTCCGCTAGAGGTGGTGGAGCCCGACGCGCCGGCGCCCGAACATGGGTCTCCCGATCTCATTGTCGCACCCGGTCCGGCAGGCTCAGCTCCGGAACCCGACACCGTCGCCCGCGGTCCGGGCGAATCGGCCGTGGCCGGCGCGCTATTGGACGCTATGTCGGTGCCGGCCGGTTATATCGACGCGAACCTCACCGTCCGCTACTGCAACCTTGCAGCCGCGCGGCTCCTGGAGCGGTCGGTGGAGGAGGTCGCAGGTCAGTCGCTGCGCGACATCATCCCACACTATCCCGCTATCGGCCGCGCCGTCGAAGGCGTACTCAAGAGCGGCGAGCCCCATACCCACACGCTCTGGGCGACCCCTCCTTCCGCCTCCGATCCCGCCGAGCGCGGCTACCGTGTTGCTTATCGTCCTCACCGGAGTGCCGGCGGGCAGGTTATCGGCTGCTTTGTCGAGGCCGAGGACGTGACCGATCACGTTCTCGCGGTCGCCGAGCTCGAACAGAATGCAGCGCGGCTGCGCGACTCCCTGGAGACATTGCTGCAGGGCGTCGTGATCTGCGACGAGCAAGGCAGGATCGTGCGCATGAACGCAAGGGCGGAACAGCTCCTGGGCGACCGGGCGGCGATCCTGGGGACGCCGCTCTCCGGCCACTTCCAAG
>SLDA01000164.1 GCA_007125545.1 Thermoflexales bacterium | reverse complement strand
TCGCTGGCTACGACCTGTCTACCGTGCCCTTGGCCCGTTACTTGCGCGAGCACAGTACCGCCCCACTGCTCGCCCTCCCGGCGGAGGTTGTCCCCACGTGAAAACGCTCTCCTAGATCCTCCTCGCTCGCTTCACGCCCCGTGGTATAATCACAGTTCTTGCTTCCGACAAAACCCGCCGGAACTTCATCCTGTGCAGAAGGAGGGGCGATGCGCATTGGCATTGACTTCGGAACGACGAACTCGTCTGTGGCGCACTATGACGGTGAGAAGCTTCACCCGGTCCAGCTGGATCCACCTAACGAAAACCCCCGAGTTCTTCCTTCCCTGATCTGGATAGACCGCGACTATGAGACCCGATTGGGTACCCAGGCGGCTGTCGAATACCTCGCAAGAGAGACCGGACGCCGAATCGTCTGGTCGCGGCGCGAAATTGGCGCCGTCGAGATGATCGTGGCGGGCGCCGGATCCAGCCCCATTCACTACTGGCATGATGTGCATATCGTTACGGACATCAACGCCAACGGGCGCTTGCTCCAGTCAGTCAAGACCGCCCTGCGCGACCCCCGCTACGAGGGAACGATGATCTTCGATCGTTATTACACGATCGACGAACTCATCGCCATCATTCTACAGGCGATGAAAGCACGCGCGGAATCGGAATTCGAGGAGACCTGCGACAGCGTGGTCTTGGGCCGGCCCGTCCGCTTTTCCGATGACCCAGACGTCTCGCTCCGTGCCGAGGAGATTCTCTTCCGTGCCGCGCGCTTTGCCGGATTCACGGATATCACCTTTCAGATGGAACCGATCGCGGCGGCTCATCTCTACCATCGCCAGGCTTCCCGGCGCCAACTCGCCCTGGTCTTCGACTTCGGCGGCGGCACCCTGGATCTGACCGTAGTCGAGGTAGGGGGAAAGCAGTCCCCACGCGTGATCGCTACACGGGGTGTGCTCGTCGGCGGCGACGACCTGGATCGTCGCGTGATGACATCTTTGCTTCACCACTTCGGTGCCGGCGCCAAGGTTGACGGCGGCGCCGACTTCCCGCCCGAGTATCTGGACCAGCTTCACACGTGGCAGACGATGCCCGACCTTTCCCGTCCCGAACCACTCAGCAAAATCCGGCACTATCAGAAGACAAGCACCAAACCCGGCGCTATGCGTGCGCTGGAGACCTTGGTCACACAGAATGTCGGGTTCAGCCTCTTTCGCGAGATCGAACGAACCAAGAAGGCGCTTACCCACAATCTGATGGCACGCCTCGACTTCGAGCACGAACACATACGCATCCGCGAACGGATCCTACGACGGGATTTTGAAGAGCTCATCGCACCCGAGCTGTCCCAGGTACGGACCGACATCCTGCGCGTGCTGGAAGACGCAGAGGCGCGCCCGGAACAGATCGAAGTCGTGCTGCGTACGGGAGGGACTTCACTCGTACCCGCTTACGTCAGCATGTTGCAGGAAATTTTCGGCTCCGATCGCGTACAGGAGATGGATCCCTTGACCTCGGTTGGCGGCGGCATGGCCGTGGTCGCGTATGAAGGGTCGGGCAAACCCCACCGGTACGCCTACCGCTACGATAACCCCCTATCTCGCGTCATCGCGACCAGCGGGCGCCAGTATGAGCCCGTCATCTGGCGGACGCGGATGCGGTCTTATACCGACCGCGATTACGAGATCATGAATCTGCCGCTAGCCCTGAGCGGCCTCTGGGGAATTCGTCCTGCTGATCTGGATTACGAGTCCGAAGCCGACAAGCTTCTGCGCTTCAAACTGGAGCGTCCCAGCAAAGTCTATGTTGTCTACCAGGCCAAGGCAAACCAATTGCCGAACTGGCTGCGGGGCTTCAAACGGGAGGAGTCCTTGCAGGTCGACATCGAGACTCCCGGCGGACTCTATCCCTTCCTGGTCTACAGCCGGGATTTCCCGGCAGGATCCTTTGCTATCGGCGGAGCGCGCGCCAAGGGCTATGTGGGTGTGGTGTTCCTCAACTACTTGGTAGCGTTTAGACCCCACTAGAACGACCTCTCCTGTTGTGCTCCCGGATCCGGGTCCTATAATGAAGGCAAGTTCATCATCGCCTTTCTTTTAAGCCCTCGTCGACTGTATTCAGCCATAGTCAGCTATGGCCCGCACACGAAAGGAGTCTCGAATGGTAGCGCTCGATGCCACAAAGGCAGATGCACTTGTGGAGGACGGAGACGTGATTGATGCGGAACTGGAGGCGAACAAGGACCCCGTTGACGCACATCCGGTCTCACCTGGACAGGTCGATAGCAGAAGCAGCAGAACCACAGCTGAATCTGCTGCGGATGCTCCTCCCCTCGTTCCACCGTGGGCGAGTCACCGAGTGCATGCCCGAACCAGCCGGCAAGCCGACGCCTCCCCACGTACGGCGGTGGCGACGCCTGAACCCGCCTCATCTTTGAGGTCGAGCCGCACATGGCTCTGGTCCGGGCTGGTGGGCGCTATACTGGGTGGGGTGCTCGGTCTGGGATTGAGTTTATTGGTTTTCCTGCTGCTCAACGGCGCCCTCGATATGGGTCGAACGCGCGCCGTCACGGATTTGCAGGCCCAGCTTACCGGGCTATCGACGGAACTGGACGCAGTCCGCACAGACACGAGCACGCTGCAAGGTGAGGTAGGCGAGGTGCGCGCCGAGACAGGCGTCCTGCAGACTAGCGTAAGCCGGCTCCAAGAGGACGTAGATGGGCTGGTAGATCTGCCGCCGCGGGTGAGTCAGGCAGAAACAGCCCTCGCTGCCTTGGGGGAGAGCGTAGACGAACTGGAGGCAGGGCTGGCAGCTGTTGAGGAAGCCAACGCCAGAACCACGTCCTTCTTCCAGGGAATGCAGACCCTGCTCAGCGAGCTGTTCGGAGACGCGCCTTAGCGCCCGCCCACCCGTAACCCGATCCTTGGAGATCGATGATGCCCCGATATCCCGGAACACTGATCATCGCTGCCGTAGGCAAGCTCCGGACGCCACACTGGCAGTCGGCGCAGGCCGAGTACGTCAGCCGCCTCAAGCGTTACGTCCAGGTCGACGTCCGGGAGGTGCGCGATGTTGTGGGTGGGAGCATCTCGGAGGAGGTCGCTATGGCGCGTGAGGGCGAAGCGCTTCTGAAGTCCGTAGGAACGACGCCATGGGTCCTGGCGCTGGATCCGGCGGGGCGCCAAGCTGACAGCGTTCGCTTTGCACATTATCTCCGGCAGCAATTAGGCATCTACCACGAGCTGGCATTTGTCATCGGGGGGCCGTCCGGCTTGGCGCCCAAGGTCTTGGAGCAGGCCAATGAGCGGTTTTCCCTCTCCAACCTGACCTTCCCGCACGAGCTCGCGCGTGTCGTCTTGCTGGAGCAGCTCTATCGCGGCATGACGATCCTCAGTGGAGAGCCCTACCACAAGTGAACCGGGGTCGCCAAGTTCGCCGGTAACGAGGCCGGGACAGCGGAGATACAGGAGCCGGAACTAACGTGGTCGCCTGACCCAGACCGGCTCCGAACCGCGATCAGCCCAACGTCATGGGTTTACCTCCTGCGGCACTGGAGTATACTTTTCCCGTGACGTTAAGATCCGGATGCTTTGAGAAGGACATGGCCATGACACAACTACCGAGCATTATCGCGGGACGGGCTCCCTTTGGCGAAGGACTCACCCCACGCGAACGTTTCGTGCGCACGATGCACTATCAGACCGTCGACCGGCTTCCCCATATGGAGTTCGGATATTGGGAGAGCCTCAAGGATCAGTGGGCAGAGGAAGGCCATCTGCCTCCTGATCTGCCCCGCAATGGTAACGGTGTCATCGATGATGGCGCGGTCGAGAGCTGGTTCGGCTGCGAGCATCGTACAGGCGTTGGCCCCCACATTGACGCGGGCCCTTTGCGCCCCATCGAGATACTCGGCGAGCGTGACGGGAAGGTCGTCTATCGCGATGGTTTGGGCATCCTCTGTGAAGAGGTCCAAGAAGGGATTCGCAGCATCCCCCACTTTCTGGAGTTCCCCATCAAGGACCGCCAAAGCTGGGCCAGCTTCCGCGACGAGTTCCTCGATCCCAGCGCTGAATGGCGCGTCCAGCCGGAGGCGTGGATCGATCAGAGAGCCGACGAGCTGCGACACAGCACCAACCCGGTCGGCATCAACTTCGGCTCCTTCATCGGGCGCATTCGCGATTGGACCGGCTTCGAGAATCTGGCCTATCTCTCTCATGACGACCCTGACCTGCTGGAGGAGATGGTTGACCACGTAACCGCCCTCAAGCTCAGGTTCCTTCCGCCGCTGCTGGACAAGATCGCGTTTGACTTCGCCGGCGGGTGGGAGGACATCGCCTTCAACAGCGGTCCGCTGCTAAGCCCAAGAGTCTTCGAGCAAGTCATTATGCCGCGCATGGAGCCGGTAATGCGTTTGCTTCGGCAACACGGCATCGACATTATCTTCACCGACTGCGATGGCAACATCAACCGGCTGATCCCGCTCTGGCTCAACGTAGGCCTCAACTGTATGTTTCCGCTGGAGGTCAATGCACAAAACGATATTGTCGCCTTGCGCGAGCGTTACGGGCGTGATCTCCTGGTCCTCGGCAGCTTCGATAAGTTCCCGCTGCTGAAGGGTAAGGAAGAAATTCTCGCTGAGTTCCGGCGCCTCGAACCTATCGCACGCGATGGCGGATTCATCCCGCACGTCGATCATCGCTGTCCCGGCGGCGTGCCTTACGAAAACTATCTCTACTACATTCGTGAGAAGGCCGCCTTCTTGGGCATGTCTGCTGAGGAGATCGCCGCAATACCAGCGCTGCAGGCACGCACCGCCGGAGTGCCGGCCTAGGGAAGCACGGGCAGAATTCAGACGTGTTCTACTATCTCTCCAATCTGCTGCCTCGTCTCCTCTATCCGTCGGGATTGGCCGTGGTCCTGCTGGTGCTGGCACTGCTTTCACGGAACCGTCCGCGGCGGATGACCGTTCTCATTATCCTGGCGGTAGCGGTCATCTGGCTCGGCGGCAACAATCTGGTAGCGATGACCCTGGTTCGTACGCTGGAATGGCGGCATTCACCCCTGACAGTCGACCACGATGCCCGAGTCGATGCTATTGTGGTCCTTGGCGGAGGGCTGCGGGCACAGTCGCCTCCACGGCCCTTCCACGAAGTTGGAGAAGCCGGCGATCGGGTTATCTATGCGGCATACCTCTACCGGAAGGGGGTAGCGCCCACGATCGTGGTTAGCGGGGCACTCAGTCCCGTGCAGAGTCAGATCGGCTCGTCGGAGGCAGCGGCGATGGCGGACATGCTCGTCTTCCTTGGGGTTCCCCGAAACAGGATCCTGCTCGAGGAGGCGTCCCGCAACACGTATGAGAATGCGATCGAAAGCAGCAAAGTGCTGGCAGAGGAAGGCCTCTCGCAAGTCCTGCTGGTGACGTCGGCCATGCATATGCCACGTGCCTATGCCGTCTTCCGTCACCAGGAACTGCAGGTCACCCCAGCGCCGACGGACTATATGCTCACATATACGGATTGGGCCTACTACACCCGTCCCGATCCGGCAACACAGTTGCTCAACCTCTTGCCCAGGGCTGAATACATGGCGCTCACAGAAAAGGTGATGAGGGAAATGATCGGCATCGTTGTCTACCGGCTGCGAGGCTGGCTCTAGGCCCTCGCGGGCAACAGACGGTAGGTCGAAAGCGATATGAGTTAGGGACGGGAGCGTGCGGTATGGACCTTCTATTAGCTGTGCTGTTGATACTACTGGGATTGCTGCTCTGGGCACTGTCGGGACTGCTGCCGGTGCTAAGCCTGCAGCGAGATGCGGAGGGCGGATCTTCGATCACGCTCCAGCTCACCTGGATGGGCCTGTTCGTGATCTGGCAGCAGGATATCCGGAGTGTCCAGGGCGCGCGCGTGATCGAAGATCCGGCCAATCGCGGACGCGCAGGGCTGGAGTTGATTACCGCCAAAGGCCCTGTGGCACTCACCGGTCCGTACGCCCGAGGCATTGCGCCGGCCCGCATGGCACACATCATCGACCAGTTCGTTGACAACAAACGCATCCCGCCTGCGCGCCTCCCGCTCTACGGGCGCATGCGCCTGATGCTGGGCTTCGCCATTTTGTTCCCGCTGGGCACGGTGGCGATCTTCATTGCCATCTTGCTCCTGCTCCGTTGACCAACTTGTCAGATAAGGAGAGATCTATGACCCATAAACACGAAGAGCCATTTGCCGTTCCCATCACACCCGACTGGGAGGCATTTCGCGACTGCATTATGCGCAAAGGCACGCCTGATCGCGTGCACCATATCGAACTCTACCTTGACGGCGAGGTACAGGATGCCATCTGCCGGCGTTACCATCTGCTGGACGGGCTCGACAGCGAGGACCCGGCGTTCCCGCTGGAGCGGATGATCCGCGCTCAGCGCTTCCTGGGTTACGATTACGTACGCCAGGGTGTCGACGCGCTGGAGATGCCCCTGCATCGCGCCATTACTGAGGACACGGCAGAGTTTCAACGCAGCGGCGGACGTGCCTATGTGGATGAGGTCAAGGGTCCCATTACCACGTGGGAGGAGTTTGAGCAATACCCGTGGCCCAACATTGACGAAGTCACCACTCACGCATTGGAGTGGTACGAGCACAACCTTCCCGACGACATGTGCGTGGTGGGGAGCGGCGGATTTGCTCATTTCGCGGAATATCTGACTTGGCTGATGGGCTACGAAACGCTCTGCTATGCGCTTTATGACCAGCGCGACCTCGTCGCTGCGATTGCGGACCGACTGATGGACATCTACGTGCCCATGCTCGAACGGATCCTGCAGTTCGACCGGGTCAAGATCGTGTGGGGCAGCGATGATATGGGCTTCAAGACCGGGCCTATGATCGGACCTGACGATCTGCGCGAGTTTGTTCTGCCGGGGCATAAGAAGATGGCGGAGATGTCGCATCAAGCCGGCTGCCCTTATATTCTGCACGCCTGCGGTAACCTTTTCACCATTTATGAAGACCTGATCGAGGACGTGGGCATCGACGGCAAGCACTCGTTCGAAGATACGATTGAGGATGTGCGCGAGCTTAAGCCCACCTACGGCCAGCGGATAGCGCTGCTCGGGGGCATCGATGTGGACTTCCTCTGCCGTACGTCGGAGTCGGCCATTCGTCAGCGCGTACGCGACACGCTCGACATTTGTATGCCTGGCGGAGGGTACTGTCTCGGCACGGGAAACAGCGTAGCCAACTACATTCCGCTCAACCACTATCTGGCGATGGTGGATGAGGGCCGGAAATACCGCGTCCGCGGCGCGTAGCCGGCTATCGCCTATGGGCTGGGAGGTGCGAGCCGGCGGGCTTGTGCTTCTCTCGCAGGGATCCATAATAGGCGAACATGGTACACCTATCCAAAAGCACACAGTTATTGTACCTTAGGAGGCAACCTTGATTACCGGCTTAGCACACGCGTGCTTCACCGTCTCTAATCTCGAACAGGCGCTTGAGTTCTACCGCGACCAACTCGGGCTTCAGGAGGCTTTCGATTTCGTCAATGACGAAGGGCGCCGCTTTGGCATCTATCTGCACCTTGGCGGGCGCAACTTCATCGAGCTCTTCGAGGGAACACTGGAAGCTCCCGCGACGGGCCAATCCTACCGTCACATCTGCCTCGAGGTCGATGATATCGAGGCTACGGCGGCGACCTTGCGCGAGCGCGGCGTTGATGTCACGCCCGTGAAATTGGGACGAGATCAGAGCTACCAGGCGTGGGTAGAGGATCCGGACGGCAACCGTATAGAACTGCACCAATACACACCTGAAAGCTGGCAGGCTCCAAGCCTGACCTGACAGGAGATCTCCTATGCACTCGTCTCCGCGTGCCACAGTTGACAACCTGCTGCGCCACCGATCCGCGGAGCGAGTCGCTCTGCATGGCAATCCCTGGGCCGATACCCTGGCGCTCTGGGTCCGGCAGGGATACCCTACTCGCCGCATCGCGAAGAATATCGGCGACACGCGCTGGCGGGCTGACGATGGACGGTGGGAAGCTGTCACCGAACCGGGTGAATATGAAGAACCGGTGCCGCCCTGGGAGCACTTCGGATACGATATGGTCGGCGTGGGTCCATGGTTCAACCCGCTGCCGATCTTGGACTATGATGAGCTTCTGGAGGAGACGGAGGAGTGGGAAGTACGCCGGGATGGCGCCGGTGCTGCCCTAAAATACTGGAAGCACAAGTCCGGAACGCCCGAGCATATCGACTTCCGTATGGTGACGCGCGAGATCTGGGAGCGTGACTATCGCCCGCATCTCGTCGCGTGGGATCCGCGTCGCATCGACCTCGACGTGATGCAGCGCAATCGCGATGCCGTCGAGGCCCACGAGCGCTGGACACACTATGGACACCTCTTTATCTGGGAGCTCGCCCGCAAGAGTCTGGGCGATATCACACTCTACGAGAGCCTGCTGCTTGATCCCGACTGGCTCCACGACTACAATCGAGTCTACACCGACCTCTACAAGTGCGCCTTCGAGGTTATGTTCGAGAGGGTCGGCCTTCCGGACGGCATCTGGCTCTACGAGGATATGGGCTACAAGAACGGGCTCTTCGCCTCGCCAAAAGTACTGCAAGCGCTGGTATTTCCATATTATGCGGAGATGGTCGAGTTCTTCCATAGCTACGACCTCCCGGTTGTTCTCCATACATGTGGCAGCACGGTCGACGCCCTGCCACTGATCGTCGACGCCGGCTTCGACGCGCTCAACCCGATGGAGCGGAAAGCCAAGGGCAACGATCCCTTCGCTTTCGCGGAGCGCTACGGAGACCGCCTCGCCTTCGTTGGCGGGCTTGATGCACGCGTCTTCGAAACCAATGATCGTGATGTCATCTCGCGAGAGGTCGCCGCCTATATCGACGGCATGAAGGCCCGTGGGGCGCGCCTGGTCTTCGCGACGGATCATTCCATCTCACCGCGCACGAACTACGACAGTTATCAATGGGCCCTGGACGTATACCGGCAGCACCGGGCCTACTGATATCAGTGAGCCGGCTTCTCCCAAGACGGACTGATATCTGAAAGTTAAGGAGACAGATCTATGTACTGGAAAGAAGTCGTCGCCAGTCTCTATGCGTGGGACCTCTTGGATGAGGGACTTGACAGGATGCTGGATGTCCTGGAACGCGACACACTGACCAATAGCACCTATCTCGTTGCGCTAATGCACGATGAGAAACGACCGCTTACGGACTTCTACTACCCTCACAATCCGCGCCGCAAAGTCTACTGGACGGAGGACTCGCGCGCGTATTGGCAGCCCAATCCCGACGTCTATGCGCACGGTCGGATCCAACCCCGGGCCAGCGACAACCCCGAGATTCGGAACCATGACTGGCTGCAGGAGCTGATCGATGGCTCGCGACCGCGCGGGATGACCGTGGGGGCGGAGCTATCGCACACGTGGGTGGACAAGGAGCGCATGCAGGGCGAATTGGCCGACATCGTACAACGCGATATCTTCGGCACACCGTTTATGGGCAACATCTGTCTCAACCACCCCGATGTCCGAGCCTACGGACAAGCGCTCTATCTGGACCTTGCCACTCATTACGACATCGACTTCATTCAGACATGCCTGGTCGGTTTCCATCCTGGACGCCAACAACCCTGGGCGGCCTCCAACGCACAGGAAGCCGTGCGGCTTGCCGGCATCAGCACGGGCGGATGCTTCTGCGAGCACTGCCGAAATGCAGCCGCGGCGCAAGGCCTTGACTGGCAGGCCATACTCGACCGGGTGGGTTGGCTCGCAAAGGGATTCGACGGTCACAATCACCAGCAGAGCTTCGAGCTGCGCCTGCTACGTGAGAGCAGCACGACCGCTACGGCACTCCTTGTCGAAGAACCGGAGCTCTATGCCTTTCTGAAGTTTCGGACGGATTCGGTCACGAGTTTCTTCCGCGAGATTTCCCAGACCGTCCATGCAGCCCGTCCGGCCATCGACCTGCGTCTCAACCACTTCGCCGCCTATCCGGAGCTGATGGGTCTCGACCTGAAGGCGGTGGGGCAGATTATGGATTCTGTGCGCAGTTCTGACTACTCGGAGCAGAGCGGCGATCCCACACGGATGGCGTGGAAACGCGCCTATCTGCATGGCATTCGCCGGGCCATTGGGGTAGACAAATACTTCCTCTCGGCCATCTCCCCGCGCCCCAAGGCAACACCCGAGCTCGTCAAGGAGGGCATACTCGTATCGGCACAGTGCGGCGCCGATGCGCTCACGATTGGCCATTACGATGGCGCCTGGCCCAACTGCTTGCGTGCCATTCGTGAAGGGATTGAAGAAGCCGGCATCATCATCGACCGCAATGCGCCCATGTTCGCGGACTAGAGTCGAGATGCAACGCCTCACCGGCCCCGTGACTTACTGCGCCGTTGCGGCTGCTTCGAACAGTCGCAGGCGCGGGCACGCCCAAGGAGAGTAAACGATGAACAACTTTGCCCTGCAATCCCCGGCCTACCGTCCGCTGCCCATTAACGCCATCAAACCAACCGGTTGGCTCAAGCAGCAACTGCGCATCCAGGCTGATGGCATCAGCGGAAACCTGGACCAGTTCTGGCCCGATGTGCGCGACAGCCAATGGTTCGGCGGCGAGGCCGAAGCTTGGGAACGCGCACCCTATTGGCTTGACGGTGCTATACCCCTCGCCTATCTCCTCGACGATGCCGACCTGAAGGAACGCATCAGCGGCTACATTGCCTATATTCTGGACAACCAGGCCGAGGACGGATGGCTAGGGCCCCGGACGATGATTGCGGCCACGGGACAGCAGGCGCAGGCGCATTACGACCTCTGGGGACAGATCCTGGCAACCAAAGTTCTGATGCAAGCCCATGATGCGACCGGTGACGAGCGCATCCTCACGGCGCTCAGCAAGGCCTACACATCGCTGGATGCCAAGATCGATAGGGCACCGCTCTTCAACTGGGGCCAATTCCGGTGGTTCGAAGCCCTATTGGGCCTTTTCTGGCTCTACGAGCGTACCGGAGAAGCATGGCTACTCGACCTGGCAACCAAGTTGCGTGCGCAGGGATTTGATTGGCGCGCCTTCTTCGAGTCGCCCACCGGATGGCCGGCCCGGAAGCCAACGGAAAAGGGGCGCTGGAGCCAAATGAACCACGTCGTCAACAATGCGATGGCCCCCAAGGCGTTCGCGCTCTGGTGGCGCATCAGCGGCGACGACGGCGACCGGCAGGCACCCGAATTCATGATCACGCAACTCATGACCCACCACGGCATGCCAACCGGCATCTTCACAGGCGATGAGTGCTTGGCGGGACAGCGGCCCACGCAGGGAACCGAGCTGTGCGCGGTCGTCGAGTATGCCTATTCGCTCGAGATCCTGCTCTCGATCCTGGGTGAACCCATCTTCGGGGATCGGCTGGAACAGGTCATCTTCAACGCGCTGCCGGCGACGTTCTCGCCCGACATGTGGTCGCACCAATACGACCAACAGGTGAACCAGGTCCTCTGCGCAACGCAGCCCGATCCTGTTTGGACCACCAATGGCCCTGACGCCAACCTGTTCGGCGTAGAGCCCAACTATGGGTGCTGCACGGCCAATCTGAGTCAGGGCTGGCCCAAGTTTGCCGCGCATCTGTGGATGCTGACAGCCGATGGAAAGGGGCTCGCGGCGATGGCGTACGCACCGAGCACGATCAACACCACCGTCGCCGATGTCCCCGTGACGGTCGAGACGGTCACTGACTACCCCTTCAGATCGGACGTCAAGATCCGCATCACCACAGACCAGGCCGTGACCTTCCCGCTGTATCTCCGCATCCCCAACTGGGCCACAGGTGCTACCGTCACGCTGCCCTCAGGCGAGCGCCTTCCAGCCGTACCGGGAACCTTCCACGAGCTCGTCCAGGCGTGGTATGGCACGACGGAGATTGTGCTTGAGATGCCGGCGACGCCGCAGCTTCACCGACACTACCGCAACACAGTTGCCATCCGACGCGGGCCACTGCTCTACGCTCTAAAGATGGGGGAGTCTTGGCAGCGGGTGCACGCGGACGAGCCGTACAGGGAATGTCCCCATGCCGACTGGGAAGTTCACCCTACGACCGCCTGGAATTACGCCCTCGAAATCGATGAGACTTCCCTGGAGACTGATATCGCGTTCAAAGAGCATGTGCTCGGTGACATCCCATTCTCCCCGGAAGGCGCGCCCGTGACGGCGACCGTGAAGGGCCGGAAGCTTTCCGACTGGCAACTGGAGCACGGCGTTGCCGGCGACCTGCCGGAAAGCCCGGTCGAATCCGTCTCACCCCTGGAAGAGCTCACGCTCATCCCCTACGGCTGCACCAACCTGCGCATCGCCCAGTTCCCCACCTTGCGTCCGGCACAGGGTGACACCAAGAAAGGAGAGGCATCGTGAAAAGACAAGAGTGGCGCGAAACCATCGGTAAGCTTCCCGTTTTCGACACCCATACACATCTGAACATGCCAGGCGTACCCGTGCCCGCGCAGAGCTTTTGGGATATTGCACACTACTTCTGGTTCCAGCAAGAGCTCTGGTCGGTCGGATATCCGGTCGACGCCCCGAGCCTGCCCGAGACCCAGCGCATCGAGCACTTCGTGCGCGCGTTCGACGCCGTCCGCAACACGCATTGGCACCTCATCGTGCGCCACCTCTGCGACGACCTTTTTGGCGTTCAGCTTGTGGACGAGGAGGGACGCTGCAGTGCCGATCACGTACGCACGGTTGACGAAGCGGTGCGTGCCACCTCGCAGCTCCCCGGCTGGTCCCAAACGGTCATCGACCGATTGTCCATTCGTCGCATTGCCGTGAACTCATTGCCTGACGCAGCATTTCCAGATCTACCGGGCGTAGGGGTCGCGATACCTGGCTGGGAGGATCAGGGCCTCTGGTCAGAGCGGCTCGCCACGGCGCTCGACCCACGCGAGGTGGCTGATGAGGCCCGTGCCGCAGCACAGGCGCGGGTCGCCGAGCTAGCCCGTATGGGCATTCGTGGCATGCGTGTCGCAGCCGAGACGTTCGAGGCGTATGGAACCGCCGCAGTCGGTCTACCGGACACGCTCAAGGCCCAGCCCTTGATGGCATGGGAAGCCGAGGCGTTCCTGGCGCATACCTTGTTTCGGGCCCTGGGAGATCACAATATGTTCGCCCAGCTGTTCCTGGGCATTGAACGTGATGTCAGCCCCCGCACTTCAATGGCGGTCAACGACCCCCGGCGCATCACCAACCTGTACCCGCTTTTTGAGCGCTACACCTGCGGCTTCGAGCTCGTAATCGGCGCGCCACAGAACAACATGGATGCCTCTCAGGCGGCGCGCATCTACCCCAACGTCCACCTCGGCGGTCTGTGGTGGTATAACTTCCGGGCCAGCACCTATGCCCACGCTCTGCAGACCCGCGTCGAAGCTGTGCCGGCGAGCAAGAGCGCGATTGTCGCCTCGGACGCCCGTTGTATCGAGTGGTGTTACGGCAAGATCCTGCTCGTGAAGTGGCTGCTCGCCGATTTTCTCAGGGGACAGGTCAAGAGCGGCTGGTTGTCACCACGTGATGCGTTGTGGGTCGCCACAGAGTGGCTGCACGATGCCGCGGCCCGACGCTACATTTCCGCCGAGTGATTATCCTCGGCCTTTGAAGGGCAGCCATCGCCACCACGAATGGCGGCGTGGCGCATCGGAAGGGAGTTCCGGCGCCTCTTCGACGTTAGGGCAGATCGACGTTCGACCTGGACGTTCCTCGACTGGATGTTCGGGCACGGAGTCTGCCTCAACGCCTGGGCCGAGAGCGGCGTGCAGTAACCCGACATCCCACAGGCGCTGCGCTGCCTGCAGTGAGAGAGCCTCGCCTGCTGTGCACAAGACCTCATAGCTTTCCGGATCGAAGACGGCGTGCTGCGCGACGAGCGGCACCGGCGGCGGGCCGGCCAAAATCCACCGGGGGT
>SLDA01000641.1 GCA_007125545.1 Thermoflexales bacterium | reverse complement strand
CGGCATTGCCGATGATCTGCACGGCAAGCTGCGCGAAGAAGTTCGAGAGCGTATCGACGTCGCCGTCGATGCGCTCGATGATGCTGCCGGGGGTGTGGGCGTTGTGGAAGGGCATATCCAGCGCGAGACAGTGGCTGGCGAGGTCGCCGCGCATGCGATTGGTCGCGCGCCACCGTACGTCCTGGGTGACGTAGGTCGTGAGGGGATAGAGCGCGGGGCCCAGGATGGCAAGGGCGAAGAAGAGTATGGCACGCTCCGTGAGGACGGACAGTGGTGCGCCGGTCTGGGCGAGGTCGATGAAATCGCGCAGGATCTGGGGCTTCCAGAGTTGCAAGCCGATGCTGGCAAAGAGGAGGAGCGCAAGCAGCACCATCTGCCGCCCAAGCGGGCGCAGGTAGGCGCCCAGCAGGCGCGCGTATTGGGACAGGGTGTCACGGGTTGTCATGGGTCAGGGTTTCTCCTCGTGATGTTGCAACGAGGTATTGTAGCGTAGAACGGCAAGGTTGCCAAGCAGTTTTGACTCTGAGATTATTCCCAACCACGGAATACACTGAATACACGGAAGGGGAAGTTTCTTTTTTCTGTGGGTTCCGTGGGTTCCGTGGTTCAAAGACTATGCTTCACCACGGAATACACTGAATACACGGAAGGGGAAGATCACTCTCCGGTCTCTGTGTCTCTGTGGTGAAGTGGACTGGACCACGGAGGTTCGCTAAGGGCGATGTGGGGGGGCGATCGAAGGCGTGGTGCTGCTCACGACGGCGGCTTCCGGTGGATCGGGCCGGTCGGGCACTTCGGGCAGATACGTTCGGACGGTGACACCTTGACCTGGCACGTTTTCCACGTCTACGTAACCCTTATGGAGATTTACGATGCCGTAGACTTGGGCCAGCCCCAACCCCGAACCCTTGCCCTCCCCCTTCGTCGTGAAAAACGGCTCGAATAGGTGCGCAACGGCCTCCTGGGTCATACCCGTACCGGTGTCGGCCACGCTGAGGCAGATCCATGCCGGGGGCGGCGGCGCTTCGGCCATCGCGGGCAAGGGTGGCGCGGCACCGGGCTCGACGGGGATCCGCGACACCCCGATGCGCAGCGTGCCGCCATCGGGCATGGCGTCGCGGGCATTGAGCGCGAGATTCGTCAGGACCTGCTGCAGACGTCCGGCATCACCCTCGATCATGCACGCGCCGGGTTCTGCCTCGACCGTGATGATGATGGTGGAGGGGATCGTGCGGCGCAACACGCCGGCGATCTTTTCTACGAATGCGACGAGATCGAGAGGCCGCAGCTCCAGCTCCGTGTTGCGGCCGAAATCGAGGATCTGCCCAATCAGGTCGGTAGACTTCTGCGCTTCCTCGACAATGATATCCAGATAATGGGCCGCCTGAGGATGAAGATCGGGCGCGCGTTTGCCAAGCTGTCCACAGATGATGATCGTAGCCATCAGGTTGCGGAAGTCGTGGGAAATACCGGCGGCCAACTGCCCGAGGGCGGCCAGGCGCTCCTGGCGACGCAGGTATTCCTCCATCTCCCTACGCTCGTTGACGATCTCGGTGTAGACGATGATGCCGCCTATGGTCCCGTCGGCTTCATACCACGGGCGACACTCCCAGCGCGTCCAGTCCACCCTTCCATCCTCACGCTTAAAGGGATCCTCTTCCGCGCTGATGACCTCGCCCTGCAGAGCTCGCTGATGGACCGCCCTCCATTTCTGAGGAAGATCCGGCAAGACGTCATAATGGTGTTTGCCAACCACATCACGGTCCTTGATCCGATAGTCGTCAAGGTAGCGCTGGCTCACATACACGTAGTTCAGGTCCCGGTCGTGCACCGCGATGGCGCTTCTGTCGTGTTCGATGATGTACCTTAGCAAGTCGCGGGAATGCACGAGATCTCGCTCGATCTGCCTGCGCTCCGTGATGTCCTGCACAATGGCTTGAATGCAATGGCCACCGTCATAACGGATGACACCCGTCGATATCTCTACCGGGTAGCTCCGGCCATCTTTGCGCCGGTGTTCTCGCGCGAACGTATAGCTCTGTTCCGGCTGCCACGTCCTCCACTCACGCACGATCTCATCTCGGGGCAAGATCAAGGAGTCGGGTGTGTCCGGGTGAAGGTCGAAGATGCTCATCTGTAAAAGCTCGTCCCTGGAGTAGCCGGACTGCGCGGAGGCCAACTGATTGGCATCGAGGATCCGCCCCTCAAGGTCGTGGAGATAGATGGCCGCTACAGAGTGGTTGAACAACATACTATACGCTTGCGCGCTCTCGCGCAGTCGCTTGGCCGCATCGATTTTGTGCAAAGCAAAGCCCACATCGCCCGCAACCTCCCCAAAAAGGGCCAGCTCTTCCTCGTCGCGGGCGTACGCAGCGGGGATGGACACCGTCAAAATGCCGTAGGTGCTTCCTTCGTGGTCCAGGCGATGGCTTAACTTGGGATCCGGGCCGGCTTGCGGCGCATACGCACAGGTCACACATTGGGTCTGAGGGTCGCAGGTCACGACAACACCCGGAGATTCGAGCGCCCGGGCCATACATTGGGGATGTTCGCCGGCATCAAGACGTGCGTGCAACGACGCGAAGTCTCCGTCGGAGCCCGAGGCAGCGGTCGCCAGCACGGTTTGGTCCCGTTTGTCCAGCAATGCAATCCAGGCGCCCGAGTACCCTATCGTCTCCGTCAGGGTGGTGCAAGCCTGCTCGATCAGGCGCAGGGGATCATCCTCGGAGACAAGCAGCTGGTTAATGTTGCGCACGCCGAGTAAGACACGGTGGATGTGCTCCAGGCGGCGCTGGTCGCGCCGGAACTTTCGATAGACCATCAGGTGAAGGATAATCAGCACAGAGAGCAGTACAGGGAAGAGCAAGCCGTTGTCCGCCAAGTCAGAGCGAAGGAGCACCCAGGTCAGGATAAGCAGGGTAGAGCCACAGAGGATTGAGACTACCGGGCTCGGCGAGCGTCTTCGATTCTTCAACCAACTCTCCCTATCAGCGACTTGCAGTACGACGAACGCACCCTGGCACACCCTACACGGACGCTCGCGGCCTGAGCCCGTGCCTTTTCAGGTCATCCAGGCAACAGAAGCTCAAGCTCGATCGACGCCATTATGATTTTACCCAGGCGCTCGTTCTATGTTATTTGCAACTTTCCGGCTTGTCAAGGGAAAGTTCGGACTCCACAACCGCTTCTGTTCAGGCCGGTGTCTGCCCCAGCAGACTGGGGGCCCGTACCCGGCTGCTCAGCGGTCTCTCACTGTCCCTGGTCGCACGGTACTGCAGACGGTCAGAGACCGCGGAGCAGAGCGGCTCGGTCCAGCCCCGGCAGACCGGGGCCAAGACCGGCCGCAACAGAACTGAGGCAGCAATGCAGAGCGGCTCGGTCCAGCCCCGGCAGACCGGGGCCGTGACCGGTCGCAACAGAACTGAGGCAGCAATGCAGAGCGGCTCGGTCCAGCCCCGGCAGACCGGGGCCGTGACCGGCCGCAACAGAACTGAGTTTGCAGGAGGGGCGTACTAACGGCAAGTGCACCCTCTTGGGGATTGGGATTAGCAGGTGACGTGGAAGAGGCCCACGACGCGCCCGCTGATGTCGTTCCAGCGGCGGGCTGCGCCGGGCGTGGGCAGTACCTCGACACGTACCGCGTGCTCCGCAAAAAAGGCTTCGGCCTCGTCCGAGAGGGCGGCGCGTCCGAACTGACCCGAACCGATCAGGAGCACCTCGCAGCCCTCACGAAATAGGTCGTGTGCTTCGTCGAGCGAGAGCCGATGCGAGGTACCGTAGACCGCCTTCGAGAGCTTCTTCTTCCGCTTACGAACCGTGCCGTCAAGCTCGATCACGATGTCGTGACGATAACGCGTCCCGTCGAGCTCGATCCAGCCGAATCCGGTGTTGCCGATCTGTGGTTGCATGGGTCCTCCGATTGGAACGTAAAATTGATGCG
>SLDA01000166.1 GCA_007125545.1 Thermoflexales bacterium | reverse complement strand
CTTGACGTTGATGCGGGCGTCCCGGTTGGCGTTCTTCAGGTCGTAGATGAGCTGCGCCAAGTCCTCGATGGAGTAGATATCGTGGTGCGGCGGCGGCGAGATCAGCCCGACGCCGGGGGTCGACATGCGGGTGCGGCCGATCCAGGCGTCGACCTTGTGGCCGGGCAGGTGCCCGCCCTCGCCCGGCTTGGCGCCCTGGGCCATCTTGATCTGCAACTCCTCGGCGTTGGCCAGGTAGTGGCTGGAGACGCCGAAGCGGCCGGAGGCCACCTGCTTGATCTTGGAGAGCATCGAGTCGCCATTTTCCAACGGCTGGTAGCGCACCGGGTCCTCCCCGCCCTCGCCGCTGTTGCTCTTGCCGCCGATGCGGTTCATGGCGATGGCGAGGCAGGTGTGGGCCTCCCACGAGATCGAGCCGAACGACATCGCCCCGGTGGCGAAGCGCTTGAAGATGCTCTCCACCGGCTCCACCTCGTCCAGCGGGACGGACCGGCGGCCGCGATCGAAGTCGAGCAGGCCGCGCAGCGTGTAGGCCGCCCGGGATTGATCGTCCACCTCCCGGGTGTACTCGCGGAACAGCGCCCGATCATTGCGGGCGCTGGCGTGTTGCAGCAGTCGGATCACCTTGGGGTTGAACAGGTGCCGCTCGCCGTCCTTGCGCCACGCGTAGTCGCCCCCGGAGCGCAGCACCAAGTGGCTCGGCGCGTTCTCGATGTTCGGGTAGCCGCGGCGGTGGACCGCCAGCCGCTCCCGGGCGATCTCGTCCAACCCCAGGCCACCGATGCGGCTGACGGTGCCGGTGAAGTAGTGATCGATCACCTCGGCGCCGAGGCCCAACGCCTCGAAGATCTGCGCCCCTTGGTACGACTGCAGGGTGGAGATGCCCATCTTGGAGAAGATCTTGAGCAGGCCGTCGTTGATCGCCTTGGTGTAGCGTTCGACCAACTCCTCGTTGCTCCACTCCCGGTCGAGGGCGCCGCTGTCGCGCAGCGCATAGAGGGTCTCGAAGGCGATGTACGGATTGACGGCCGAGGCGCCGTAGCCGAGCAGCGTGGCGAAGTGGTGCGTCTCCCGCACATCCCCCGCCTCCACCACCAGCCCCACGTGGGAGCGCAGCCCCTCCCGGATCAGGTAGTGGTGGACCGCCGCCGTCGCCAGCAGCGACGGGATGCCGGCGTGGTCGGTATTCACCTTGCGGTCGCTGAGGATCAGGATCGAAAACCCCTCCTCCACCGCGTCCCGCGCGTAACGGCAGATCCGGTCGAGCGCCCGCTTCAACTCCCCCGGACGGCCGGTGGCGCGGAAGGTGATGTCGATGATCGCCGACTGGAAGTGGTTGTGGTCGATGTACTCCAGCTTGCCCAGCTCGTCGGTGGTCAGCACCGGCTGCTGCATCTCCACCATGCGGCAGTGGGCCGGGGTCTCGTCCAGGAGGTTCAACTCCTTGCCGACGTAGGTCCGCAGGGACATGACCATCCGTTCCCGGATCGGGTCGATCGGCGGGTTGGTGACCTGGGCGAAGAACTGCTTAAAGTAGTTGGACAGGTGCTGGGGCTGATCCGAGAGCACCGCCAACGGGTTGTCGGCGCCCATCGAGCCCAGCGGCTCCTTGGCGGTGTTCGCCATCGGGGCGAGGATCTGGCTCAGATCCTCCTGGGTGTAGCCGAACGCCTGCTGGCGGCTGCGCAGGCTCTCGGGCCGGTACGGCCGCTCCTCGATGTGCGGCGACGGCAGCGCGTCGAGGACGATCTTGTTCCGCTTCAGCCACTCGCCGTAGGGGCGGCTCATGCAGACGCCGGACTTCACCTCGTCGTCACTGATGATGCGCCCTTGCTCCAGGTCGGCGATGAAGATGCGGCCCGGTTGCAGCCGCCCCTTCTGGACCACCTTGGATTGATCGACCACCAGCGCGCCGGTCTCCGAACCCATGACGATGGTGCCGTCGTCGGTGACCAGGTAGCGGGAGGGGCGCAGGCCGTTGCGGTCGAGGGTGGCGCCGATGACCTTGCCGTCGGTGAAGGAGATCGACGCCGGCCCGTCCCACGGCTCCATGATGCAGGAGTAGTACTCGTAGAAGGCCCGCTTGACGGGCTCCATGTCCTCCTGGGCCTGCCACGCCTCGGGGATGACCATCATCATCACCTTCTCCAGCGGGCGCCCGCTCAACACCAGCAACTCGATGGCCATGTCGAGGTTGGCGGAGTCGGACTGCCGGGCATCGCAGACCGGCTTGAGCATCTCGATCTCTTCGGCGGAGAAGTACTCGCAGGAGAGCAGGGACTCCCGCGCCCGCATCCAGTTGATATTGCCCTTGACGGTATTGATCTCGCCGTTGTGGGAGAGGTAACGGAACGGTTGGGCCAGCCGCCACGCCGGGAAGGTGTTGGTGGAGAAGCGGCTGTGGTGCATCGCCAGCGCGGAGACGGCCTTCTCGTTCTGGAGATCGAGGTAGTACTCGCGCACCTGGGCGGTGGTGAACTGCCCCTTGTAGACCATGGTGCGGGTGGAGAAGGACGGGATGTAGAAGTCCTCCCCGGCGCCGTCCACCGACTGGGCGACCACGGTGGAGACGTGCTTGCGCAGGACGTAGAGCTTGCGCTCGAAGGCCTGCTGATCGAGGCCGTCGGGCGGCGCGACGAAGACCTGTTCGATGAACGGCTCGGTATCGAGGGCGGCCTGGCCCAGGGTCGAGTTGTCGGTGGGCACCACCCGGTAGCCCAGCAGCTTCATGCCGAGCTTGCCGATGTTCGCCTCGAGGATGGTGCGGCACGCCTCGCGCACCTTCTGATCCCGTGGAAAAAAGACCATCCCGGCGCCATAGGCGCCGCGCTCCGGCAGCAGCACCCCTTCGGCGGCCAAGTCGTCTTTGAGTAACTCGTGGGGGATCTGGATGAGGATGCCGGCGCCGTCACCGCTCTTGACGTCGTAGCCGGTGCCGCCGCGGTGTTCCATGCAGGTGAGCATGGAGAGGGCGTTTTCGATGATTTCGTGGCTACGCAGCCCTTTGAGGTTGGCGACAAATCCGATGCCGCAGCTATCGTGGTCCAGTTCCGGGCGGCACAAGCCGGTAGATCGCGGATTGTCCTGGGTCATATGGCCGTTCCTGTTGCGCCGGAGCCGATTGCCGGCGGAAGGGGGGCAAGAAACTACCTTGGATTGTGTCCTCGAGGCAAGTACCTCTTTCATCGACAAGGCGCCACGAGACGGTAGACCTCCCGACGCTTGCATGGCTCACCGATACGTACTACTATCTGACTACTCGAAACCGGGAGTTGGCAATGAGCCTCGTACCCACCTCCGTGAAGATCAGCCCTGATCTCAAAGCCCGCATCCAGAGACTGGCGGAACTGACCCAGCGCAGCGTCCATCACGTGATGGTCGAAGCCCTCGAACGGGAGGTGTCTCGTGAAGAACGCCTTTACGAGTTCGTCCAGGAGGCAAAGGAGGCCGACCGGGCCATCGAAGAGGGGGGCGAGATCTATCAGGCCGAGGATGTACACCGCTGGCTGAGGCGGCTGGCCAATAGCGATGCCAGCGAAAGGCCCAAGCCTTGGCCCAGGTAGTCTATTCACCCCATGCGCTCGACCATCTTGAGCGTATGCTGGTTTTTCTGCGGGAGCAGAGCCCTGAAGCGGCTTCCCGGGCCGTGTCGGCCATCACCAGTGCCATTGATACCCTGGAGCGGCATCCGCTGATCGGCCGGCGTGTCGACGGCGAGATTCGTGAACTCGTGATCTCCTACGGTAAGAGCGGTTACCTCGCGCTCTATCGCCATGTTCCGGCCAGGGACGAGGTACGTATACTCGCCATCCGCCACCAGCGTGAACTCGACTACCCGTATTGAGGTACTAAGCTTTCGGCAAGTATTGCCGGGGGCGAGGTCCCTGCCGGGCTCACCGGGCGCGCCCTTCGGGTTCCCTGCGCTGCTCGGCGCGTCCGGAGGCCGCCCGGCAG
>SLDA01000022.1 GCA_007125545.1 Thermoflexales bacterium | reverse complement strand
GATTGTTGCCGAAGCCTCAGACGGCGTCATCGAGGCCACCGAGATGACTGGCGATTCCTTCTGTCTGAGCGTGCAGTGGCACCCCGAGGCGATGCTCAGAATTTCAGCGGATATGCTACCTATTTTCGAAGAGTTTGTCCGCGCTGCATCCAATTGATGGTGCCGGCTATGTGGGAGCAACACAAAACGGCGAGGGAACGCCCTCGCCGTTTTGTGTCGGAATTAGAAGAACCCGTGGACGATGTCAGGGCTTACTCTACGATGGGATCGACTCCGGGTTGAAGCGTAATCGGACGGCCCTGCTTGAAGGTTTCGAGTTGCTCTTCTAACTCGTGACGCCGGACTTCTGCCGCCGTCTTGCCTTCCTCAACTAACTGCTCCACACCCTCGCGAATTCTCATCTGCAGTTCCGCTCCCGGTTCCGGAGCAAAGAGCAGGGCGATCATCCCGCCCGTCCAAGCCCCGACCATGAGACCGATGGTAAACATAACGACTCTGCGCATTCTGTCACCTCCTGTGATTACCCACCTGATACTATTATAGGCTAGGAAATGGAGGGTGCAACTTCCTTCACTCCGCGGGCACCGGTGCAAGCGACGTTGTCGGGGTCGCCGTAGGAGTCACCGTGCTGGTCGTGTTGGGAGCGGTTGCTGTGGGAGTCGCGGTGGCGGTGGTGATGGGCGCGGTTGCCCTCGGCGTCGCAGTGGCGGTGGTGATCGCCGGCCGGGTGGCGCTTGGCGTCTCTTCGATAAGCTCCGTTTCCTCTGGATCCTCTGCCTCTCTCACTGTCAGAAAGCGTGAGATCCAGCCCCCTTCATTGGCCTCGCAGGGCTCGATCATAATCGTCAAGAGTGGAAGGCCAATAGGTGCATCAATGTAAAGGTTATAGCGGTGGCCCGGCTCGACCCCGAAGTCAGCGTATCCCAGCCCCGTTGCGGGACGGAATCCTGTAATGGCGCGGTCCGCGCCGCTGTCCCATAGCAGCCACAGCTCTCGGCCGGGGAGGCCGATTATCTCGCTTCGCTCCCGTCCCTGGACGCTTACCGTTCTGGACACTTCCAGCGATACGGCGATGCGCGGCTCGACCTCACAGGTTAGCGTCTGTGAGACGATGCTAAAGGGCGAGATCTGCACGGGAATCGATGTTGCCGTAGCCGGTGGCGGCGTGGTCGGCGTCGGGCTGGGTAAGGGCAGCTCGACGGCTGTGGCTGTGGGCAGCGGAAGTACCGTCGGCGTTGCTTCAGGGTCTGCTCCGGCGACCGCCTCGAGCGGCGCCAGTATGGTCCCGGTGTAGATAGCAACCCCTGGACCGGTGGCGCCGTGAGCCGCGGCGAGTCGCGCGATGCGTTGCAGGGCCTCCGTCGTCTGCCCTGCGACGACTGCCTCTTCCAGAATCTTGATAGTGCCTTCTCGGATCTCTGATTCTGGTAGCTCCAGCAGCCGGGCCTGGGTTCGTTCCCAGTTTCCCTCAAGCCCATAGGTCCATGCTGTCATCGCGATCCATTCCTGCCGGTGCCGCGGGGCCAGCATAGGAGGATAGGTGTCATAGTATTGGACTGGCGCTATAAACCAGGTGTAGATCAAGCCGCCCGCCAAGCCCAGTAGCATTCCGACGATGATCACGCCGCCGGATTTCATCATTCACCACCCGCGCTGTAAGCAGCCATGGCCGTGGTGGCCACGTCGAGCGCTTGTGCAAGCTCCACCAGCGGCAGAATGAGGTCCGCGTCGCGGTGTTCGGCAATCCAGCGCTCGGTGAGCTCTACCAGCGGCGATGTATAGGGAATGCCTTGCAGCGCACGCAGACGCGCCTCCGCGCGGGAAAGGTTGCCATCCGCGCGATACGTCGTTGCGACGAGACGCACATACTCAGCCTGGTAATCGGACCGCATCGACGCCGGGGTGATCTCTTCGTGATCCATCGGAAAGAGTGTCCACCCAATCAGCATGGCTAGCCCGATACCCAAGGCGATTCCGAAGAAGAAGGCCAGCACTCTCTTGATCATGGCGTTATATCATACATCGGAAGCCAGGGAGCGCAAAAACACGGCGCGGATGTTCTATTGACAGCGAGTGTGGAAGTGCCTATAATGGAAGCATAAGGATGTTTGAGCCTCTCGGAACAGGGCAAAGAGGCAGTCCGATGTAAAACGGACCTGCTAAGTTAGTCGGAGTAACCGACTGCCATCAAGTTCCGAGAGGTTTTTTTGTCCCTGGATGCCGGCAAGGCCCACCTTACATCATTCGCACGATGACGGGCAGATGCAGGCTCCAATTTCGCAGCCGCCGGCTGCGGCTGTCCACCGGCAGCCGCTTCGAGATATGCAGCGATTCCCCTTCGTAGCTTACAGTCATCGTCACTTGCCACGATGCCTCTGCTGTGAGAAGTTGTCCAAAGCCGAAGGTGGGAGTAATAATGGGGCCATCCAGTCGAATGCCATTCCCGAGATCCCAACTGTAGGTCACCGGAAACGTGTCCGGCAGGTGGCTGACCGCCCAAAGAGTGACCGGGCGGGCAACCGAGATCAGCGCCGGTTTGTGGACAAAATCAACCACGCCCGCGAGTTGCATCACGGTGGCGACTGCAGCCTGCGCGGCTTTGGTCATGTAGTCGACGTCCAGCGCAGAGAGGAGGTCACTTGTCGTGTGCCAGTTGGGATTAAAGTCCTCGCCGTCCTCAATGACTAATACCGCCGGATATCCCTGTTCCCAGAAGGAGATGTGATCGCTCAAACCTTCGCTGCCGGCTATGATCGCGGGTGTGAGTCCCACGTTATAGGTCGTCAACGTGCGACTGAATACGTCCGCAATGGTTCTGTCTCGTTCTCCCTCCGTCCCTGCTCGTATATGTACATCGATCTTCCGCGTGCCGGTGTTGTAACCGATCATGTCCAGGTTCAGCATGGCGAGAGTATCCTCCCCGGCGAGGGCGATCTTCTCAGCATACGCTTGGCTGCCATAGAGTCCCTGTTCTTCGCCTGTGAAGAGTACGTATCGCACAGTGAAGGGCAGATCGTAGCCGCTCAATGCTCCAGCGGCAGCCAGCACCGCGGCGGTCCCGCTGGCGTTGTCGTCGGCACCCGGCGCATGATAGAAGCGCTCGGGCTCTGAAGTGGTTATAGCATCCAGGTGGGCGCCCATAATCACGATCCTGTCAGGCGCGAGCACGCCAGGCTGTTCCGCAACGATGTTGCAGCGAGTTGTGGACTCCAGCGTATAGCTACAGCAGGTCGCAGGTAGTCCCAGATCCGTGAAGCGCTCAATTGCGTACAGCTCTGCCAAGCTGATGTACGGCTCTGCGAAGGAGTAGCGGGTCACCAGCGTGACCGTCTCTCCCGCCACCTGGATCGGCCATTCTCCGCTGAGATCGCCCACGTACCCGGTCAATGTCGTGGACAGGATGTCCTGCATTACCTCCGAGACTGCCGGTGTGAAGCTGGTTGGGGGAAGGGGCGCGGCTGCTCCCCCCAAGACGCTGTGCCAGGTGAGGATCCATAGGAGCACGGGCAGGAGCACAGGTGTGACCCTGCGCACTCGCGGTCGCCGCGCCGGCTGGGTCAAGCGCTTGTCAGCCGATATGTCCTTCCTGTTCATGGGATGCAGTGTACCTTATCGGCCTCGCGAATCAATAAGGGGAAGTAGAGGCGGTTCCGCAGGATCGGCAGACCGGCCTCGATAGCTGCCAGTGCGTCTAACCTTCCCCACCCGTAGACCGGGTTGGGAAGTGCATCCGGTCCACTACCACACTCGGAAGAGGTGAGTGGCACCGCAGTGGACGTTAGCAGTAATTCGGTAGCTGCTACGTTCCCCCGCAGGTCTGGGCGCGCAGACCAGAGCAGGGCTGCCGCTCCGGTGACGTGCGGGGCTGCCATCGATGTTCCTTGCAAGGTCGCGTAGCCGCCGCCGAGCGTGCTAGAGTGTACACTGACACCCGGCGCGGTCAGCTGCGGTTTCTGG
>SLDA01000327.1 GCA_007125545.1 Thermoflexales bacterium | reverse complement strand
TTGGCGGTCTGCGGCTACAGCGGACAAGCCAGTGACGCGGCGGCAGCTTCCGCCTCTGTCTCCTCTCCCGTCGGGGGAGGCCGGGTGGGGGTCTGGTCTGCGCCTTGATCTGCGCCTGCGCCTTACGCTTTGCCGCGGCTGCGGAGCTTCGAAGCGACGAACGCGAGCAGGATCGCCGTCACCACCAGCGCCGGCAGCGGAGGCACTCCGATCGCAGCCAGCGTCGTCCACATAAACGAACAGGCGAAGAGGAGCACGACCAGCAGCAGTATCACACTGCAGCCGCTTGCCCCCGGCTTCGGAACCGGCTCGGTTTCCACGTGCTCCGAGGGCGGATGCAGGGCCTTCTGAAGCTCGCGGGTCCGGGCGATGAGCCGGCTCTCGACGGCCTGGAGGTCGCGCAGCTCGCGCCGCTCGCGAGCCCCCTTCTTTTGTCGGTCCAGCGCGCGGATATCGGACTGCACGCTGTACAGCCGCGCCTGCACGGCGCCCAACTGCTGGTTGAGCTCCAGCGTGCGTAGTTGGCTGCGGGTCGCCTCCAGCTCCTCGCGGATCACCGACTGCGTCCTGGTGCCGCTCTCCTCCACCGCCCGCGCCATCTTCTCGGCCATCTGCAGCGCGACGTAACCCTCACCCCGCTCCACGGTCAGGGGCGTACCGCAATATGCGCAGTTGAAGGCATCGAGGTGCGTGGGCACCTGGATCGGGGCCCCGCACGATGCGCACGTCAATTTCAGTACTTCCATGCCCGTTCTCCTTACCGCCTCCCGCCGCGTGGTGTGTCCCTTATTCTAATAGGTTGCGCCCATCCGACAACCCATATTGGCGTGGTGGGCGCAGTTCACCAGAAGACGCCATAGGCGAGCGGCCCGCGGCAATGATAATCCAACTTGAGCCAACCGTTCCTACTCAACTCCCGGTGTACACTCTATCTGGTCGATATCATGTTTTGGGAAGGTGTGCGTGGCAACAATGGAAACAGCACCGTGTCCGCGCATTTTGGTCGTTGAAGATGATGCGCTTGTGGCCCAGTTCATCGAGTTCCTGCTCCTGGACGAGGGGTGTGCCGTCGCCGCTATTGCGAGAGACGGTCGCGACGCCGTGGAAGCCGTACTGGCGCTACATCCCGACGTCGTTGTGATGGACGTCGAGATGCCGGAGATGGACGGCATCGAGGCCACGCGGCGCATTCAGGAGCTTTGCCCTACGCCCGTGGTCATCCTGTCGGGCTATGACTCACCGGAGTTGCTGGCGCGAGCCGTCACTGCCGGCGCCCAGGCCTACGTCACCAAGCCACCAGGTCGGCACGACCTTATGCGCGCCATCCTCTTCGCCCAAGCCAATTTCCAGGCGGAGTGTTAGCCGGGGGGGTGAGAGGCGAGGGTTTCTTTGTGCCTTTGCATCCCGACTTGAGGCTCCCGTTCGTATGACTCAGCCCTCGGACAGGCCGTCGCGGATCGGAAAACGGATCTCCGTCACCGCACCGTCCTCGTTGCGCAACGACCACGTGCCCCGCAGACTGTGCGTCGTCAGCGTATGGACCAGCCCCAAGCCCACCGAGTGACCCGACCCATGGAGCACGTGCTCCGGATAGGCCGGCCCCTGGTTGCGGTACACGATCCGCACATCGCCATCGTCCACCGCGACATCCACGGCAATGTGCACGCCGTCTGACGAGCGGCCATACTTCAATGTGTTGGTCGCGAGCTCGCCGATAACCAGCGCCAGGTGATGCGCCTGCTCGGGACTGACCACGACCGGCGGTCCCTCAATCCGCAAATCCGACTCCGGCAGATGTGGCTCACCCCCAAAAACGAGAGCGCGAATCACCGAGCCGGCCAACTCGGATACACTCAGTGGGCGCCATCCCCCCGAGGAGAGCAGTCCGTGGAGCGTTGCCAGGCTCCGGACACGCTCGCTTAAGTCTTCCAGGGCAGCCACATAGGGGGCCGCCTCCCCCGCAGCGCCTATTTTGCGGCGCAGTTCGCCACACTCGACACCTATGAGGGCGATGATCGCCGTCAGATTGTTCTTCACCCGGTGATTGACCTCACGTAAGAGAAGCCGGTTCGCCTCGTTGAGCTGCTCCAACTCGGCGGCATAGCGCCGGAGCTGCTCCTCGGCCTGCTTGCGCTCGGCGATCTCCTCCGCCACGACATTGACCGCCACCACGCGGCCCGCCCTATCCTTGAGCGGCATCCAGTGCTCGATCCAGGTCCGCAACCGGCCCGGATCCGCGGGTGTCGTGCCCGCGATCTCGATGTCCAGTATCGCCTCTCCCGTCTCGAAGATCTGCCGGTGGAGCGCAGCAGCTGCCTCGGCGAGATCCGGGACCACCTCTCGCGGCGTCCTCCCGATGTGCTCGGCGGCGGGGACGCCGTTGATCTCCGCCATGTGATCGTTGATGCGCAAGAAACGCAGGTCTGCGTCAAACACGCACAGCCCGATATGCGCCGTGCGATAAATCGAGTCGAGCTCCGCCAACTGGGTCCGGGCCGACCGCTCGCTCTGGCGCAACGCCTCTTCCCAGTGCTTGCGCTCCGTGATGTCGGTGAAGATCGAGGCGAAAAGTCCGGGTTCAGGCCTGTATGTGTAGATCTCGAAGGTCTTGTCGGTCTGCGCGTTGTAGCTTTCCCAGCGCAGCGGGTGCCCCGTCTCGACGACCTGTGCGTGGTTCGTAATCCACCGCGCCTCCAGCGTAGGAATGAGCTCCAGTATCGTCTTCTCCAGCGCGGCTTCCTGGCTCAGGCCCGTCAATCGCTCGTAAGCGGCGTTGACTTCGGTAAACCGGTAGTCGCGGGGCGCGCCATTTTCATCGTAGAGTATCTTCCCGACGACAAAGCCCTCATTCATGGATTCAAAGAGGGTGCGGTATCGCTGCTCGCTCTTATGCAGGGCCTGCTCGCGCAACTTCAGGTCTTCCTGCATAGAGGCCCGAGATGCGACCGGACCCTCGCCCGGCAAAGGGTCGCGCGCCGCCAGTGCCTGTACCACCTCGGCCAACCGGTCGAGCTGGGCCTTGGGAACGTAATCCGCCAACCCGGCTTTGAGCCCCTGCACCGCGAGTGTTTCGCTCCCCGCCCCTGTGGCCATAATGACCGGCACGCCCGGCATGCGTCGCTGCGCGTCGCGGAGCACGGACAAGCCGTCGGTCCACGTCAGGACCTGTTCCGTCAGCACGAGGTCGAACTGACCGTCGTCCAGAGCCTGTTCATAGGCCTCCCGGTCCGCGATCTCCACCCACTCTATCGAGTGATGAGCCCTTTCGACGAGACGCGTGATCATCTCGCGGCTCTGGATATGCTCATCGATCAGCAGAATGCGCATACGCACCACCTCTCCATGTTGTGTTTGGTTGGCAAAGTAGGGGACGGCCCGGGGTAGCCGAACCGGAGAGATTCTTGCCACGATCGTTTTAGTCCTACCCTGCATCAGGCACAGTAGTCGATGATAAACGAACAGACACCCAGGGGTTATGATGCCTGATTGCGTATATCCGCGTCGCCAGATGCTATTATAGAGCACCTTAGCTCGGAGGCAAGAGGTGGGTTGCAGCGTGGTGCACGTCGATTTTCCGCAACCGCAGTCCGGCTTCCGTGTACACAATGGCCTCGCGGGCGCGACCTTTCTCGACCAGGCATCTGCGCACTGCGCCAATACTGTGTCCGGCAGCGCCACGCAACGAGGGCTCGTTGCGCTACAAATTGCGACCGTGTGACGTAGCGCAAGCAGCCTTGCTTGCGAGGCCGGAGTCGACCAGACATCTGCGCACGGCGCCCATACTGTGTCCAGCACGGCCACGCAACCAGGGCTGGTTGCGCTACAAATTGCGACCGCCTGGACGTAGCGCAAGCAGCCTTGCTTGCGAGGCCGGAGTCAACCAGGCATCTACGCACTGCGCCCATACCGTGTCCAGCAACGCCACGCAACCAGGGCTGGTTGCGCTACAACTTGCGACCGCCTC
>SLDA01000486.1 GCA_007125545.1 Thermoflexales bacterium | reverse complement strand
TCTGATTCAACCGGTCCGCCGCCTCACGTAGCGCAGCTTGAGTCATAGGTTCGGAGAGCACCAACATCTGCTGCTCGACAATCCCACCTTCCGTAACCAAGATGAGTAGCACGGCCCTCCCATGAGTCGAGATGAGCTCAAGGTGCTTGAAGATCGAGTGCATAGTTCGCGGCGCAGTAAGAATCGCCGCAGCTTGCGCTGCCCGTGCTAGCACAGTCGAGGCCAGCGGTAACCATTCCTCAACGCGGTCGCGTGCCTGATAGAACTGGTGCGCAATCATCCGCTGCTCCGCCTGCGGCAGCGTATGCTCTTCCATCAGCCGTTCGACGAAGTAGCGCCAGCCTGCATCGGTCGGAATACGCCCCGCTGACGTGTGAGGCTGTAGCAAATACCCCAACTCCTCCAGCAGGGCCATTTCGTTGCGGACTGTCGCCGGACTCACATCGAGATTGTATCGCTCCACAAGCGTACGGGAGGCTACCGTGCTAGCCGTCTCGACGTGCTCTTTAACAATGAGCCGCAGCACCATTTCCTGTCGCGGTGTGAGTGTCCTCAACTCGGACATTCCTTACTCCTCTGCTTGAGAACCTGAATCCTCTGCATCCGCTCACGTACGAACGTGATGGCATCACGCGATGCGTTTGCTCCAACCTTTATAATATATTCCCCCGCGGATACGTGCCTGTCGTTAGGCGCTACGCAGGGGAAAGGATTTTACCAAGCCGCACTTAGCACTCGATTGCACTGAGTGCTAAGCACACTATCAAAATGATACCATGAAGAAGGTCTCTGTCAACTTCAGGACTGACGCATCACCAGGCCAGCAGGGCTCACCTATTCGCGACAAAAGCCAAACTCGGTAGTCCGCCTGGCGATGACAGCTTCAGGGGTAGGAAATAGAACAATTGCACCTATTTTTAGGTGCAAACCGTGCTATAATACTCTGTTGCAGTCGAGTGTAAAGGAGTTGTGGGAGGCATATGATGAGCGATGCGCTGGTCATTCGCGGTGCGCGGCAGCACAACCTAAAGAATGTGAACGTCGATATCCCCAAGAACAAATTGGTGGTCGTCACCGGCTTGTCCGGGTCGGGTAAGTCATCCCTGGCGTTCGATACCATCTTTGCCGAGGGGCAGCGCCGTTACATCGAGTCCCTCAGCGCCTATGCCCGACAGTTCCTGGGGCAGATGAACAAGCCGGATGTTGAATTGATTGAGGGTCTCAGCCCTGCCATCGCCATCGACCAGAGAGGGGTCTCACACAATCCTCGGTCTACAGTGGGTACTGTCACCGAGATTTATGACTATCTCCGGTTGATCTACGCGCGCATCGGTATTCCACACTGCCCACAGTGTGGTCGCGCTGTGACCCAACAGAGCGCGCAGGAAATTGTAGATGCGGTCCTGGACATGCCGGCACGGACGCGACTACAAGTATTGGCTCCGCTGGTGCGCGCACGTAAGGGACATCATCGTCCTACGCTTGAGGAAGCACGCAAGCTGGGTTTCGTCCGGGTGCGCATCGACGGCGAGGTTTACGAACTCGAAGATGCCCCTGAACTGGACCGCTATAAGCTGCATGATATTGAGGCGGTCGTAGACCGTTTGGTCGTCCCGAATCAGGAAGAGAGCACAGACGCCGTCTACTCTGACTTCGTCAGCAGGGTGACCGACTCGGTCGAGACCTCGCTCCGTCTCGGTGAGGGCGTGATGATCGTGAACGTGGTCCAATCGCCGGATGAGAAGCGGCAGCCTGCGGGTGACGTCCTCTTCTCCGAACATCTCTCCTGTCCGGTGTGCAGCATCAGCATCCCCGAGATCGAGCCGCGCTCCTTTTCGTTCAACAGCCCCCATGGTGCCTGCCCAGTATGTGAGGGGCTGGGCTATAAGCTGGAACTTGATCCGGCGCTCATCGTGCCCAACGAAAACAATACACTGCGAGATGGGGCTATCGCATACGGTATCCCCGATGATCAGGAGAGCAGCTCCTGGCAACTTATGGAGAGTGTGGCGCAGCATTATGGTATCGCGTTGGACCGACCGTGGAAGGAATTAAGTGAGTCACAGCAGCGCATCCTTCTGTATGGGACGGGGCGAGAGCAGATCCCGGTCTCTTACGAGACAAATCGCGGCTTCTGGTCCGGATTGCGGCGGTACGATGGCATCATCCCTAACCTTCAACGACGCTATGACGAGACCTCCTCCGACTACGTGCGCGGCAAGATCGAAGAAGCGATGAGCCGTATTCCTTGCCAAGCCTGCGAGGGGTCGCGGCTGAATGACGTGGCCCGAGCAGTCAGGGTCGCGGAGAAACCCATAGACGAGTTGACCCGCTGGCCCGTCGCCAAGCTCCAAGCATGGATCGAGCTGCTGATCCAGGCCGGAGAGCATCCCGACGGGGCAACGACACCGCTCCTGACGAGGAAGGCCTACACGATTTCCGAGCGGGCTCTCAAGGAGATTCGCAACCGGCTCACCTTCCTGGTGGATGTCGGGCTGGACTACCTGAGCATGGGGCGTACGGCCAGCACGCTCTCCGGTGGGGAGGCACAGCGCATCCGGCTGGCAACCCAAGTCGGCTCCCGTCTGACCGGGGTCCTGTACGTCCTCGATGAGCCGAGCATCGGGCTGCACCAACGCGACACGGCACGCCTGATCCGAACACTCAAAGAGATGCGCGACCTCGGAAATACCGTGTTGGTGGTCGAGCACGATGATGAAACCATACGGTCGGCCGACTGGATCCTGGATTTGGGGCCGGGAGCGGGCGAGCATGGCGGTGAGGTCGTCGTGGATGGGCCATTGGAGACCATCCTGGCTCACCCCACATCGCACACGGGGGCTTACCTTTCCGGACGCAAATCCGTCCCGGTGCCCACTGAACGCCGCATCGGGAACGGCAAGGCGCTGGTCGTTCGAGGAGCACGGGAACACAATCTGAAGAATATCGACGTCCGGTTGCCTCTGGGTCTCTTTATCTGCGTGACGGGTGTGTCGGGCTCGGGCAAGAGCTCTTTGATGGTCGAAACGCTCTACCGGCGGTTGGCGCAACTTATCAGCGGGATGCGCGAGCCGGCGGGGGATTGCGACGCGATCGATGGCTACGAGCATATCGACAAAGTGATCAATATCGATCAGTCACCCATTGGACGCACGCCACGGTCGAATCCGGCGACCTACACAAACGTCTTTAGTCCCATTCGCGAGCTTTTCGCACGCTTGCCGGAGTCTCGGATTCGCGGTTACAAACTGGGGCGGTTCTCATTCAACACCAAGGGTGGGCGTTGCGAAGCGTGCGGCGGTCAAGGGGAACTACGCATCGAGATGCAGTTCTTGCCCGAGGTGTATGTACCCTGCGACGTCTGCCACGGTCAGCGCTATAATCGTGAAACTCTCCAGGTGCGGTATAAGGACCTCAATATCGCGGAAGTGCTTAACCTAACAGTGACCGAGGCACTGGAGTTCTTCTCCTCGATGCCGAAGATCACGCGGCACTTGCAGACGCTGCACGATGTGGGCTTGGGCTATATTCGCCTGGGTCAACCCGCACCTACCCTCTCAGGCGGTGAAGCGCAACGTGTCAAGCTATCACGCGAGTTGTCCAAACGCCCAACGGGGCGGACTCTCTACCTGCTCGACGAACCGACGGTCGGGCTGCACGCGGCGGATGTAGACAAACTGGTCCAAGTTCTGCAGCGATTGGCCGACACGGGCAACACCGTCATCGTGATCGAGCACAATCCAGACATCATCAAAGTCTCAGATTGGATTATCGACCTGGGACCTGAGGGCGGCGACGCCGGCGGCGAGCTAATCGCCGAGGGTCCGCCAGAAGTCATCGCGCAGTGCGAGCAATCATATACCGGGCAGTATCTCCGACGCTGGTTGGAGCCGGTGCAAATCGTAAGCCCATCTTGATCCAGAAAACCTCACCAGGAAGCCGCTGCAGGTCCGCAGCGGCTTCCTGGTGAATC
>SLDA01000338.1 GCA_007125545.1 Thermoflexales bacterium | reverse complement strand
GCCGGTGTCCTGGGCGGCGACATCGTCGCCGCAGGCCCACCGGAAGCGATCAAGGCAGCGCCCGATTCTCTAACCGGTCAGTACCTGAGCGGGGAGCGTAGCGTATTCAACCCGTCGGAAGAGCGGCGCGAGCCCCAGAATGGCACCCTCGTGGTGCGCGGGGCGCGGCTGCACAATCTGAAGGACATAGACGCCGCCTTTCCTCTGGGTGTGTTTACCTGTGTCACGGGCGTCAGCGGCAGTGGAAAGAGTAGCCTCGTCGCCGAGACCCTCTACCCCGCATTGGCCCGCGATCTGAACCGCGCCGATGCCCGTCCGGGTCCTCACGACAGCCTGCAGGGCCTGGATCAGTTGGACAAGGTCATTATGATCACCCAGGATCCCATTGGCCGCACGCCGCGCTCGAATCCGGCTACGTACATCAATCTCTTTGGGGAGATCCGGAACGTTTTCGCCGCCACGTCGGAGGCCAAGATCCGCGGCTACAAGAGCGGACGCTTCAGCTTCAACGTGAAGGGGGGGCGGTGTGAGGCGTGCAAGGGTCACGGCAAGAAGCGCGTGCAGATGCACTTCCTACCCGACGTCTGGGTCACTTGCAAGGAGTGCGACGGCACGCGCTTCAACCGCGAGACACTGCAGATCAAGTACAAGGGCAAGTCGATCGCCGACATCCTCGATATGGATGTGCAGGAGGCGTTGGTCTTCTTCGAGGTCCATCCTTCTATCGCGCGCAGGCTCCAGACCCTGCATGATGTGGGTCTCGATTATCTAAAACTGGGACAGAGCGCGACGACACTGAGTGGAGGAGAAGCCCAGCGTATCAAGCTCGCCAAGGAGCTCAGCCGGGTCGCGACGGGGCGGACGTTCTATATTCTGGACGAGCCGACGACCGGCCTGCACTTCGCCGACATCCAGAAATTGCTGGATGTGCTGCACCGGCTGACCGATGCCGGGAACACTGTCGTCGTCGTGGAGCACAATCTCGACGTGGTCAAGACCGCGGACTGGATCATCGATCTCGGTCCCGAGGGTGGCGACGCAGGTGGCTATGTCATTGCCGAGGGTTCGCCCGAGACAGTGGCGGCGTGTGAAGCGAGCTACACGGGGAAGTTTCTGAGGCCGATGCTGGAACAGGGTGAAGCGATCGACATGCGAGTCTACACGCCCTGCTGAGGACCGATCGAGGCAGAGGATACTTACCAGGGACCCGCGGAGGGTCCCTGGTCATTTTCGTAGAGACTTGCTATGCGGCGCAGAAATGGAGGCTACCGCAGCCGTAGCTTAGGGCTTTCCGGAGGCCGGACCGATCTGGGATCCGGCTTGGCCCTTAAGCCGTCTGAGGGAAGGGCGGACCAGCCAGGGCCTCGTGTCCATTTTGTTGGGAAGACGCCTGCGCTCGCGCAGGAACTCACGACGCTCGCGCCACGCCTGCAGTCGCCCTCTTAGGGCCACGGAATCCCTCGACAAGAGCGCTTGGCGTCCCCATCCCAAGCCATCGACTATCAGCAGCAGCGGCAGCCACCCGGCCATTTGTCTGAAAGGGTAATGCTTGAAGAGCGTGCGCCACTTATTGAGACCGAGGTAGTAAGCCTTGAAGCCGGACAGCTTGCCGCCGGTTGCAGAATGCACGTGATACACCCGCGCCTCGGGCGCATAGAGACAGCGCCAGCCGGCGCGGCGGGCGCGCCACGCCAGATCCACGTCCTCATAGTAGGCAAAGTAACGCGCGTCGAACAGGCCGATCTCCGACAGCATATTTCGGCGGTAGAGCGCGGCCGACGCCGAAGGGCCAAAGACCTCCAGGGGCGCTGCCGGCTCCTCCTCCGCCGGTAGTCCGTAATGGCGGTTCCAGGCCATTCCGAGGGTATCGACTTCGATGCCCGCTGAATCGATCGTGCCCGGCGCTGCCAACAGCCGCACCTGCGATGCCACCATCCCCACATCCGGTTCCCGCTCCGCGATCGCGAGCAGCGCCGTGAGCCACTGCGGTTCGGGGAACGCATCGTTGTTCAGCAGCACGACGTACTCCCCTGAGGATGCCGCAATCCCGATGTTGTTGGCTTCCGCGAATCCCAGATTGGTCGGATTGGCGATGGTACGGACGTGAGGGTAGGCCTCCGACAGCCACGCGACGGAGCCGTCGGTGGATCCATTGTCGACCATGACGATCTCATACGCCGGGAGACTCTGTGCGTCGAGGGCCGCGCAGCACCGCTGGAGATGGGCAAGCCCATTCCAGTTCACGATAATGACGGACGCCCGGTTACTCATGGCCGTTCGCGATCGAGACCTGCACACTGTCAATCAGAATGCCCAGGCTTCGGGAGTCATCGCCCACTCCCGCTTCGAACGGCACCCAGGTATCACTCTCAATGGACACCACGACATCGCCACCCGATAGGGAGCGGGGCAACGGCGCTCTAAGCTCCTCGAATTCCCGCCCGAGCACAAACTCTCCCAGAGCCTGTCCGTCCGCGGAGAGCGTCACGTTCACCGGCGCTGCTCCCGCGGCACGCACAGCAGCCGCCGTCACGCTGAGCGTCAGAAAGTCGGTCTCTGCCGGAGGCAGGCACGGCAGCTTCATCGCCGCGGCACCATCGGTCCATCGGATGGAACGAGAACCCAGCAGCTCTTTGCCGTGAAAACCGCTCTGAAGATAAGCCGCGTCCAGTGATCCTACATCGACCGAAGCAGGCAGGCTGCAAGAGCTGTGGGCCGAGCCGGCGACCACACGGTAGAACTCCAGAGGAACGGTATAGGCCACCCGCTTCTCAGGAAAGTCATGATAGCTGGCTTCGAGTCGTTCGGTGCGAAGCCAGCTTCCGAGCTCGGGTTCCAGGTTGAGCCAGGCGGGTAACCCGAGAGTTGGCTGTGGTCCTGCGACCCAATAGATACCCCGCCCCTGCAGCTGCCAGTCCGATATCAGCTGCCGCAGGCTCTCTTCCTGGACGTAATCCTCCTGCAGATCAAAGACGGTGAATCCGAAGAGATACTGAAGCGAAGTACCCACTGTGGCGCCCACGCCGACAGGGCCCCGGTCATCGAAGAGCAGGACTGCCTCCGGCTCCAGGCTGTCCGCCACCGCTTGCATCTGCGAGGTGAGACCGCGGAATTCGACCAGATTCCACACCGAACGGCTGTTGTAGAGCAACAAGCCTCCCAATATGCAGGCCACAAACCCGGCAGCGCACCGGGCCCGCCCCCCGCGATCCGGCAAAACCCCCACCTTGGCAACCGTGTAGGCCATACCGATGACGAAAAAGGGCAACACGGCGGGGACATAGCGGCGCATCGCGTAGATGTGATAGGGGTTGTTCATGATGTCATAAAGATACAAGATCGAGAAACTCAGGCCAACGGCAAGCACGGGCCACACGCGCTGCCAATTCTCACGCAGCACGACCCAGATGATGCCCGCCAGTCCAAGTGCAAGCCCCAGAGGAGAGAGATACCATCCCAGCTTCACGAAATTCAGATGATTCTGAAGCGGGATGGTGCTGCCTCCATACCAGTAAGGGATCGTGGCCGTCTCGCCGACCACGGGCCAGACGAAATACGCGTATGCGGCGAGTACCAGAATGAGTAGCGCCGCGCCCTTCCTGGCCAGAGAGGCGGTGCGCGCGGTCAGCGATGCGCCGCGCCCCTTCAGCAGGATGTAGGCAACCGCCCCCAGCCCCACAATGACGGGGATCGCCCACCCCACCTGTCCCAACAGTTTCCGCGCGTGGTTTCCGAGGCTGTGATAGACCTCCCAGGTGTACGGCCACGAGAGCAGCAGAGATTGAAGGAGAGATTGGAGCATCAAGAGACCAAAGGGAACCAAGACCCAGCGCGACCGGCGCCAGGTTCCATGAACAATCGTCAGGAGGAGCCACAGTCCGGGAACGATCAGGAGCGGCAGCGCATCGATGCGGGTCAGGAAAACCTGTCCCAGGGCCACCCCACTGACAATACCCCACACGCGCCCGCCCCCATCGAAAAACGCGGCCAACGCAAAG
>SLDA01000384.1 GCA_007125545.1 Thermoflexales bacterium | reverse complement strand
GTCATCCCTAAAGCTCTCTTTGTGGCGCCGGGATCATCGAGCCGCTTCTATCTTCGACTATGGGATGCTACGATGCAGCCGACCACTCTCTTGATAGCACAGATCCAGCTTTCCACGATACAGGGGCTTTGTCAATGCAAGAACGCTGCCCGGTTATGAAGGAGAACCTATGCGGCACGCATCGAGCCGGTATAGGGGAGCTACGATGCCTGATCCGGTAGGTCAGCGCTTCACGAGTCCGCGTACGACGCGGATCAACACGATTGCCCTGATTGGGGACTTTTTCTTTTTCTCTGTGGGGTTTGCATTCTACGATCCGATGGTCGTGGTCCCGGCCTTCGTCAACGATTTTAGCGGTTCCAATCTCCTCGTGGGGGTGCTCTCCGCGCTCCGCGTGCTCTTCATCACGGTGCCGCAGATCTGGGCTGCCAGTATTCTCGAAGCGAGGCCGCGGATGAAGCCCCTGTTGATGGGCTCCAGTATCATAGGCCGTCTCCCGATTTTGGTGCTGGCAGCTGGCGTCTTCCTCTGGGCCGGCATCGGAGGCTACACCTGGCTCGTTATGTTGATCTTGTCGATCTCGGTGATATTCTTCTTCACCTCAGAGGGGCTCAACAGCGTCTCCTGGACCGCACTCGTGGGGAAGGTCGTTCCGGAGAAGTTCCGCGGCAGATTCTTCGGCTTGGGCCAGTTTCTCTCAAGCTTCGGTTCCCTGGCTGCTGGATACCTGGTCAATCGGATCCTGGCTCAACGCGCGATGCCGTTATCGACGCGCTGGAGCGTGATATTTGCGTTAGGTTTTGTGAGCTTGATGCTCTCGGTCGGGAGCATGATCTTCATCCGCGAACCGCCTACAGAGGCTGCCACAGAGGAAGGCCCCAACGTGCGTAAGAGCCTGGGGAAGATGTGGCACTATCTGCGCGAAGATCGCTGGCTGCGCCGTATGATAGTGGTGCAGCTGGTGCTGTGGACAGCTATGGCCGCGTTCGCCTTCTTCGTCGTGCGCGCGCGGCAACTACTGCCGAATGCCGAGGCGTTGGTAGGGACTTTTCTCATTCTGCAGAGCGCAGGCAGTGGTGCCGCTGCCCTGATCGGTGGGCTGCTGGTCGATCACGTGGGGAGTTGGGCCGCAATTCGGGCCGCAGCATTTGCCCAGATACTGGCGCCGATCGCCGCTGTGCTTGCGGGGCTCGGAGTTGCGCCGCTGCCCCTCTACCTGTTGGTGTTTTTTCTAATGGGCTTCGTGAATGGCGCGGCCTGGTGGAGTTTCAGCGCTTACCTCCTAGACATGGCGCCTGAGGACCGCCGCCCCATCTATCTCGCGACCAGTGGCGTTCTGAGCAGCATCACGGTGTTGAGTCCGGTCATCGTAGGGGCGCTGATGGAAGTGGTTTGGCCGGAGGCAGTCTTTGCAGGATCGGCCGTGCTTGCGGTCGTAGGCATGGCGTTTGCCTGGACACTGCGCCAGGGTATTAGGCCGCGACCCTCAACCACTGAAGGCTAGTGAAAACCCTGCTTCGGCTCCACAAGTTGCCGATGCGTTTCTACCTTCCTCGATCGTGAGCAAGCTAGGGTTCGCTTAGCGGGCTTTGGCTTGGTGCAGCTCTTCCGCTATCCGCTCGATAAAGTCTCGTTTGGCAAGCTTGTGGAGCCAGTCGTCTGGGATGCCGCCCATTCCGTAACTCGCTCCGGCGATCTGCCCGCAGATGGCCGCGGTGGTGTCTGCGTCGTCACCAAGATTGACGGCGCGTAGAATTGCGTCGCGATAGGTATCCGTCGTGTAGAAGCACCAGAGCGCGGCCTCCAGGCTCTGGACCACGTAGCCGGTGCCGCGGATGTCCCGCATCTGCTTATCCCGGTAGGTGCCTACGCCGATCTTGGCGATTGCCGGTGCAAGTGGCTGGTCAACGTGTAGGCCCGAGACGCTTTCGAAGAGAACGCTCTCCTTGGTCTCGCCGCGCAGAGCCCGTGCCAGCATCACGCCAAAAAGCCGGCAGGCATCTACTGCCTCCTGAGCGCCGTGCGTGGTGCGCGAGCTTTTGGCCGAGAGCCATTCGGCCTGCTCCAAATCATGTGCATACCGCATCGGCAGCGGAGCAAGCCGCATCAGCGATCCGTTGCCTGCCGTGTGTGGATCCGTCGAGCCGGCATAGGGCTCCCCCGTCTTGAGATAAGCCTGCAATGCGGCTCGAACGGTGTTGCCGATGTCGAAGCAGGATCCGGTGCTACTGAGGTATCCCTCTTGCATCCACCGAACGTAACGCTCCATTTGGTCGCGTGGGTCGAATCCGCCGCATTTGAGCAGGCTCTCTGCCAGGCACAGGGCCATCGAGGTGTCGTCGGTCCATTGGCCGGGTTCCAGGCGAAATGGCCCACCGCCGACCATATCCGTTACCAACGCAAACTGGCCGCGCGACCGGAACTCGACCGTCGTACCGACAGCATCTCCGCAGGCCAGCCCGAGCAGGCACCCCTTGTACCGGTCTAGCTCGTCCATATCAGACTCTCCTCCTCTCGCCTATCGCCCAATCAGGTCTGCTACCTGGGCAACGGCCAGATCGACCTCACCCCTAACCGTAGTCGTGAAGACGATAAAGCGGTCCTCGGAGACGAAGCGTGGGTGCGGGTCGATATGGTAATTTGCACCTATGTAGTTCTCCATCGCCGGATTCCGCGCCAGCTCTGTGTAGGCGCCGGTTTCGCGGTTGAGAAAGCCTACCGTCGAGGGGCAGCCCCGGTAGAAGCGGTCGTTTGAGTCAGCCACCATATAGCGATTGTCGACGGTGGCGTGAGCGTGCCAACAGTGACTGGGCCATTGCACCTTCTCCACCTCGTCGTCCGCATCCGTGTGCTGGCGCCGGATGTTTGTGCGCCATGCCTCATTGCCCCAGACACACCAGGCGTGCTCGCCGTCGGGATCCCACCACTCGTGACTAACACGGGTTGGCGTCGAGAAGACGGGACGTGCTGCTTCCCCTCGTCGAATCAACCACATACGGTTCAGTATGGGGAAGGACAGACCCGTGATAGGATCTGGGTGGTTCTCCTCAGCGAAGAGAGCCAGATCCGGGTCGGTGGGGCTGAGTTGTGCGTGGTTATAGTTGCGGTCAAATCTTTGCCACAGCTCGAAATCCCCACCATCCACAGGGAGAGTTCCGAAGACCCACTGGAGTCCGAAAGCCGCGTCAATGAAGAAGGCGCGCCCATCCGCCGAGCGGGAGAGATGCGTTGCGAGGCGGCTGAAGTGCCGTTTGCCGATGAGGTCGGAGGGTAAGGTGTTCACGCATTCGGTTGCGTCGCCCGGTCCCGGCCCGCGGTGCCAGAGGGAGGGACCGGAACCCCAGGTGACCGCACCCGTCTCGGTATCCAAGAAGGGCGAAGCGGACTGGAACTGCGTTTCCGGAAAATGTCGAACCTCATCGTGCTCAAAGTCTATGACGCCCAGCGTCCTTCCCAGCGCCGGCGGGAAGGCACAGTAAAACCACAGATAGCGTGCGTCGCGGGTCATACTCTCGTTGACGAAATAGAATGCCTCCTGTACCGGGGCGACCTTCTTGGTCAGCAGGTAGAGGGTCACGCCCGTTTCTGGATGGGTCCACGGCGAGAAAAGCTTAGAGGTGTTCAGATTCATAGTCGGTCCTCTCCTGAGTAGGAACAGCATCCTTCTTGTGCCTCTGATCTGAGTTCAACCAGTATACTCACAGCCGCATCTCCGACAAGCGGTTCTTTCGCTGCAAAATCGGGCTTTACGTGTATGCTTCTTGAGTCCGCTTTCTGAAGGGCCCATACTGAAGTGTCTTTTCCGAAGCGCTTTTTTGAGGGATACTGACTGTCGAACGTTATGATGAGGAGGAGTTAATGAACTTTGAGCATAGCTATGATGTGATTGTGGCCGGGGCAGGGGTGGCGGGAGTTGCGGCAGCCTTGACGTGCGCGCGCGCCGGGCTTAGCACTGCACTGGTGGAGAAGACTGTTATGACCGGTGGCTTGGCAACCACCGGATTGGTGAACCACTACCTGCCGCTCTGCGACGGGCACGGGCACCAGGTGATCCATGGTATCGCGGAAGAGTTGCTCCACCTCAGCATTAAATATGGTCCCGGGACTGTACCTGCTGCCTGGGCGAAGCCGGATGGTGGCGAGGCTTCTGCTGAGCCAGCTTCCAGGAAACAGAGATATGCCACCCCCTTCTCGCCGGCTTCATTCACGCTCGCACTGGACGAGGTCCTGCTCGAAGCAGGAGTCACCCTCTGGTTGGATACCCTTGTTTGCGCTACGGTGCTGGAGGGCCGACGCTTGACCGGGATTGAAGTCGAAAACAAAAGTGGGCGAGGTTTTCTGGGGGCACACTGCACGATCGATGCCACCGGCGACGCCGACTTGGCTTACCGGGCCGGGGCACCTTGTGTGACCGGCGAAAACTGGCTTTCCTTGTGGGCGATCCAGACCTCACTGGCGCGCGCCCGCCGGGTGTCCGACGACCCGGACGCAGCCTCGCTGCTGGAGATGGTCTATGTCGGCGGAAACGCAAATGGTCACGGCCATCCTGAGGGCCACCCAACCTATGATGGGACCAAGGGCGATGAGGTCACGCAGTTCCTGTTGGAAGGGCGCCGCCTGCTGCGCGAGCACTATGCGGCGCGATATCGTTCGGACGAGGAAGCCAACCGTCACCATCTCTTCCCGGTCACGTTGCCTGCGATGGCGCAGTTCCGCACGACGCGCCGGATTGCAGGGCTGGAGATTATGTCTTCCGACTCCCCCCATAGCCACGTGGAGACCTCGGTTGCTGTAGTCCCCGATTGGCGCAAGCCCGGACCGGTGTGGGAGGTGCCCTATGGCGCGCTTATTCCTGCCGGGGTTGCGGGCTTGCTGGCTGCCGGACGCTGCATCTCGGCAGACCGGGAGGCGTGGGAGGTGACGCGCGTCATTCCCCCCGCTGCCCTGACTGGCGAGGTTGCGGGGATCGCGGCGACGCTGGCAGTCGAACAGAGAACGACGCCCGAGCGGTTATCTGTGAGCGAGGTGCAGCTTGCGGTACAGGCCAAGCATCTACCTCTCCATGCGGCGGATGTGGTGCCTCATGTCTAGCTCCCAAAATACCAATGTGGGCTCTATGGCCCAAAGCAGCGGCCTCGACCGACAATCCTCCCCAGGAGCTCGTGCTACGAAAACCGAGCTGGCAAGATCCTCCAACCGCACCCTCATCGTTCTGTATGCGGTCGCGTGCGCGCTTTTCTGGGCCTCACTGTACCTTTATATTCCAACACTCCCCGTCTATGCCGCGTCCCGCACCAGCAATCTCGCGATGGTAGGGGTAGTGCTTTCGATGTACGGCCTGTGGCAGGCGGTTATTCGCCTGCCACTAGGTATCATGGCCGATTGGGTCGGGCGGCGCAAGCCCTTTATCATCGCCGGGATCGGTTTCGCCGCGCTGGGTGCGCTGACGATGGGTAGGGCACAGGGGATACCGGGCTTGATCGTGGGGCGTGCCTTCACCGGCTTTGCGGCAAGTGTCTGGGTCTTACTGGTCGTCGCCTTTAGTGGCCTCTTCCCTCCGGAGGATGCGGTGCGTGCTGCGGCTATACTCACTTCCGTCAACTCGGTAGCCCGAATGCTCGCGACGAGTATCACCGGCACTCTCAATGCCGCGGGAGGATACCCGCTTGCTTTTTACGTGGCGGCGGGCCTCGCCGGCATGGCAATGCTGGTCATGCTCCTTGTTCGCGAGCCGCGTCGCGAAATCGCAGCTCCTTCCTTCCAGCAAGTCGGTACGTTGATCACGCGCCGGGATGTGCTGCTACCTGCACTGTTGGGTGTTGTCTTGCAGTATGCCGTCTGGGCCTCTACCTTTGGTTTTACGCAGAACTTGGCCCAGAGCTTGGGAGCCACCGATGTCGTTCTGAGTCTCCTGATGAGCATGAACATCGGTCTGGTCTTCGTTGGCAATCTAACGACGAGCGCTATTGTCAGACGGATTGGATCTCGCGCAATGCTAGCCTTAAGTTTCTTTTTCATCGCGCTGGGACTGGGCCTTCTCGCTCTCGCGCGGGGGCTGCCCATGGTCTTTGCCGCTCAGATTCTACTGGGCTTGTCGAGTGGTGTGGGGTATCCGGTACTGATGGGCCTAAGCATCCGCTATGTTGATGACAAACATCGGGCGACGGCGATGGGCCTCTTTCAGTCCGTTTACGCCGTGGGTATGTTCGGCGGACCGTGGATCAGTGGCATCCTGGCAGATGCAATCAGCATCCAGCCCATGTTTGCCTTGACGGCGGTTGTGTGTGCCGTTCTGGGTCTAACGGGCACGCGCCTGTTGAGAGCGCGTCAATAAGCAAGGTCGGGAGGTCGACTATGAGGATCAAACAATCTGTTTGTTACCCGATGATTAAGCCACAGGATATATCTCTGGATCTGTTTGTGCCGCGGGTTGCCGAGATGGGCTTCGACGCGATCGAGTTGTGGGGGCGGGATGAGACCTTCGAGGATGTTGTCGCGCTCGCGCGAGAACACGGTCTCACCATCGCGACGATGGGTGGTCACGATAGCTTGGCTGTTGGCCTGAATGACCGGGCCCAGCACGATCGGATCGCAGACGAACTCCACGCCTCCATCGACCTGGCAGCCCGAGCCGGCATTCCCGGCCTAATCTGCTTTAGCGGCAACCGCCGCGAGGGCGTCAGTGAGTCCGAGTCGCTCGAGAACACCGTCATAGGCTTGCAGCGTGTCGCGCCTTATGCCGAAGCCAAAGGCGTCAACGTCAACCTGGAATTGCTGAACTCCAAGGTAGACCATCCTGGTTATGAATGCGATAGCTCCGCCTGGGGCATTGAGGTCTGCAGCCAGGTCAACAGCCCTAACGTGAAACTGCTCTACGATATTTATCATATGCAGATTATGGAAGGGGACGTTATCCGCACCCTCAGCCGGAACATCCGCTGGATCGGTCACTTCCACACAGCCGGCGTGCCGGGACGAGGCGATTTTGACGATACCCAGGAGTTGAACTATGCTGGGATCTGTCGCGCGATTGCTGAATCGGGGTACAATTACTATGTTGGGCACGAGTTTAAGCCCAAGGGCGACATCTACGAATCATTGCGGCGGGCGTTCGAGATCTGCGATCAGGGGATCTGAGCCGGCTGCAGGGCTTATGCCTGATATACCGCCCATTGTCTGCGATAATATTGGGTCTGCCACGTAAGGAGGGTACTATGACAGCTTTTCCGCGTACCGTTGTCGGAGGGGTCTCGCTACCCCGCCTCATCATTGGCTCCAATTGGTTTCTGGGCTGGTCTCACACCAGTGCGGCGAAGGATAAGTTCATCAAGGGCTACCACGACCGCGACAGCGTTGCCGAGATCCTGACCACCTTCCTCGAATATGGCGTCGACGCCGTTATGGCGCCGATGTCCGATCAGTTGGAGGAGGCGGTGCAGGAGGCAGAACAGCGCTCTGGACAGGGCATCATCCGGGTGCTCACGCCACACTTCAACATCCTGGCGGACGGTCCGCCGGAATCAGAGCCGGAGGTCGTTTTTGACAGGGCTAAGGCTCTCAACGCGACCTTCTGTATGCCCCACCAGAGTATGACCGACGCGCTGATTGATCGAATGTATCATAGGATACGCGACATCGACATCTATACGAAGATGATTCGCGACCGTGGGATGATTCCCGGGCTCTCTACCCACATGCCCGAGGCAATTCCCTATGCCGACCAGACCGGCGCCGATGTCGAGACCTACATTCAGCTCTACAATGCTGCCGGCTTCCTGCTGCAAGTCGAGGCCGACTGGGTGATGCGTATCATCCAAAACGCCAAGAAGCCGGTGATGACGATCAAGCCGCTTGCCGCGGGACGCCTGCTCCCCGTCGTGGGTCTGGCTTTCGTCTGGAGCACCATCCGCGAGTGCGATATGGTCACAATCGGCACCACCACACCTGCCGAAGCGCGTGAGGTCATCGAAATCTCACTGGACTTGCTGGAACGGCGCATGCCGGAGTACGAGCTCCAACGCACGCGTAGCAAGAGTTCGTTGAGCTAGCTGTTCTCGCCTCGGGCTTCCCAGTCACCTGGAAGCCCGAGGCGCGTTTATGAGGGAGCTTGGTTCTCCCTCGTGGCTTTCCTCGCGCCTGCCATGACCCATCACAGTTCGGTTCTCTTGTATTTGAGGAGTCATATGAAGTCCTTAGCTGTAGATGCGACCTTCCACGACCTATTTCCTAACCCTGTCACCTTGGCGTCGATTGAGGCGTTTCGATTCGACGGGCACTACCTCGTCCGGGCCACATCCGAGGATGGCGCAGTGGGCGCGGTCACGGTCAACAATCGCCTCGCCTATCTCTGGCCTCTACTCAAGGAGTTTGTCGTCCCCTTCTTCGCAGGCAAGGACGCTCGTGATCTTGCCGCGCTGGTGGATGGCGTCTACACTTACAAGAGTGCCTATAAGCTGGCCGGGATCGCTTTCTGGAATCCCGTGGCCTATGCCGAACTGGCAGTGCTCGACCTGTTGGGCCGGCTTGCGGGACGTCCGGTAGGTGCCCTGTTCGCGCCGGTGATCCGGACCGATATCCCCATTTATCTATCCAGTATGCACCGCGACACCACGCCGGAGGAGGAGGTCGAATGGTTGGGCGCGCGTCTGGCTGAGACCCACGCCACTGCGGTCAAGTTCAAGATCGGAGGGCGGATGAGCCACAATGCGGATGCCTTTCCGGGACGAACGGATCGGCTGGTTCCTCTGGCGCGTAAGACCTTCGGTGACGAGGTCACAATCTACGTCGATGCGAATGGCTCTTATGACGCGCCTTACGCGATCGAGATCGGTGCTATGCTCGCGGACTATGGAGTTGCATTCCTGGAGGAGCCCTGCCCCTGGCAGGAGTACGACCAGACGAAAGAGGTCGCTGATGCGCTGGATCTTCCCGTAGCCGGAGGCGAGCAGGACTCCAGCCTACCCCTTTTTGCATGGATGATCGATGACCGGGTGGTCGACCTCGTACAGCCCGACATGATGTATAACGGCGGCTTGATACGTGCGCTGCGTGTCGCCGAGATGGCGGCGGGTGCTAACATGCTCGTGATGCCGCACAGCCCCAAGGTCGGAGCCGAGGGTGCCGCCGTCCTTCAATTTGCCTCGGTGGCTCCCAATCTCGGCCCTCACCAGGAGTGGCACGGGCGCCCCGCAACTATTCCGAGTTGGTATACCCCCGCATTAGAGATCCGGAATGGCCGAGTGCCTGTGCCTACAGGCCCTGGCCTTGGCGTCGAATACGATCCCGTGATTTGGGACCGAGCTGAGCAATTAATCTAAACGATCAAGAGGAGTAACACCATGAAACGGATGCGTATAACAGATCTGGTGCCCGGGGATTCCCGGTTGATGCCCGCTGAGCTGGACGATCAGACAATTAGCCACGGCGGCGTCTACGTCTTCGAACCCGGTGAGACGGCGCACCCCGAGGCGGTGCATGTGCACGACACTGCCGAAGTCTTTATCTTTATCCAGGGCAGCGGCGTCATTCCGATTGATGGCGTCGACTATCCGGTCAAGACCGGCGATGTCGTGCTTGTCGAAGCCGGCGAGGACCATCACACCCGCAGTTCCGAGGATGATCCCTTGGTGGCGGCGTGGTACGTCATGAATCCTCGCAGTTAGCCAGTCCCTTCGCTTGTTCGTGCGTCCAGAATCACTTAGCATTCAGGAGTCACAATGGGCAGAGTTCTAGTTCTTTTTGACAGTGCGTCCGGCAACACTGCCGCGATGGCGGAGTACGTGGGTGAGGGTGCCCGGCAGATTCCGGATATTGAAGTGCGGCTTGTGCACGTTGATGAGGCTACCCTCGACGATGCGCTCTGGGCGGACGGCATCGCTGTGGGCACGCCAACCTACGTCGGCCTCACCTCGTGGAAGATGAAGAAATATTGGGACGAGATCAGCCATCCAACTTGGGGCCAGCTGGATGGCAAGATCGGCTGCGCCTTTTCGACCTCGGGCGGCTGGGGTGGGGGTGCTGAGCTGACCTGTATGTCGATTCTCATTATGCTGATGAACGTCGGTATGCTCACCTTTGGCGTGACCGACTACACCGGCTCGCAGTTCACGCTACACTATGGCGCCGTCACGGCGGGCAAGCCCAGTTATGAGAAGGAAATCGAGGCGGCACGCCGGCTCGGCAAGCGTCTGGCCCAGTGGGTGGCCGTCTACGTGGATGGGCGCTCCGAGCAGCATCCGGGGCCCATGAAGGAACGGGGTGCGTGAAATTCTCCGAGTCCTATATCGGGCGGCTGCGCCGGAAAGTCGGACACGATCTGATCAAAGTCCCCGGTGGACGCATTGTCATCGAGGATAGCGAGGGACGTGTGTTGTTGCAGCAGCGTTCTGACTTTGGCATTTGGGGGCTACCCGCAGGCTGCCCAGAGGACGTTGAGACGGCGAGCGAGAGCATCAAGCGCGAGGTCTTGGAAGAGACGGGCCTGGAAGTGCTGGAACTTATTCCTTTCGGCTATTCATCCAATCCCAATTATGAGATCGTTGAGTATCCAAACGGCGATCTCATTCACGCGTATAGCCTGCTTTTCGTATGTCGCAGCTGGCGGGGCCGGCTCGTTCAGTCCAACGAAGAGTCCCTGGCACTCGCCTTCTTTGCTCTCGACGCACTCCCGGAGATGATTCCCAATCACAGAAGAACGCTAACCATGTATATCCAGCACAAACAAACAGGTCAGTTCCAACTGGATTGACCGGAAGAGGAGCGAAGTATGAGCGATCAATTCGGCGTCAAAGCCTGGCAAGAGACCGTCACCTTCCCGACTTACCGCCCGCCCGAGCCCGATCTCAACCCGATGTTCCTGGAAAAGCGAGTCAACCAGGGCACGAGTGGGCGGGTCTATCCCAATCCCTTTCTCGATCAGCTCTCGAGCACGAGCGAACCGCAGGAGTATCAGGCTGTCTACCTGGAGAATGCCTATATCCGCCTGATGATGCTGCCCCAGATTGGCGGACGCATCCATGAGGGATATGACAAGACGCATGATTACCATTTCATCTACCGGCAGCACGTCATCAAGCCGGCTCTCATCGGTCTGTTCGGGTCGTGGGTCTCGGGCGGCATCGAGTACAACTGGCCCCAGCACCACCGCCCCTCGACGTTTATGCCCACGCACCACCTGATCGAGGAGCATCCCGACGGCAGCACGACCGTCTGGTTCAGCGAGCACGACCCGCTTCAGCGGATGAAGGGCATGGTCGGCGTCTGCCTCTATCCCGACAAGGCCTTTTTCGAGATGAAGGTCCGGCTCTACAACCGCACGCCCGAGGTTCAGACCTTTCTCTGGTGGATCAACGTCGGCGTGCATGTCCACGAGGATTATGAGGTCGTCTTCCCTCCCGATGTGACTACCGTCACGGATCACTCCAAGCGGTCGATGTCCCACTATCCGGTTGCTCGCGGCGAATATTACGGCATCGACTACGGTAACAACGGTGAGGGCACCGATCTCAGCCGATACGTCAACATCCCCGTGCCCACCTCCTACTTCGTGTGGGACACCGATTACGATTACTTCGGCGGCTACGATCACCGCGCCGACGCGGGCATCCTGCACGTAGCCAACCGGCACATCGCGCCCGGGAAGAAGATGTTCACATGGGGCGCTGGCGAGTTCGCAAAGGGCTGGGAGGCGAATCTCACGGACGCCGATGGTCCCTACATCGAGTTGATGGCCGGCGTCTATACCGATAACCAGCCTGACTTCTCCTGGATGCAGCCCTATGAGACCAAGACCTTCAGCCAGTTCTGGTATCCGGTTCAGAAGATCGGCCCCGCCAAGAATGCCAACCGCCGCGTGGCGGTGAATCTCGAGGTCATCGACGGGGAGGTCCAGACCGGCGTCGCCGTCACGGAGCCGTTGGAAGATCTTACGGTGACCCTAAATGCCGGCGACCGCATATTGGGTGAAAGTACACAAAACATCGCCCCGGGGAATCCTCTGGTGACCCGAATCCGTCTTCCCGAGGATGTTACGGAGACAGACCTGCTGCTGCGGGTGGTCGACGCCGAGGGCCGTGAGCTGATCCGCTACGTCCCCCAGACCATCGAGGTGCCGGAATTACCCGCAGAAATGACGCCTCCGCCGCCTCCTGAGACCTTCAAGACGATCGAGGAGCTCTACCTTACGGGCCTGCACTTAGAGCAGTACCGCCACCCCACCATCGACCCCGAGCCCTATTGGGAAGCGGCGCTTGCCAAGGACCCCACTGACGTACGCTGCAACAACGCGATGGGTCTGGTTCGGCTCCGCCGCGGCGAGTTCGACGCCGCAAGAGCCTACTTCCAAGCTGCTATTGATAAGCTCACTCGACGCAACCCCAATCCCCGTGACGGCGAAGCCTTCTACAATCTGGGCGTGACTCTCAAGGCGGAGAGGAAGCTGGACGCCGCCTATGATGCCCTCTACAAGGCGATCTGGAGCTATGCCTGGCAGGCACCCGGCTACTACGCCCTGGCCGAGATTGACATTCATCGTGGTGACTATGATCGAGCGTTGGACCACCTGACACGGTCGCTGCTGACGAATGCGTTGAACATCAAGGCGCGTAATCTGAAGACGGCCGTCCTCCGCCATCTGGGACAGCTGGGCGAGGCTGCGCAACTTGTCTGTGAGACGGTGGACCTCGACCCGCTCGATCTGATGTCGCGGAATGAGGCCATCTGGATCACCCGAGCTCAGGGCCAAGCTGCCGCGGCGGAGACTCAACTCGGAGAGTTGACCGGCTTGATGGCGGTGGATGTCGACGGGTCTGTAGAGGCCGGCCTTTCCAAGATCCAGGCCTACCTTGATATGGCGTTCGATTATGCCAATGCGGGGCTGTGGGCCGAGGCTCGCGACTTACTTGGGCGGCTTGTCGAAGTACAGGAGGGCAGCGTATACCCGATGGTCTTCTATGCCCTGGGCGCCTTTGCCGGAGAGATGGGGGACGCGGGCGCGGCCCAAGCCGCTTATCGACGCGGTTCAGAGCTGCCCACCGACTACTGCTTCCCCGTTCGGCTGGAGGAGATGCAGATTCTTGAGCAAGTACAGAGGCTGCAGCCAGAGGATGCGAAGGTTGCGTACTACCTGGGCAATCTCTACTACGACAAGAAGCGCTACGACGCTGCCATCGCACAGTGGAAGCGGGCGACCGAGCTTGCTCCTGACTTTGCCACACCCTGGCGCAATCTCGGCATCGCTGCTTACAACGTGGAGCACGACCCCGAGAGCGCGCTCAAGGCTTATGAGAGAGCGTTTGAGCTCAACCCGCATGACGGGCGCGTGCTCTCGGAACTGGACCAGCTCCGGCGGCGTACCGGTGTCTCACCGGAGGACCGGCTGTCTCTGCTGGAGCAGCACCTGGATCTCGTGCGCCAGCGCGATGACCTCTCGGTGGAGATCGCCGCTCTCTATAACCAGACCGGACAGCCCAAGAAGGCGCTCGACTACGTCCTCTCGCGCCGCTTCCATCCCTGGGAGGGTGGCACAGGCTTGGTCTCGCGCCAATATGTCTGTGCCCATCTACTACTGGGCCGCCAGGCTCTGGACGCTGGTGATGCCCAGGCGGCGCTGGAGCATTTCGAGGCGGCGCAAGCGCCCTATCCTGCCAACCTCGGCGAGCGCAAGCATCTTCTCTGGCCCGACACTGACGTGCATTACTATACCGGACTGGCCCGGCAAGTGCTAGGCCAGCATGCCGGTGCCGAGGCCAGTTTTGGGAAGGTGTTGAATGCTCGAAGCTCGGGTGCGTCCGAAACCGTTTACTATCAGGCTCTGGCTCTGCAGGCGCTGGGCCGCGAGGCGGAAGCCGATGCTAAACTCAATGGGCTGCTGGATGGAGCACGTGCGGCGTTGGAGGAGCAGGCCCAGCAGGGCTTTGCCACCTCCGTGCCGGAGTTTGTCTTTGCCGAGGCGGATATGGAGACCCGCCGCCGTACCCACTTGATGTATGTGATCGGCCTGGGGCATATGGGGCTAGGTCATCGCCAAGAGGCGCGGGAGGCGTTCGAGACCGTGCTGGAGCAGGAACCGAACCATGCCGACGCGCTTGCGCGGCTGAAGGAACTGGCGTAGCCGAAAACTCCGGGTGTGGCACCACTGCCGGGGATTCAAGTCATCCTGAATCCCCGGCTTTTTTCTTACTCTTCGTCTCAGACGCC
>SLDA01000156.1 GCA_007125545.1 Thermoflexales bacterium | reverse complement strand
GACGGCGTGGGCGCCTCAGACGGTGGACTGTCTGCAGGCGTTTGGTTGTCCAGCAAGGCCGGGGCGGCCCAGATAAACAGTCCCGCGATCATGACAAGACTGACGGCAAACAGCCACACCTGATGGTGAGTCGGTCGTGCGGCGTTGTGCGGCGATGGCATCAGTGGCTCCTGGCTTCGTTGTACAGCGCGCTCCACCCAGCGTGGAGCGCGACGCCCGACGGGGTCGTACAAGTTGGAGCGTTTGCTTCGTCTGAAGCGGTCGCCCGCTCCGGTGTGATGCGCCCGGGTCGGTCATGGTCTCTCTGGAATGTCGGGGACCAGAATACCCGAACTCGGGGAAAACGCCAGCGGGGTCAAGGGTGGGCGGCGCGCGAGTTTTCCCCAGATCGTCGGGAGTGGCAACCAGGCTTCTACGTTATCTTGTCAGGAGGGGCAGATAGACCTGGAATGGAGCGGCATTCTCCGGTACGAAGGTTACGATCAGGGTCACGGGAATGCTCGCGACCGACGTCACGGGGTCGCCGCCGGTGAGATGTAGCGTCGCGACGTAATGACCCGGGTTATGCGCGATGCGTGCATCGAGGGTGATGCTGATAGTCTGGGCAGCGCCGGGATCGAGCGTGCCGCTGCTGGGGTGTGCGGAGAGCCATGGCACGCCATCGCTCGTCACCGCTGTTGATATCGTCTGCCTCAATAGGGTCCGATCCGGTTCGAATCCGCCCTCCGCCTTCTCCAGAAGATAGTCGAATTCCGCGGCGCCGGTGTTGGCGACGGCGATGGGCAGCGTGATAACCTCCTCAGGCGCAAGGCTAACCTGGAGCACCTCGGGCTCCACACTGATGCAGGGCGCGTCGAGCCGCAGATCCAGATTGATCGTGGTGGTCAGCCCGGCAGTGAGGCCGACGTTGGTGCGCTGCACTGATAGGTGCTCTGGTGCTGTGGCGGTGATCGTGACGGGGCTTTCGGCAGCGTCCAGCCAGAGTTTGTAGTCACCCGCCGGTCCGGTTGTCAATATCCACGTGCTCCGGCTGCTTTCGACCGTCACGGTAGCACCGGCCAGGGGAACAGGGGCGCGATCGCAGAGGCCGAGCCCGGTTATCGTGCCCGTCAGAAGGGCCGAGCCCGGTGCCGGCTGCACGGTCATCGTCACCGGGACACTCAGGATGGCATAGGGGGTGTCGCTGACGATCTGGAGATCTGCCAGGTAGTGACCCGGTTGTGAGACGGCGGTGCTATCAAACGTGACCTCGATACGTTGCTGCGTGCCCGGCGCCAGACTGCCCATAACAGGAGTTGCTGCTAACCAGGCTACGGTAGCGGCTCCGTCGCGTTCACGTGGCAGGACGCTATAGCTGTAGGGCTCGTCGCCGTCGTTGCGCAAAGACAGATCGAGCGTTGTGCCCGCTCCCAGTTCGACGATGGCATGCAGCTCGGGCGGCGAGACGACCGGGTACCCGGTGGACAGCAGGAGGTCGCGTGCTACCGTTTCGCCTGCACCTATCGTTACCTCAGCGACGCCGAACCCATAGCCCGCCATTGTGGCCGTCAGAATAGAGGTCCCCTCGGGCATGAACAGGGTATAGAATCCATCCTCCACGGCGGGATCGAGCGTCATCCTCGAGGTCGTGGTGTGGCCCCTCTCGTTCTCGACCCAGGCACCCCGCAGCGGAGCGAGCGTGTTGGCGTCGCGCGCATGGCCGACGACCAAGCCTCCGCCCGCGGGGGCGCAGATCGTGCTGCTGACGACGACATCGTCGATGTGCAGATCGTTGCCGTACTCGCTGATGCCGAGGAAGCCGACTTGGACACCGTTCATCCCGGGACCGGTGTAGGCGCTCAGATCGATCTGATGCTCACGCCACATTATCGACGGGCCATAGCGCTTGAGCGGGGTGCCCACGTCGACCCAGGTCGCGGCCCCGTCTGTGGAGGCCTGGACCTGCACCCGATCGTTTTCGGTAGGATATTCATCATCCTCAAAAAGCCACACCGAGAGCTGGGCCGTGGAGGTTGTGCTCAAGTCGAGGCCGGCTGTACGATAGAGCCGGGTTGCGGCTCCGGGGCAAGTGGAGTAGGAGTTGAAATAGACGAGCCCGGGACCGCTGCGGGGCGGATAGCCGGAGGGATGCCGGGTGGTGGCGCTGGTGGCCCAGGCGGCATCTGTGCCGCTGACGCTGGTAGCCCAGGGGCATACTGCGCTGCTGACGACGACCTGTGCCCAGTCGGGAGGAAGGGCGGTTGGGTCCGTGTCGAAGGACTCTGCGAGGAGGGTTGTGTTGTGTTGCTCGTAGCCCGGTGCGATGCATGCGACCAGGTCTGCGACGAGATCGACATCCAGGGTTGTCGTACCCGTGAGGGGCGGGAGCGTGATGGTTTGGGGTTCGTAGCCTTCGACCCACGCCGTGAAGGTGAGAGGGACGGGCGCATCGTGGGCAAGTGTGAGGCTGTAGGCGCCCGTCACGGGATTGGTCCAGGCGACATCATGTTCCATCGAGGGCGTCACTGCAGCTCCCAACGATCCATCTCCGACTACCCGAATCTCAGTATAGAGGGGCCATCCGGTGAGGGCGTCGCGTACAACGCCGGAGAGATGGCGGTGGGTGAGACAATGGTCGGCGGCTGCTTCGACGGCGGTGACGGCGTTAATCTCGCCCCAGCCTGTGGACTGGTTCGGCAGTTGGTCTGGCCCTTCGCCGGCGCAGCCCGTTTCCGGAAGCCCTGTTGTAACGGGTCGTGCCGTCTGCTCGATCAGGTTACGGGTCGCGAGGTAGTCGCCGATGAGACAGGGGCCTGCCTGCCAGGCGAGCGCGACCAGCCCGGAGATGTGGGGCGCTGACATTGAGGTGCCCGTAGCGACTAAATAGCTGCTATCACTGGCGGTAGCGCTGGAGCGGATGGAGACGCCCGGCGCGACTACCTGGGGCTTCAGGGTAGGATAGCCGTTCAGACCTTGCAGGCCGGGTGCATCCGTAGGTCCACGGTTGGAGTGCTTTGCGTACGCACCGTTGCTGCTTCCGGTGGAGCCCACGCCGGTGACATTGGCGTAGCGGGCTGGGTTACCCACAGTGTTGCAGGGTGGAGGGGACGGATATCCGCAGATGTCCCGATTCCCGTTGGCAAAAACGGGATAGATGCCCAACGCCTGCCACGCGTCGATCACTCCCTGGTACCAGCCGTCATAGTGTTGTCTACAGTCGCCCCAGGAATTGTTGACCACGTGAGGGCGGAGGTCCGGGTTGGCGTTGTTGCCCGACAGGTCCCATGGGGCGGCGACCCACTGGGCGCACTCCAGAAGGGCCGTGTCGGGGTGCGTACCGGCGAATCCGCGGCAGGCTATCCAGCGAGCAGCCGGCGCCATACCGATCCGGTTGGCGCCGGCGTCGTTGCCGACCATCGTGCCCATCACGTGAGTGCCGTGACCGTGGTGGTCGTCAGGAGCGCTCGGGTAGGTGCCGTAGGGATCCCACCAGTTGTGGTTGTGGTCATAACCGCTGCCGAGATTGCCCCGGTACTGGGTGCGCAGGGCGTCGTGAGTAAACCGCACCCCGGTGTCGATGTTTGCGACGACAAGCCCCTTACCCGTGTACCCGAATTCCCAGGCCAACTCTGCACCGACCTGCACGAGATTGGGCTCAATGGCCATAGAGGCGGACGCCGTCTGAGGCGCGGACGCCGTCATCTCTGGCTCGTATAGGACCGGCGTGCGGCGGGCGCGCAGTACCGCGACTTCGTGGAAGCTGCTGAGTCCCTGGAGCGTAGCGGTACCTGAGCTCTCCACGGCGATGACATTGTCGATCCAGAAGGTGGTGAAGCGTGCGCCCTGGGCTTCAAGATAGGCGCGTACCGGCGCCTGGGAGCGCTCGGCGGTGGCCTGGAGCGCGTCGACAACAAAGCGCCCGCGGGCTTCCCAGTCCATTGTGTAAGCCGGGCCAAGATCGGGTCGTGCCGCGAGGTAGATCAGATAGCCGGTGTCCGGATTCCGCTCGAGTGCTTGCTGAAGCCCAGGCTCGATCTCGACACGCG
>SLDA01000488.1 GCA_007125545.1 Thermoflexales bacterium | reverse complement strand
GTAGGGCGGGACAATGTGCTTGCGGATGGCATCGGGCGAGATCAGCGTGCTGACCTTGTAGCCCAGGTCGTCGCCCGCGCGACAGACCGCGTAGAGGTCCCCATACCGGCGCAAGAACTCATCCCAAATAGAGACCATCAGGTCACCGATCTTGCGATAGAGGTCGGCGTGAAGTTCGGGATCGTCGTGGGACATATAGGCCAGGTGCTCGTAACCGACAAGATCCTCGCTGATCTCAAATGGGCCGTTCCCCACCCCCCCAAGCGCCCGCATGCCGGGGGGCATCGCTACCGCAAGCGCACGAAACTGGCGGTCAGCGACCGCCCAGTAGCGGTCCGCAAGCTCATCCCAGGGATAGCGTTCGAAATCGGCCCGGGTCTGGATGGGGCCAGGGTGTTCGCCCAAGAGCGCCCCACCCTCCGGCAGGATCGCCGTGATACAGACCTCGAAAGAAACCGTGTCGTAGGTCATATCGCGGAAGAAGGCGCAGTAATGCTCGAAATAACGGGCCAGGTCCGCGTCATCGCCACCTGCCAACGCGGCGAAGTCAGTCGCTGTCGCGGCCTCCATAAAGCCGGGGTTGATAATGTGCTCATAGATCGGCAGCCGCGCCGGACGCCGGTTCTGGGCCGCGGCGACGATATGGCGATAGTCAGCCTCAAATGCTGTCGCGTTAGTTAGTGTCATGGGCTTATCCACTCCTTGGGAATGACGCTCAAGCATACCCTGCGTTGACGTAATTCGGGTCAGCGTCCGGACCGTGCCCGAGCGCTGCCAGCCGCTCGCGAAAACGGGCCATGTCGGCAGCGTAGGTACCATCATCAGCGAGGTTGGTGGTCTCTGCGGGATCCTGCGCCAGGTCGAACAGGACCTCCGGAGCCGTCTCACCGTAATACTGGTACTTCAGATGATCCTGCTTGATCATCACGCGATCGCTCCCGTATTGCGATATGGACTCATTGTGCCAGTCCTCCTGCTGCCCACGCATCAGGGGCACCAGACTGCGGCTATCAAGACCAGGCGGCACCGGCACGCCGGAGAGATCGCACAGGGTAGCGAAGAGATCGCACAGGTTCACGTTTTCGTCGATCACCTGCCCACCCGCAAAGTGCTTGGGCCAGCGGATGATCAACGGCACGCGCACGGAGCCCTGGTAGAACTGCGTCTTCTCCCAGATCCCGTGCTGACCCAGCATATCGCCGTGATCCGTCGTGTACACAATGATCCAGTTGTCCAGATCCTGTCCGAGATAAGCCAGGCGCGCCATCAACTGCCCGTAGGCCGTGTCAACGCTCTCCACCATGCCGTAATAGGCGGCGGTAGCTCGCCGGACGTCGCGCGGCGTCGCGGTCACCGGCGCGCCTGCCTGCGTGCGTGAGAGCACGGGATGGTCGAAGCGCTCCTCCAGGTAGAGCGGCACCCGGTTCAGATAGTAGGTGAACTTCGCCTCGTCAGTGTAGAAGGGGTAATGCGGTTGGAGCAAGCTCAGCTTGAGGAGGAGCGGTCGTGGAAGCTTGGGCCGATCGTACCAGGAATCGGCGAAGTATTGGTCGACGTAGTCCAGCGCGGCGTCCAGCGCCCTGCGGTCACGCTGCCGGCAGGGACCCTCGCCGATGCCGGCCCGCTCGATCTCGATCTGGTTGCTGCGCTTGCCGGTGCCGCGCTCGGGGGTGTAGCGCGCGAACTCGCTCGCAACGCGACCCTCGATGTGGGGCTCGTAGATCTCGGCGTCCGGCGCGACACGTGTCGTCCACCCCTGCATCTGATCCTGCCCCACGTGGTGAAGCTTGCCGGAGCAGGTGCTGTGGTAAGCATACTGCGCCAGCCGCCGGGCAAAGGTCATCGTGCCGGGCGGGAGGTCCTCGCCATAGCGGCGGCAGCCGCAGGTCTGGGGCAACTGCCCGGACATCATGCACTGCCGCCCGGGAATGCAGATGGGCGAGGGCGTATACGCGTTATTGAAGACAGTCCCAGTCCGGGCCAACTCGTCGAGTACGGGGGTGCGCACCACGGGATTGCCTGCAAAGCCCGCGACATCGGCGCGGTGCTCGTCACTCATCAGGAAGAGGATATTGGGTCGCGCGTTCACTAGGTAACCTCGACCATCTGGTGGCCCGTGATTCGGGGCACGGTGAAGGTGACCCGTTCCCCCTCCATCTGGAAGTCGACTGCCTCGCCTTGCGGGACAAGGGTAACCGCCTTGACGGTCTCGGCGACCCTGATCGATACCGGGATGTCGTAGAGGGAAAAGACATCCTCGATGACGTCGAAGGCATCACCGCGACGCTCGGGGACGTAGTGCAGCAGGTGCAGCACTAGCCGGCCCTCGTATGGCTGCTGATTCAGCGCGGCGATCGTCGCCGATGGCGCGCCTACCTCCACAACAGGCTCGGGTAAAAGCCGGCGCAACGCGTTCAGGAAGAGGGTCTTGCACCAGAGTGGCGCCTTTGTCTGGTACTGGGTAAAGAGCGGATGACTAAAGTAAATGACACGTCCTTTCTGGACCGTCGCCGGATGGCTGACGCGCCCTGAGGAGGGCGCCTGCCGGTGAGAACAGAAGTGCTTGTAGGTCCGGTCGAAGTAGGGCGCGACAGTATCGGCCAAGACCTCGACGTCCGGTTGCGCTTTGACCAGCATCCCGCGGATATACATGACGTGCTCGGTCGCAGGAAGCCCCTCACGCAGCGACTCGCGAGGCAGCAGATACTCCGCGTAGTTGTGAGATGGGTATTCCTTACCCCGTACCAGATCGCCCTGCGGATCACGAGGTCCCTCACCCGCGAGCGAGACCCCCAGCTCGTCGAGCGCGAACGTAGTCTCGGCTGCGTTCATTCCCGAGGCAAAGGTGGCGATGAGGGCGCCCCCCGCATCCACGAAAGCCTGCAGCTTCTGCGCGAGCGCGCCTTCGACGGGGACACGATCCGGGAGCACCAAGACCCTGTAGTGATTGAAGTCGGACTTCGAGTCGATGACATCGAACTGATGCTTGCCCTCCTGCAGCATCCGCACGGCACCCATAATGGGCCGGAAATCGATCTCGGCACGGTGCGCTCCGGACGCGAACTCCTCGGGCGTGAGGACGCCGATCTCGGCGACCGGCTCGGCCCCGGCGCACCAGGGTTCTTTCGCCTTAACGGAGGCGTAGACGTCGCCGATCAGCTCGTAGGTCGCCGGGTCGAGCACGCCGCGGGGATGCAACTGATCGCCAACGCAGACCTTGGCGGTGAGCGCCAGCATGTGGAAGCATTCGAACTCCAGCGCCGCCGGATTCTTGAAGGAATGGAAGTCGCCCCAGGAGGTGTGGAACTTACCGGTCATACCCAGGAAATCCATGCCCAGCGTGCGGGTATAGCGCGCCGTGATCGGAAAGTGCAGGTAGCCCCACCCACCGCTCGGAAGCGACTCCAGCTCCAGGTGGGTGAAGGCATCCAGCATCGGTCGGTGACGTGGGCCCACGTGTCCGGCATTGTAGAAGATGAGAGCCTCGGGGCTGCGGGCATGCACAAAATCCGTCATATCCCGGACGAAGGTGTGGAGCACCTGCGTCGCGTACTGCATTCGGTCCTCGGTGCGAGAAGGCTCCAATCCCTTCGCCAGCATTCCCTCTTTGCAGTACCGGCAGGAGCAATCACGGGCATCGACGATATCGAACCAGAAGCCATCGACGGGCAGCGTCTCCAGGACCTCATCGACGAAGGCCTTGAGGTGATCGACATAAGGGGTGTTCAGACAGAGCAGGTGCCAGAAGCCGTCTTCATAGGGCGCCGGACCATACAGCCGTCCGTCCGCGGTAACCACGCGCCACTCCGGGTGGCGCTGGGCGAGCATCTCGTTGGTCTGCACGGAGACATAGAGTGGCGCCTTTATACCGCGCGCGTGACAGGCCTCAATCTGTTGCGGGAGTAGCTCCGTGTCGAGGTGCGGATGGACCGCCTCGGGGAAGCGTTTCGAGTCGAAGTAGATCCAGCCATGATGCCCGAGGGCAAAGATGTTGATCGAATTGACGTGCGCCCGGGCCAAAGTGTCGGCGAAGGTCTGCGGGTCAAAATCCGCGCCGATCCCGTCAATGGCCTCACTCGTGTGAAAATCCAGATGTATCTGTCGGAAAGGCAACTCGTACGGCATAATTCGCTCCTTGAGAAACAGTTGTCAGTTTTCAGTTTGGGATCTCACTACGGATCATTCGCCGAAAATCGGAAGCTGACAACGGCCAACCGAAACCTGCGAATCGGTACACTACTTCACACCTCCGTGGTGGGCGTCAAGCGGACCAGCATCACGTCATGTGAGTCGACTCGGGCAGAGAAGCTACTTGTAAAAGTGCCGAGATCCTCGTGCGCCCAGAGATCACGCACGGTGCAAGGCCGGCGGTCGTGCAGGCCCAGCGACTCCCAGGCGACTGCAATGCGGCGCCCCTGCATATCGCCCAAGTTGAACATTGCGACCGCGATCGAGCCGTCGAGCAAGGGTTTGGCCCAGACCTGCGCCTGCTCTCCGCCCCAATCGATCGAGCCCACCTTGTACCCCTGCCGCCCGAGTAGGTCCTGGTTGAGAGCGATCACCTCCGTATTAAGCAGGATGTCGCTGGTGGCCTGGCTCATGTTGCGGACATCACAGCCGATCATCAGAGGAGCCGCGAGCATGCACCAGAGGCTGAAATGACTCCGGTATTCCACGTCAGTACAGCCGCCCCGGGCGACATTGCCCTCACCGTGCATACCGACGATCAACATATCAGGATCGTTCCAACGTCCGGGCCCGGCATAGGCTTCCAAGCCCACTTGCCTCCCGAAACCCAGATCCAGAACCGACTCCCAGGCATCATAGATGTCGCCGGTGGTGCGCCACATATGGCCTCCCGTTGTAGCACCCCACTCCCAGGGCTTGTGGCTGCCCCACTCGCAGAGGCTGTAAAGGATAGGGCGGCCCGTCGCGCGCAGCGCCTGGCCCATACGCCTGTAAAGCATCGGGCCATCCACTCCGGCCGGCGCATAGCAAAAGTCGTACTTCAGGAAGTCCACACCCCACTCCGCGAAGGTCTGGGCGTCGACCTCTTCATAGCCATAGCTGGCGGGTTTGCCCGCACAAGTGTGGCTCCCAGCGCAGGAATAGATGCCGAACTTGAGGCCCTTGTCATGAACATAGTCGGCGAGAGCCGGAATGCCGTTGGGGAAGATCTCCGAATCCCACGTGAGGCGCCCTTCCACTCGCTCATCGGCCTCCCACAGGTCGTCGATCACAACATACTCGTACCCGGCATCCTTCAGTCCTGTGCTGACCATAGCATCCGCAGTTTCGCGGATGACCGCTTCGTTGATGCGCCCGCCGAAGGTGTTCCAACTATTCCATCCCATCGGCGGCGTCTGAGCAAGCGTCGATTCCGAAGACATGACGATCACCTCCAAGTCTACTGTCGTGAGGGTCACTTATGGGGTTAGCTTATGCTGAATGTATGAAAGCGCAAGGCAGGGACGGGGAAAAAACGAGAAGAGGGCAGGGGGACAAGCCCCTGCCCTCTCTACCGATTGTCGTTGAGCTGTTTCAGCCAGGATTCGGCCTGCGCCGGTCCTGATCCAAGCGGCTCACACGACTAAGCTGCTTGAACCTTAAGCCCTAGTCAAGTACATCGACCTCGATCGGCACGAAGTACGCCTGCCCGCCATTCACGTTGCGGGGGTCGCCGCGATAGTCGATTAGCATCACGCCTACGGGCTCGCTGTAGAGATAGCCGTCCAGATCATCGATCATCACCTCAGCCGTAGCCTCGAGATCTGCAGGACCGGGATCGTGGGAGATGCTCCACATGAAGGGTGAGCGGGCATAGTCAAACTGCCCTGGTGGCGTCTCACTCACACCCTCCTCATCGAAGCCCAGCAGTTGGTAGTCGAAGGTGGAATTCTCCGGTCCGAGACCCTGCCAGGCGGCGGGGAGCCACCACTCCATATAGGAGGCATTGTAGTCGGTGTAGATGAGGAACGGGCTGCCCAGATCGACCATGCCGGTGGCAAGGTCGACCTGAATGACGACCCAGGTATTGTCATGACCGGTGCCGAAGACCGCCCCAAAATTGTAGTTGAAGTTGACGAAGTCGTACATCCCATCCTGGTTCGCGTCGATATAGAGATCGAACTCCGCGAAGAAGGGCTGCGGTACGTGCCAGTAGTCCCATGTGTTGATGGCCACCTCGATCATGTCGCCGAAGGTACCGTGGGTCCACCCGTAGTCCATACCGAAGAGACGTATGTCAGCCGGACCGGTCATATCGGGATCGGGCGTGTCGTTCCAGACCAGCGCCGGGAGCATATAGGTGCTGGATGTGATCGGCCCTTGATGGGTCATCGTGATCATCACGGAGTCGGTAACCGGGTCTTCGATCACGCCCTCAGATTCGACCTCCAACTGCGAGTAAGGCCGCGGCTGGAAGTAGAAAGGCACACGCACCCTGCCCGCGACCATCGATGCAGCCGCGGATCCCACACTGCCGTCTGGCTCCACGTCAGCGGTTTGAAGCACGATGGGCAGATACATCATATGGAGGTCGTGGTCGAAGGTTATGAAACCAAAGTACTCCTCAACAGTCCTGAACTCAACCGGGATTACGGTAAAGTCCAGGGTGAGGGTAACGGTCACGACCGCGGTCTCACCGGCGTCGATGCGAATCCTCGAGGGTTCGACGGTCATGTCGGCGCCCAAGGTGCGAGAGCCCTCCTGGAAAGCCCAACCTACATTGTAGGTCTGAGCTCTGCCGCTGTGATTGGTCACAGCCACGTTCTTGACGCGGGTGACGGTGTCGTTCCGGGAGAAAATCACGCCATAGTTGAGGCCGACCAGATGCTCATCGCCGATCGCGGTGACTTCACCGCGCACCGCGCGATAAGCGTCCACCCGACCCGCACCGCTGAGTGGGATCGGTGTATCATCGACCAGGTCGACCGCCGTATTCATCATAGCGGCCTTAACCTGTTCAGGCGTCCAGTCGGGGTTGGCCTGGACCATCAACGCAGCCACGCCCGCAATGTGCGGTGCCGCCATCGACGTTCCACCCATGCTGACGCCACTTACACCGGTGCTGAAGTCAGCCGCAAAGATCCCGACGCCGGGTGCGGTGATGTCGGGTTTGAGGAAAGAGTCGGTCCCGCGCGGCCCGCGGGATGAGAAGGTCGCAATGCTGTCGGCCGGCGTATAGGGATCGGGCACTGTAACCACATCATCTTGGGCACTGACGATGACCATCTCACCATCAGCCGGGACGAGATTCAGACCATCCTGCTGCTGGATCGAGCCTGCCGGGATAACAACCGGATCGCCCGCCATCGTGATGGGGCCAGGTGCATTGTTGAAGATAATGGCGGCGACGGCGCCCAGCGAGGCAGCATTGTTGACCTTAACGGTGAAGGCACAGACCCCACGCTGGATCAACGCCACGTGGCCCTCCAGCGCATCGTCAGCAATCCCGTCTGTCGTGCAGAGTAGGTTGTCCTCAGCGCCATCCAGGTTGCCTGCGTACCCGAGCGGAGCGAGAACCTCCTCATCGAAATCACCACCCGCATCGAAGGCAGAGGCGAAATAGACGATGTTGGTCTGCGTGATGTAGTCAGTGTCGACGACGTTGATCGTGGGACCGGTCACGTAGCCCGTAGTGCTGGCGGCGACCGAAATCGCGCGATCCGCAGTCGCGGGCGAACCGGTGATATAAGAGTTATTGCCCGCGTTGCCTGCCGAGGCAACAACCACAATCCCGACGTCGGCGGCATTGTTCGTGGCGAATACACTGGGGTCCGCCTCATCGGCGGTCCCGAAGTTGGCGCCCAGCGACATATTGATGACCTCGGGCTTGCCGGTGTAGAGATACTGCAACGTGGCCCATTCCAGCGCATCCATGGTCAGCGCCGTGCTGCCGTCCTGACCGAAGACCTTCAGCGCCATCAGCGTGGCGCCGGGGGCTGTACCGGTCATCACATCGCCGACAGCCAGACCCGCGGCAATGGAGGCGACATGCGTCCCGTGGCTGTGCTCGTCCAGGGGATCGGGGTCAGGATCGGGAATCCGGGTGCAGATGCCGGCGGCTTCATCGGCTGCAGGACAACCTGCGTGATAAAGCGTTCCCGCGAAGTCCCATCCCGCGATGACCTTATCGGTGGGGAAGGTGTTGGGCTCGATGATGGTGGGGTCATTGAGGGAGTAGGCAAGCGGGTTCCCCAGTCCACCGAAAGCGGCGTGCGTGTAGTCGATGCCCGTGTCGATGATCGCGATCGTGATGCCGGTGCCATCATAACCGAGATCCTGCCAGACCTGAGAGGCGCCGATCAGGTCGACGCTCGCTCCAAGAGCCGGTTCGTGAATCGGCGCACGATGCACGGCCTTCACACCCGGCAGCGCACGGATCGCGTTCAGTTGGTCTAGCGGAACTAATGCCTGGAAGCCATTGTAGACCACGGTGTAGTTCGAGATAACCTCCACGCCCAGGCCCGCAAGCCGCGGCGCGATCCGTGCCTGCGCCGCCTCCAACGCGGTAATCGCGTCCTGAACTGCATCGACACTCATCGGCGCCGGCGTTCCGCGCCGCGCGGCATACCCGACGGCGACGGGATCCGCTTCCATCTCAATGATCATCAGGGCGTCGCCTTCGACAATGCCCTCCAGGGCGCGGGGTACATAGCCTGCCAGAGCGACAAACTCTTCGGCAGACATGCCGTCCGCGAAGAGCGTCAGAATCTCATCCGGTACCGGCTCAAGATGCGGGGGGGCTCCCCGACCGGTTGGTGAGAACGGAGCCGCCTGAGCGGCTAGCGGGGTTTGGGTAGTGGCTGCAGTGACTTGCGGTGGTGCGAAAGCTGCCGGTGATAGGCTCACCGCCAGCGCGAGAATCATGAGTAGGTTTAGAGTTAGTCTGCGCATTGCCAGCCTCCTGGGGTTAAACTTGGGAGATGTGAATGGAGATCTTAAAGCACTCTCTGCGTGACGTCACCTCCTTTCCCAAAGACTATTTCAACGTGTGGCAAAACAGCAATCGCGGTCAGAAAAAAACGTTCTTACTGTGCCTGCAGAATATCATACCTTCTGCAGGATGTCAACGCACACCGGCCTCAGCGAGCGCGCCGTCTTGCACAAGGGGACGGTACCGGTGCTCGGCGTAGTCAAACCACTGGCCCTCGAAGGCGCGAATGAGTGTGGTGTGAACGCGCGTACGAAGCCGATTGTCGCCCACACGCAAGTCACGAACCGGGACCACCATCTGCCGCGGCTCCCAGAGGAGCGGTTGGTAGGCCCCGTCATTCACCGCGACCTCCGTTGCCTCGTGACACGCTCTCTCGCCGTAATCAAAACGCAGGAGCGCGTGCTCCTCGTCAGGAAGCGCTGCCAGCTCGAAGTGCGTCGTGATATCGACCACACCGGCGTAGAAGGGCAGTCGGTTGCCGACATAGTCCTCAAAGCGACCTTCTTCGACCGGCGCGACAAGCGCCAGCGGCGCCAGCGTCACGCCAAAGTCTCCCGCCAGGTAGAGGCAGTTGAGCAGGCCCTCGTCAAGCCGGTCGGTAGTCACCTCGACCCAAAGCGTATTCTGCCCTGAGACCAGCAGACCGGTGATGTCGACACCCAGGCTGCCGCGCACGTGGGCCGTCGCCGGACGGAAGTCGTTTGCGGTAAGGGGACCTGCCCCGTTTACGACGACGTGCCAATCCCCGACGATGGAGCCGGGCTCCATCACCAACTCGACACCCCCCTCGTAGTCCTTCTCAAAGGAAATGGTATAGCGTACCGTCATCTCAGGCAGCGCGATGTCAGGCCTATGGCCGAAGTAGGTGTCAAACCGGGGGGCAAAGGGCAAACCCGAGGCAGCCAACTGGTTTGCCAGGGGCATCCCCTCGACCGAAGCCTCAGGGCCGTAGCTGCCGTCCGGCTGTCGCAGCGCCATCCGCCACATGCCCAAGCGCATCAAGTTCGCGTTGTGGGCACACACCTCAGCGGGCCCCCCGACCCGCACCGGGATCACGGGAAGCGGCGCGGGGAATTCGGGTGAAGACACGTGCCCGGCTACCTGCGCATCAACCGGCACGGACTCCAGCAGGAAAGACTCGAAGGGCGCAACCGTGCGCGTTATGGTATCATCCTCACATCGAAGCGCCGGCGGCAACGACGGATCCAGCGCCACCTCGCGCAGGGCAGTAGGCGCCTGGAACGTGACGTGCAGATTCTCAGTGCCACTGTTGAACCCAAACCAGAAGGTCCGCCCAGGCCCCACCCGTTTGACCAGCAGGAGGTCGCCCGCTTCCGCGCCGTCGACGAGAGCGCTCAAGCTGGGTTGCACGGTCTTGAGCAATCGGCGGATGACCATACCCTGTTCGGTTTCGAGGTCGCAGTGGATCACGGTCCCTCCGGCAGCCGTGAAGCGGTCGAGCCACGCTTGCAGCGGCGGCTCAACCACGGGCATCGCAGGTACCACGACGATTCGCGCGGCGACCTCCCGCACAACGATCTGTCCCGCCCGCATGGTGCCCGCTGCCAGAATATCGGTATCGACGATGTGATAGTCGAGGTGAGCTCGCATCAGCTCCCAGAGGAGCGTTTCGTACGCAGCCAGGTACGGATACGTCGCCCGGTCCTCGTGCGTGGGTACGCCGCTCCCGGGGTCGACCAGGAAGATCTGGGCGTCGATGTGGGTCCCCTCGAAAGCTGCGTAGACGCGATCAATGTAGGCGGAGAGCATGCCGAAGAAGGACCAGAAGGGCATCTGGTAGAAGAAAGTAGGGGGCGCATCGTGCTTTCTGAGCGCGTGCGTGCTATAGAAGAAGCCGTGGGGCACGATATAGCGAATACCCGCGAGCAGGAGACCATCAGCAATAGCCTTGGCGTCCTGGAGGGTCGCACTCCAGCCCGTGCTGTGATAGCACTCGCAGAGCGCACCGGGCTTCTCGTAGAAGTAGGCAGCACCCGCCGTCGCCTTGGCATTACTGCGAAGACGGGCCTGGAGCCAGTCAGGCTGCGCACCGGCTTTCGTATGTCCCGGCTCGCAGCCGGGAATGTCCATGTAGCGCAGTTGCGAGAGCCGAACGGAGGCCTTCTCACCAGAGTAGGCCAGGCCATGCTCGCGGCACCATGACGAAATCCGGGTCTCGAAGCTCTGACAGAAGCGCCGGTAGCGGACTGAACCGTAATCGAAGGAGACCCGGGTATGGTCGGGGTGCTCCGGGTCGTGGAGCGCCGGCAGGTGTTCCAGCAGGTCGTAGCCGGCTTCGGCCTCGAACGCGGCAGGGAGGTGGTGTGACCAGCCCGGCGCCGTCTCGTCCACGAAGATCGAGGCCAGGACGCCGCCGAACTCGTCGCCATAGCGCGCGGCGTAACGTTCGTGGGTCAACTCGATAAACCTCTCCACCGCCTCCGGATTGAGCACGTCCGCGAAGTGATCCCAATACTTGTGTCCGACCACCTCGGCCTGCACTGACACGTACAGCCTTTGCGGACCGGGAGGCAAAGTGGCCTCAAGCACGGGCGTGGGCTCACTGGCGAAGTAACGTTTGCGGTTGTAGCGGGTCAGCCCCATCTCATTATACGAGGTATGGACCAACACCATGCCAACTGAGGCACGTAGGTCCCTACCCCGATCCCATTCCGGTGCCCCATCAACGAGGGGATAGGCCACGCAGGAGAGCACCAAACCCGGCGGGAGCTCCACACGCGCGGGGCCACCCTGCAGCTCGTACGTGCGCTGGACAAGGCGCGTGGCACGATACTGGGGCGTGCCTTGCACCACCTCGCCACCAGCCACGCCGCTGGGATAAGGGTACTCGTCATAGAGATGGACCCACATCCCGTGCTCTTTGGCTGCCGCAATCGCCACGTCGACCATCGCGAAGAAGCTATCCGAGAGGTAGGGCTGGCCCAGGCCCTGGCGCGAGTGGATGAAGAAGCCTCGCACCCCCTTGTCCGCCATCTCGGCTACCTGCCAGCGAATTTCATCCGCATTCAGTGTGTCATTCCAGAACCAGAATGGGTGAAAGCCGGGCGATAGAGAGATCACTTAAGCAACTCCTCGCCAAGGTGCAGCTGAGGATAGGCGCTACACCGATGGTGAACCGGCATCTCTTCAAACTCCAACTCGAACACGGTAATATTGACAATCGAATCATACTGATCGGGTGAGGGAGGTTCAACCACGATCTGACGTTGGGTCTGGGTGAAATCAAGAGGCGTCCTATCAGGCAACAGCCGGATCGATTTGAGCTTTGTCTCAAAGCCACCGAAGATGAGTTGATCGCTGTGGATGAACTGCCAGAAGTAGAGCTTGTTCCCGCGCTGCGTGAATCGCCCAGTCCCGCTGGCACGGGAGACCTGGCCGGGCGTCAGGCGACCATAGACGGCAGCGTCGCCATAGACCTCCAGCCAGCGCCCCACGGTCTGAAGCGGTTCGATCGACTCCGGCGGTACGCCCCCGTCCGGCCTTGGACCGATATTGAGCAAGAGGTTACCGCCGGACTCGCAAACCGTGTGCAGCATTCTGAGAATACCGTGCGAGTTATAACTATAGGGCGCGGCCTGGGCGCTGTCGAGGTAGCCCCAACTGATGCGATTGAAGGTCATGCAGGCTTCCCAGTCCTTCCCTTCCGCTGCCGTCAGGCGCTCTTCGGGGGTGGAGAAGTCCTCGTCCAGCTTTGAGCGATTGTTGATAATGATATCCGGCTGAAGATCACGTACCATCTGATTCATCTGCAGCGAGCCCCATCCTTCGTGGGACTCCATGGGCCGGGATACGTCGTACCAGAGGATATCGATCTTCCCATAGGCCCCGCCGAGAAGCTCCTTAAGCATCCCTGTGAGAAAATCCTGGAAGCGGGCACGGGCCTCAGGATCAAAGGCACAACGCCAGGAGTCCGGATGGTGCCAGTCCATCAGCGAGAAGTAGAAGCCGACCCGAAGACCAAACTCGTGGCAGGACTCCACGAACTCCTTGACGATATCGAATCCACCCGAATGCGCCACGACGTTGTAAGGATTCACCTGACTATCCCAGAGACTGAACCCTTCATGGTGGCGGGTGGTCAGGACCATATATTTCATACCGGCTTCAGCCGCTAACTTGGCCCACTCTCGCGTGCAGCCAGGTTCGGGCTTGAACTGGCGCGCCACGTCTTCGTACTCTCCGATGTCCCAGTTCTCGATGGCCATGACCCATTCATTGCGCCCCAGAAGCGTGTGGGCACCGAAGTGGATGAACATCCCGAAACGAGCGTCTCGCCACCAGGCCATCCGGTCGTCGCGAGTGTTGGCCACCTCTTTTTCGTACTCTGGTCTGCTGAGAATCTCAACCATACTTGGCTCCTTTTACTGTCTGAGAGAGGATTCGGATTGCGCACGCTCCTTTAGGGCGCGCATGTAGCCGATAGCGTAGGCAGTGCCACCACCTTTGGCGTAGTCGCCGACGAAACGAGGCGTGTGGTCGAGCGTCATCGCGCCCGTATACCCGACGTCACAGAACGTTTTCATCACCTGGTACATATCCATATATCCCTCGTCCAGGAAGACCTCGTCAAAGACCGGCAGCGGTGCGGTGATATTGCGGAAGTGGACGATAAAGATCTTGCCCATCTCCTGGAAGTGGCGGATCCCATCGAGCACGTTGCCAAACGCCTCCCCACCCTCCAGCCAGCAGCCGACGCAAAACTCCATCCCCAGATAGGGGCTGTCGGCGATGGCAAAGGCCCGGTCGTAGGAGGCCCAGTTCTGGATCAGACAGGAGATGCCGCCGAGGGCGTCGGTGGGCGGATCGTTCGGATGGAGACATAACCGCACATCGGCTTCCTCACAGACGGGAATCATGCGCTTGATGAAATACTCGAAATTCGCCCAGATCTCGTCGGAGGTGTAAGCGCGGTCGTGGGTGAACGGTCGCTGCTTCATCTCGTGAAGATCGACGTGCCGCGCCTGCACGCCGCCCCGGCCCGTGGTCGGCGGCGACGACCAGACCTGGTCGGGCTCCCAGGTGAACGTCGTGTGACGAATCCCCGCGCGCCCGAGGTTGCGGACGAACTCCTGGAATTGGGCGATCTTCTCATCACGCCCCGGCAACGCCAGATGTATCTTGTCTGACTTGCCTACATCCATGCTACCGGTCATGTAGAGCGTGAGCCCTGCGGCCTCCACCTTCTCTCGCAGGCCCACAAGGAACTCATACGTGCGCTGCTCAGGGCGCACCCATGTATAGACGCAGGGCACGCCAAGCTGCGCTGCGAACTGCAGTTCCTCGTCGTTATCCTCGGGCGCGATC
>SLDA01000351.1 GCA_007125545.1 Thermoflexales bacterium | reverse complement strand
GGACCCTGGAGCCTTGTCCCAACCGCCAGTGCCGCCCAGCTCAAGCCAAGCTATTGCAACGCCACAAACCCACCAACCAACTTCCCAAGTTTCGAACCTTCCAACCTTCCAACGTTCAAACGTTGCAACGTTCAAACGTTCCAACTCTGATCCCTATCAACAGGAGAACTCCAAATGCCACTCGTATCTATGCTCGATGAGATGAAAAAAGTCCAGGCAGGGGGGTATGCGATTCCCTGCTTCGACACATTCGAGATGCACGGCACTATGGGCATCTTCGAGGCGCTCGAGGCGGAGCGCGCTCCGGCATTCGTCGGGCTCTGGACAGGAATGTTCACGCGCCCGAACCCGCAGGCACTCACGGCTTACATCAAGGCGCTGGCGGAAGCCGCAACCGTTCCCGTCTCCATCATCCTCGATCACGGCGCCAGCTTCGAGCACTGCATTATGGCGCTCAACGCGGGCTTCACCGATGTGATGTACGATGGCTCCAAGCTGCCCATTGAAGAAAACATCGCCCAGACCAAGCTCGTGGTGCGGGCGGCGCATGCCGTCGGCGCGGCAGTGGAAGCGGAGCTGGGTCACGTGGGGTCCGGGCCGGGATACCAGGAGTTCGGGGCCCAGCGCAAGGGGTTCACCGACCCCGCGGCGGTGGAGCGCTTCGTCGAGGAGACCGGCGTCGATATGCTCGCGGTAGCGGTGGGCACGGCCCACGGGCTCTATGACGGCACCCCGGTGCTCGCGCTCGACCTCCTCGAAGAGATCCGCAATCGTGTGGACATCCCTCTGGTCCTGCACGGTGGATCGGGCCTCTCCGACGACCAATTCCGGGCGGCTGCCACGGGTGGCATCCAGAAGATCAACATCTTCACCAACCTGGCCGTCCTCTCGCACCAGCGCATGGTCGCCAACGCTGCCGAGGAGAAGGCCTCCTTCCACACCATGACGGCCCAAATCCGCGAAGCCTTCCGCGACGAGTGCGCCCGCCTCCTCCACGTCTTCGGCACCGCCGGCAAAGCCTAGGTCGTGCAGCGTCATTGTCTTCCCCACCTGAGAGCCTCGTCAAACTGGCGAGGCTCTCAGGTTAGCCCACGACATCCCACTCAGCGCCTCCAGCCCCGCTCGCACCAAGTAATGCGCCCGCTCGATGTAGCGCAAGCAGCCTTGCTTGCGAGGCCGGACTCAACCAGGGATGTCCACACCGCGCCAATACTATCCATACCAGGCCCACGCGGTTTCGAAAAACTGACGCACACCCACAAACCACGACCGGATTGACTTGTCACCTAATTCGCGCTACGATGAAACACAGTGAATGTTGGATCGAAAGGAGCGGTACATAATGCACGAGGAACCCGAAGTCGAAAAACCGTCTGAACCAAGATTGATGGAGAAGCTTCTCAAGACGAGAACCATCCTCCTCTTCGGCGAGATCAACAACGAGACGGCGCAGTCTGTCACGCAACAGTTACTCCTACTCGCAGCCGAATCGGATGACCCCATCCGGCTCTTCGTCAACTCGCAGGGCGGGCACGTTGAATCCGGGGATACAATCTTCGACATGATCCGGTTCGTAAAGCCGCGCATTTTTGTCATCGGGACCGGGTGGGTCGCCAGCGCGGGAGCGCTCATCTACGCCGCGCCGCCCAAAGAGCAGCGCTTCAGCCTCCCGAACACCCGATTTTTGCTTCACCAGCCGTGGGGCGGCGTCCGGGGCGGCGCAGCCGACATCGCGATCGAGGCTGAGGAGATCGTCAAGATGCGCGAGCGGCTCAATCGCATCCTGTCCGATCAGACCGGACAGCCCATCGAGCGCGTCCGGCGCGACACGGACCGCAACTACTGGATGACCGCCAGGGAGGCCATCGACTACGGGCTCGTGGGTCAGATCGTCAGCTCGGTCGACGAGGTACCCGGCGGGGCCTCCACGGAGTCGTGACCGGGTAAGACCTCCTGCGTCAGGGAATACGAGCACACACGGCAGCGCAGATCACCGATCTGCGCTGCTTGGCGCATCTGTCCTTTCGGACGTCGTAAAGCAGACGCTAGAGCGACCGCGAAGCCGCTGTCGACATGGGGCCAACCTGCGCTTCCGCCTCCGGCTCCTCCGCCTCTGCCTCCGGCTCCTCCCCGTCGGGGGAGGCTGGGTGGGGGTCTTCCCTCGCGTGAGCCGGCGCGTGGACCTGCACCGGACGCCCCCCTCCAAACTCCCCCCAACTGCGGACAACAACCTGCTGGTCTAATCACACGCTGCGGACAAGCAGCTGTCGGTCTCCCTGTGTGCCAATGATAGTGAGACAACTCTGCTCGAGAATTTGGGGTAGTATACAGCGCAGAGGAGCTTGAAATGATGACAGAAGAGAAGCGTGATGCAAGGGAAATCCCGGACCCCGAGGTGCGGGTGACGCCGCAGTCCCGGCGATTCAGTAACGAGTATAAGCTAGAGATCTTAAGGCGCGCCGATGCTTGTACCCAGCCGGGTGAGGTGGAGGCGTTGCTGAAGGAAGAAGGGCTGTACTCATCGTACTTGAGCCGGTGGCGCCAGGCGCGAGTTGCGGGCAGGCTGAATGGCAGGGAGGGCCAGCAGCGCGGCCCGAAGCCGCCCCTGAACCGTGAACTGGCAGCGGAGAACGCCTCGTTACAGCGGGAGAACGCGCGTCTGCGGGAACGGCTGGCGACGGCAGAAACGATCATCGAGGTCCAAAAAAAACTCTCACGGCTACTTGGGCTGGAGATCTCGACGCCGGAGAACGAAGAACCCGAATGATCGCGGCAGCTGAGGATCTGGGACGAGAAATCGGGGTCGCCCGGGCATGTCGTGAGCTGGGCGTGGCGCGGAGCAGCCTGTACCGTGCTCGCCAGCCGCGTTCCGCGCCGGCGCCACGGCCGACGCCGCCACGGGCGTTGAGTGCCGAGGAAAAAGCGCAGGTGCGGGAGGTCCTGAACAGTGACAGGTTCGCGGGTTGCGCGCCCCGGCAGGTGTATGCGCGGCTGCTGGACAAGGATGCGGTGTATCTGTGCCACTGGCGGACGATGTACCGGTTGCTGGCAGAAGAGGTCCCCACGCCGCAGCGCCGCCAGCGGCGGCGGATCCAGTCGGTGAAGCCGGAACTGCGGGCCACAGGACCGCAGCAGCTATGGAGTTGGGACATCACGCAACTCAAAGGGGCCGATGGCATCTACTACCTGTACACGGTGATCGACGTGTACAGCCGCTACATCGTAGGCTGGCTGATCGCGTGGCACGAACGGGGCGAGCTGGCCGAGAAGCTGATCGCGACAACGTGTGCCAAGGAGGGCATCGCGCCGCAGCAGCTGACGCTGCACGCGGATCACGGGAGCCCGATGCGCGCGAAAACGCTGCAGGACCTGCTGACAGAGCTGCAGATCACTGAGAGCCACTCGCGCCCGTACACGCCGACGGACAATCCGTTCTCGGAAGCGGGGTTCAAGACGCTGAAGTACCGCCCAGACTATCCGGAGCGCTTCGCCACAATCCAGGCGGCCCGGCAGTGGATGCGGCGCTTCGTGCAGTGGTACAACCACGAGCACTATCACAGTGGGCTGGCCTTGCAGACCCCGGTGACGGTGCACCTGGGGCAGGCGGCGCAGGTCGTGACCCAGCGCCAGCGGGTGCTGGACAGAGCGTATGCGGCATATCCGGAGCGCTTCGTCGCCGGAGCACCGGCGGTACCCTCACCACCCCCGGAGGTGTGGATAAACCGACCCGATCCACAAACCAGCACCCCCAGCTCATTCTCCGGGGCAGTGACAGCCGATTCTGAGCCAGGCGCGCAGGCGGGGTCAAGGGAGCAGAGCGCAGCGTCCCTTGACGCCGCCGAGCACCTGGCTACAATCGGGGGCTCACTGCCCCGGCAACAGCAGGAGCTGGTCATATCCCTCCCCTTATTCAAGCCGGAGTTGTGTCAAAGTCATTGACACACACCACAATCGACCAATGAAGAGCTGCAAGCGGTCAACGAGGAGTTGCGGGAACAGACCCTCGAAGCTGACAAAGCTACGATCTTCCTGGAG
>SLDA01000102.1 GCA_007125545.1 Thermoflexales bacterium | reverse complement strand
CGAAACGCCTGGCGCATTATAACGCAGAATCACAAATGGGAAACGTGCAAGCGCACACCCGCGGTCTGCCGGCCTCCTCCAATCGAAGGTTGGGGATACAGAGGGCGGACAGGCGTCCGCCCCAAGCGGGGTGTGAGGCACCCTGGTCTGCCCACACGGCCTACCGCCGCCGCCAGCTCCGCACAAGGCAGCTGACTCCAGTCGGAGGTTGGGGATACAGAGGGCGGACAGGCGTCCGCCTCAAGCGGGGTGTGAGGTGCCCTGGTCCGGCACTGCGGACTTGCGCGCCACCCTATCCGGCGGTACACTCGTCCCAGGAGGTGACGCATGAAAATCGCGGTAATCGGCGGCGGCTCGACTTACACGCCGGAGCTGGTGAACGGCTTCCTGGCGCGCGTGGAGAGCTTGCCCGTATCCGAACTATGGCTGATGGATATCTCGAAGGAGCGGCTCGACATCGTGGGCGGTTTCGCACAGCGGATGGTCGCTGCGCAAGGCACCCCGTTCGATATCAAGCTGACGACCGACCAGCGCACGGCGGTAGAGGGCGCCAGTTACGTCATCACCCAGCTGCGCGTGGGCGGGATGGAGGCGCGGCGGGAAGATGAGTACCTGGGCAAACGGCACGGGCTCATCGGGCAGGAAACGACAGGCGTGGGCGGAATGGCCAAGGCGCTGCGCACGGTGCCTGTTATTCTCGACATCGCCAACGACATGCGAGAAACGGCGCCCGAGGCGCTGCTGGTCAACTTTACCAACCCCTCGGGGCTGGTCACCGAAGCGATGGCCCGCTATGCGCCGGAGGTGGCCTCGGTTGGCCTGTGCAACGTAGCCGTAGGCGTCAAGATGGACATTCTCAAGGGGTTGGTGGCGCGCTGGAAGCGTCCGCTCGACACAGACAGAGCCGCTCTGGACACGCTGGGCCTCAACCACCTCTCCTGGCACAGGGGGTTCACAGTCGAGGGCGAGGACGTGTGGCCCGAAGTCTTCGGCGCGTTCGTGGACCAGCTGCGCGAGCAGGAGACGCCGGAGTGGGACCTCGCTACCATCGAAACGCTGAACATGATCCCCAACTACTATCTACAATACTTCTACTACACCGAGCACAAGCTGGCAGAGCAGGAAGCATGGCCACCCTCGCGCGCCGAGCAAGTTGTGGGGATCGAGGATGAGCTGCTGCAACAGTATGCCGATCCGACGCTCACCGCCCCACCGGAGGGATTGATGGAGCGAGGGGGCGCCTACTACTCGACCGTCGCGACGCAACTGCTCAATGCCCACCATAATGATCTGAACGAGGTTCACGTGGTGAACGTACCACACCGCGGCGCGGTGCCGGGATGGCCCGGGGACTGGGTACTGGAGATGCCCTGCCGTGTGAACCACTCAGGGATCTCCCCACTCTCTACCGCGCCCCTGCCGCTCTCCTGCTTTGGGCTCCTGGCTGCGGTCAAGAGCTATGAGATCCTTACGGCGCAGGCAGCGGCGGGAGGCGACCGGTCCGCAGCCTACGAAGCGCTCCTGGTCCACCCGCTCGGCCCTCCCGCCGACCGCGTCGAAGACGTCCTCACGGATATGCTACAAACCAACGCCCGCCACCTCCCACAGTTCTCAGAACCGGACTCCCGGTAAGTCATCATCCGAATCCTACACGACCTAACAACCAGCGAGGTAATTTATGACACAGATCTTTCTCGGCATCGATATCGGCGCCACCAAGAGCCACGCCGTCCTGGCGGATGAGCAGGGACGCGTGCTCGCCTTCGGTCACGGTGGACCGGGCAACTATGAGGTCGTCGGCTGGGACGGCCTACAGGCCACTCTGGAAGGCGTGACCCAGGCGGCGCTAGCGGAGGCGGGCGCCACCGCAGACGCAGTCACCGCTGCCGCGTTTGGCATAGCCGGGTACGATTGGCCCGGAGAACGCGCCCAGCACATCGAGGCCATCGAAACGCTGGGCCTGGCGTGTCCTTACACGCTACTGAACGATGTCGCCATCGGCGTGGTCGCCGGTGCGCCCGAGGGATGGGGGCTGGGTCTGGTCGCCGGCACCGGCAGCAATTGCTGGGGTCGTGCCGCCGATGGACGCGAGGGCCGGTCGACGGGCGGCGGCGATATCTTCGGGGAGTACGGCGGCGGCGGCGATCTCGTGGTGCGCGCCGTACAGGCGGTGGCGCTGGCCTGGACCCGACGCGGGCCACAGACAGCACTCACCCGGGCCTTTATAGAGGCTGCCGGCGCTGGTGGCATCGAGGACTTCTTGGAGGGTCTCTGGATGGGACGGTACGAGCTCACCTCGGATGCGGCACCGCTGGTATTTGAAGTCGCAGCGGAGGGAGACCAGGTCGCGCTGGAGACGATCCGGTGGCTGGGCCGGGAGCTGGGCGGTCTCGCCATCGGGGTGATCCGCCAGCTCGAGTTCGAGGAGCAGGCCTTTGACATCGTCCAGATCGGCAGCCTGTGGAAGGGGAGCCCAATTTTGACCGCGACTGCACTCACCACGGTGCAAGCTGTCGCGCCGGGGGCACGTATGGTGCGCCTTGCCGCGCCGCCGGTCGTCGGCAGCGTGCTTCTGGCTATGGAGCAGGTAGGCCTTGATTTCCGCCCCCTGAGGGCCGGCCTGATCGAGGCAACAACCGAGTAACCGTAGCACCTTCTGAGGAGGATGGCATGAAGTTTACGAACGGCTATTGGCAGATGCGACCGGGCGTGATGCCCAACTATGCGGCGCAGGTCTATAAAGTAGTGGCTGAGGACACCGCCCTCACCGTCTACGCGCCGACCAAGGTGGTCCGTAACCGGGGTGACACCCTGAACCTGCCGGTGATGACCGTGCGCTATACTGCCCCACTCCCCAACGTCATCCGCGTACAGATCTGGCATCACAAGGGCGGCCTGCACGAAGGGCCTACCTTTGGCGTGAACGCAGATCCGGAAGCCCCGGTCACAGTTGAGGACGCCGAGGGCGTCGCCACACTGACGAGCGGCGACCTATCGGTGCGGGTGACGAAAGGGGACGGCTGGCATGTCGCCTTCATGGGTCACGGTCCCGATGGCGATCGTGTCCTGACCTCCAGCGGCTGGCGGGCCACGGGGTATGTGGATATTGCCCAGCCGGAGAAAGATGCCCAGCCTTCTGCCGAGTTCGTGCCGGACGGGTATCTCGCCGGTCGCTACATCCACGAGCAGCTGGAACTGAGTGTGGGCGAGGCCGTCTATGGGCTGGGAGAGCGATTCGGGGCCTTCGTCAAGAATGGCCAGGTCGTCGATATGTGGAACGCCGACGGCGGTACCAGCAGCGAGCAGACCTACAAGAATGTGCCCTTCTATATGACCAACCGCGGCTACGGCGTCTTCGTCGCTCACCCGGAGCTGGTCTCCTTTGAGATCGCCTCGGAGAAGGTGGAGCGGGTCCAGTTCAGTGTACCGGGAGAACGCCTGGAGTATTACCTGATCTATGGCCCCACCCCCAAGGATGTGCTCGAACGTTACACGGCGCTAACAGGACGTCCGGCGATGCCTCCCGCTTGGTCCTTCGGGCTCTGGCTCAGCACCTCGTTTACAACCAACTACGACGAGGACACCGTGACGAGCTTCATCCAGGGTATGGCGGATCGCGACATTCCGCTCAGCGTCTTCCACTTCGACTGCTTCTGGATGGAGGGCTTTCACTGGATCAATCTGGAATGGGATCCCACCGTCTTCCCCGACCCCGCCGGGATGTTGGCGCGCCTGAAGGAGCGGGGATTGCGCATCTGTGTCTGGATCAACCCCTATGTCGCGGAGCAGTCCACCCTCTTCGATGAGGCGGCGGCGGGCGGCTACCTGCTCAGGCGGGCTGATGGCGGCGTCTGGCAGTGGGACAGGTGGCAGGCGGGGATGGGGGTCGTCGACTTCACGAATCCCGAGGCGCGGGCGTGGTACGGCGCCAAGCTGAGGGATCTGGTCGAGATGGGTGTCGACTGCTTCTGGATGGAGGGCTTTCACTGGATCAATCTGGAATGGGATCCCACCGTCTTCCCCGACCCCGCCGGGATGT
>SLDA01000107.1 GCA_007125545.1 Thermoflexales bacterium | reverse complement strand
TGCTGCCACCGCGGACGTCGACCTGGGTATGGACGCGCATCAGGTCACCGCCGCCGATGCTCCCTACCAGCCCGCCTACCGAGAAGCCATTGGACACGATCTGTCCCGTGAGGGAGACATCCTCGATGTCGGTCCCAAAGGGGTTTGCGGCGAAACCCCCACTGGTCGAACCCACCGCCAGGTTTACGCTCTGTAGGTGAACGTTCCCCAATACGGCGTTGTTCACCCAGCCGAAGAGCCCCTGGTGGAAACTGCTGGGCCGGCTCACCGTCAGATTTCGCAGCCAATACCCGCCGCCGTCAAAGCTACCCGAGAAGCGGTTCGCTGACGTACCCACGGGCTCCCAGCCGCGTCCGTAGTCCCACACTACCGTCGCCGAGAGGTCGATGTCATTCGCCAGCCAGTAAGCCGCCGCGACATTTTGTTGGATAGCATGCAGCTCGTCAGCGTTGGTGATGATGTACGGATCGAGCGTGGTGCCGGAACCGGCAAGGTCGTTCAGGTTCACCGGCTGCGGTCCAGGATAGCCCCCGAGGTCCCGGAACACGGGATAGGCGCTCCCCTCAGCGATAGTCCACAACGTGTAGAAGTTGAAGAACTCGTAGGTCGCCCGCCGGCGCATCTGCGCAGTGGTGCGCCCCGCGCACGCGGAGCTCGTTGTCCGGCCTGAGGTCTGGGTATCCCAATAGCAGCTCACGAAGGTGCCGGCGTGACTGGCGCCGCTGCCGGCAAATCCGCCTACGTTGTCTCCCGACCCCGTTACGGCGCCGGTGCTGTAGGAGCGGAAGACGTTGCCCCCATCGCCGATGAACCCCCCGACGAAGTCCTGCCCCTGGACCGACGCCCGGCTGTAGCTGTCCAACACCCAGCCTTCGGACGTGTTTGCCCCCACCACACCACCGGCCATGGAGATATCCGCCCGTACCGATCCCGAGACCGAACTGTGCCGGATCTGTCCGCCGCTCGAACCGGCGATGCCACCGACCAAGGCCAGACCCTGGACATCCACGTCCACCGACACGCTATGGATGGAGACGTGCATGCCCACCAGCCCCACTACTCCGCCCACAAAGGAGCTCTCAGACAGGACTTGGCCGGTCACAGAGCAAGCGTCGACGCCGGTCCCCGACATGTGGCCTGCGAGCCCGCCGCTCATCCCTCCTCCCTGCACCAGAACGGACTCCAGATGGATATTGCGCAGGACCGCCTGACCGGTAACGCCGAACAACCCTTGGTAGCTGACGCCCGGACGGTTGATCGTGAGATTCCGGATGCGGAATCCCCCACCGTCGTAGACGCCCGTGAACGAACTGGCTAGGGTCCCGATCGGAACCCATCCCTCGCCCGTATTCCACGGCGAGGTGCCCAGGTTGATGTCCGCGGTCTGCCGGAAATGGGCCGAAAGATGGTTCCTGACGTTATTCAGGTGCGCGGCTGTGGCCACGAGATAGGGGTCCGCCTCGGTGCCCGCGCCACCGCCAAACTGCTGCACCGCGGCATCTGGGCCGGCAGCCGCGGCTTCATATCCCTGCGCCATCCCAACCGACGGACGGACCGGCACGGACGCTGTCGTGAACCCTACCGGTAGCAGCAGGGCCAGCAACAACACAAGACCAATGGCTCGCACACTTTGAGGGTGATTCATCGTGGATCTCCTTTATGTGGTGCCCAATCCGGGCATCGTGATGTCAGTCACAGGCCGTGCGGGCTGTCGATCTATGTATACTTTTTTGGGTTGTTCCTCTCACACGACTTGGGACCCTAGCTCACCGCTCTCTTCACGAGGGCCGCTATCTCCTCCTCTACCGAGGGGGTCAACTCCTTCAGGGCAAAGGATGTTGGCCACATGGCGCCTTCGTCGAGGTTGGCCACGGCGTTGAAGCCGAAGGTCGCGTACCTCTCGTTGAACTTCGATGCAGCTGTGAAGAAACAGACGACCTTGCCGTCCTTGTTGGCATACGCGGGCATCCCATACCAGGTTTTCGGCGAGAGCTCCGGCGCGCTGGTCAAGATGATCGCATGGAGCCGTTCGGCCATGGCGCGATCCGGTTCGGGCATCTCGGCGATCTTGGCGAGCACAGCGCTCTCCCCCGCCGCCCTGCCTTTCTTGGCGCGCGCTTCCGCCTTCAGCTCTTGGACGCGCTCCTTCATCGCTGCACGTTCCTCGTCCGACAGTCCCGCCGACTGTTGCGCATCCTCTTGTGGACTCATAGCAACACCTCCCATTGACCAAAGTTGGGCACATCGCCGTGGTGAGTGCGATCCTCGCTTATTGTCCAGACGCTGCAGGCGAGACGGCGTGCGCCAGTCCAGACCGACCTTATCATACTCCAAGTAGCGCAATTTGTCACACCAATATCGTACAAATTAGGAAAACATCAGGCCCGACGCCGACATAACCGTCGCGTCCACGTGCCGGGCCACACAGCCCGCCCACACCGACCTGTCCGCATGCCGAACCCTGCATAGATGTCGCCGGCAGCCGGGAGGACAATGGAGTCAACCAGCGTCCGTCACCACCGCGCAGAGCGGCGGCGCTCTGTCAAACCAGGGCTGCGCACGCTCTAACTGCCCCGCAAGCCGGAACAGCGTCGCTTCGTCCCCATATCGGGCCACGAACTGGGTCCCGATGGGCAGTCCCTCGTGGTTCCAGTGAAGCGGCACCGACATGGCAGGCTGTCCCGTGGCATTGGCCAGCGCCGTGAAGGGCATAAACGCCATAATGCGGTCCGCCGTCGTGTCCACATCCCGCAGGACGCTGAGCACGCCGCTCGCGTTCATCCGCCCCAGCAGGTTCATGATGACCGCCTCACCTCCCTGGGGCAGCAGCGCCCCCAGCTCGACCGGAGGGGACGCCAGCGTCGGGGTCAACAAGACATCGTAGGTCCGGAAGAACCGGCCCATCTGCCGCGCCATGTCTTTGAGCGAGCGCAACGCGGCGGCGTAATCCACCGCCCCCACGCGCCGGCCCAACAGACCCGCGATCCACGTCACCACCTCGTAGTCCTCCACCGTGGCACGGCGTCCTACGTAGCGCTGCGCCGCCTCGATGGTGACCCGCGTCTCCACACAGACCAGGGTCAGGAAGGCCTCGGCGAAGGCCTCGCTGTCCACATCGGGTGCGGCCTCCTCCACATCGTGTCCCAGCGCTTCGCACAGCTCCCCTGCTGCCGTCAATGCCCTGAGGCAGTCCTGATGGACCGCGCCCGGCATCGTGGGTACCGCACTGAGCGCCACCCGCAACCGGCGTGGTTCGACATCGACCTCCTCCCGGTACGGTCGAAGGGGTGTGGGTGCAGCATACGGGGAGCCCGGATCCACGCCTGCGGTGGCGTCGAGCATCGCCGCGCTGTCACGCACGCTCCGCGTCAAGACATGGTCGCAAGCGAGCCCTTGCCATGCCTCAGCCATATCCGGGCCCAGCGGGTTCCGTCCCCGGCTCGGTTTGAGCCCAAAGAGCCCGCAGCACGAGGCCGGGATGCGGATCGAGCCGCCCCCGTCGTTGCCGTGGGCCAGCGGCACCATTCGCGTCGCGACGGCAGCCGCCGACCCGCCGCTCGATCCGCCCGGTGTGCGGTTCAGGTCCCAGGGATTCCGCGTGGGACCGAAGAGCGCCGGCTCCGTCACGGGGAAGAGCCCGTACTCCGGTGTATTGGTCTTCCCGAACAGTACCGCCCCCGAGGCGCGGAACCGTCGGACGATCTCACTGTCGTGATCCGGTACGTAGTCCAGGTGAAAACGGCAGCCGCTGCGAGACGGCACCCCCGCACAGTCCGCCAGCAGGTCCTTGACCAGGAACGGGACCCCGCGAAACGGTCCATCGGGCAGTCCGTTTGTCACAGCTTCACGGGCCCGATCGACCATCGGCTCGATCACGGCATTGACGTGCGGATTGAAAAGCTCAACCCGCCGGACCGCCTCCTCCAACAGCTCGCCTGGCGTGACCTCGCCGCTGCGCACCAGTGCCGCCAGACCGAGCCCATCATAGTCACTGTATTCGGCGAAACCTGGCATCGTCCCTCCCTATCGATTCCACGTCACACCCG
>SLDA01000042.1 GCA_007125545.1 Thermoflexales bacterium | reverse complement strand
CCCGACGGGGCCGGCACCGTCGGGATCCTGGAGGCGCACGTCTATCTGGCTCTCGTCTCCTTGCACGCAGGAGATGACGCTGCAGCGGACGCTGCTGTCGAACAGGCGCTGTCGCTGCTCGCTGCGCTTGGCGACGAGGCCCGGCGCAGCGGCTATCCATGGCTCAGGGCGGCGGCGCTGATCGTGCGTGCGCATGCTCTCGCGCGGCAGGGTCGCCATAACACTGCTGCCGTGGCCTATCGGGAGGCGTTGGGAGTGCGGCAGACCGGACGCTGGCCCGGTCTAAGTGCTGAAGCGCGTGCGGGCCTCGCTGCGCTGGCCCTGATTGACGAAGGGCCGCACGCAGCGCTCGTCCAAGTTGAGGGCATCGTACCCGAGCTCGTGGCGGGAAAGCTCACGGGCGCCATGGACCCGCTGCGCGTCTACCTGATCTGCTACCGGGTGCTCGAGGCCGCCCAGGATCCGCGATCACTACAGGTGCTGGAACAGGCGCGACGAGACTTGTTGGCTCGCGCAGACTCCATCGAGGATCAGGGACTGCGTCGTACCTACCTGGGGGAGGTTGCCGTGAACCGCGAGATCGCGGCTACAGCCCCATAAGAGCTGAAGCGCACCCGGCTATCTCCCCTCACTTCGCGATTTCAAGATTCTGTTCTACAATGGTGCCACTCACGGTGAGGGAGAGGAGCTGGCTTTGAACGTCGTGTTCTTCATGTCGGATAGCTTCCGCTATGACAATCTTTCCTGCTACGGTCCGACGGTGACGCACACGCCGCGCCTGGATACCTTTGCCGCGGACGCGCACGTCTTCGAAAATGCCTACCTAGGGTCTTTCCCCACCGTTCCCAACCGGCTCGACATTATGAGCGGGCGCTTCTCATGCATTGAGTACCGTTGGCAGCAGCTGCCCGCAGAAGTGCTCACCTTTCAGGAGATACTCGGCGCATCCGGTGTGACGACTCAACTGATCGCAGACACGCCCCACATCCTGGGTGAGGGCTTCAACTACAGTCGCGGCTGGAGCGGTTGGGAGTGGATTCGAGGCCAGGGCGGCGACCGCTGGAAGACGCATCCGCGTGACGTGCCGCTGCCTGCCTCCAGCCGGAAACTCCGGAACCCCGACAGAATCAGGGCCCACTACCGGAATACGGCCTGGTGGAGATCTGAGGAGGACCGGTTCGTGGCCCGCACCGTACGCGCGGCTTGTGATTGGCTGGCGGAGTGGGAGGACTCTGAGGACCCCTTCTTCCTCTGGATTGACACGTTTGATCCCCACGAGCCCTGGGATGCGCCCCAGCACTACGTCGACCTGTATGACCCCGGCTACACAGGCGAGAACCCCAACTGTCCCGTCAACGGTCCCTGGCGCGAAATTATGACCGAGCGGGAGCTCCGCCATATCACCGCGGAGTATCGGGCCGAAGTGACGATGGTCGATACCTGGTTCGGCGTTCTACTTGATAAGCTCGATGCGCTGGGACTCAGTGACGACACCGTCGTTATCTTCACCGGCGACCACGGTTACCTCTTCGGCGAGCACGACATGGTTGGCAAGTCGCTCACGCCGGAGATGAACGGTGGCGGCGCCGGTTTCGAGTCGATACGGATGTACGATGAGATTCGCCGTACGCCGCTCCTGATCCGTATGCCGGGGCAGACGCAGGGGCAGCGCCACACGGCCCTCGTCCAAAGTCCGGACCTGATGCCCACGTTTTTGGAACTATGCGGTCTGGTGGCGACGGAGAAGACCCGGGGAAATTCCGACATTCAGGCGTTGCATTGCGGGGTCTACTACTCCGAGCGCTGGGAGTTCGACGCCGCACGGGTCCACGGACGCTCTTTAGTGCCGTGGCTCAATGGCGAGAGCAACACCCACCGTGATCTCGCCGTCTCTTCCAGTACCCTGATTGCTCACACTCCCAAGGTTGCCAAGGCCGCGATCGTGACCGGGGATGGGTGGTGCTTACACTACGCGGGAAGCTATCCCGAGGAGGCCCCGGAGATGGCACTGGGCGGTGCCGCCAAGTTGCTCAATCTCGAGATCACGCGTGCACCTACTGAGCCGGCCCTCTTCTATCTGCCCGACGACCCTGACGAGCAACGCGACGTGATCGACGACAATGAAGCGCTGGCCCAAGAGATTCACGCGCGTTATGTCGCCTGGCTTCAAGACCACGGCACCCCCGAGGCGCATCTGGCGGGGCGGCGTAGCTTGCGGTAGCCGGGCCCGGCAGGGTCCGATCAGCCGGTTCCGCCGCCGGTTTCACCACATGGGAGTAAGAGATGAAACGTCCTAATGTACTATTGCTCTATACCGATCAGCAACGCTGGGACACGATCGGCGCGGGCGGCAATCCGTATATCTCCACGCCGAATCTGGATCGGCTGGCGCGCGAGGGCGCGCTGATGGCCAACGCTTTCTGCAACAACCCGGTCTGCATGCCCAGCCGGCAGTCAATGCTAAGCGGACAGTACCCGTCCACGCTGGGTTGCACCACCAACGGCATCGAGATGCGGGAGGATGTGTGGACGCTGCCCCGGATTCTGCAATCCTACGGCTACACCACCGCCAACGTCGGTAAGCTGCATTTCAAGAACCACGCCCACCGCGACCACCGCGAGCCGCATCCCCGTTACGGATTCGATACGCTGATCCTGTCTGACGAACCGGGCTGCTACGACGATGCCTACATCAAGTGGGTAGCGGAGAAGGATCCGTCGCAGCTGGCGGCGTGCCGTGTCTCGACCCCTCCCGCCTGGGAGGGCGTCCCGGTAGCAGGACCCCCGCGGAACACGCACGAGCCCTACCTCTTCGAGGGGCCGGAGGAGATGACCCATACGGCGTTCGTTGCAGAAGAGACGATCGAGGTGCTGAAACGGCGCAAGGCGGTCCAGCCCTTTTTCGTCATCGCCGGCTTCTATGCGCCACACACACCGCTCAACCCGCCGGCGCGGTTCGTCGACATGGTCGATATTGATGCGCTGCCGCTTCCCGCCTTCGACAAAGCGCCGGAATCGGTGCCCTGGCGCGGCATGGAGCTGACCAACGACCACTGGCGTAAGATCAAAGCCTATTACTATGCCCTGATCATGCACGTGGACGACCAGGTGGGGCGAATCTTGCGTTACCTGGACGAGAGTGGGCTCGCCGGTGACACGCTCGTGATCTTCACCGCCGACCACGGCGAGCACCTGGGCGACCACGCGCTCATCCAGAAGGGACCGCCGGGCCTGGAGAGTTGTGCCCACGTTCCCCTGCTTTTGCGCCTCCCTGATCGAGAGTCCGGGGAAGGGCGCCGCGGTGGTCGGTTTGATGAGCTAATCGAAGCCGTTGACCTTGCGCCGACGATCCTCGACTATTGCGGCGTACAGGCGCCTCCCGCCTTCCAGGGACGCTCCTTCCGCCGGCTTCTGGACGGGGACACCACCGGTGGCGGCTACGTCCCGCGGACATCGGCCTACATCGAGTTCAAGGACCCCTTCACCAGCTCCTGGAAGACGGTGCGGACCCACGCGTTCAAATACAGTATCTACACACGTGAGCGTAACGCTGATCCCTCGCTTGCAGCCACGGCGGCGGAACCTACGGCGGAGCTGCTTTTCGACCTGCGCAGCGACCCCGACGAAACGCGCAACGTCGCCAGCGACCCCACCTACACGGACACCCTGCACGCCATGCGTGCCGAGCTTGTCCGCCGTTGGTTCGCGGTTGAGAACCAATACCCGCTGCGAACGGGGAAGTATTGACAGCCGCAGCCGGCGACCGGGTCGGGCCTGACCATTGTCGTAAGCCACCCACCACTGAGGCAAAGGAGACACTATGGAACTGAAGACACTGCCGGGCACGCAGCTTATTGTCTCGGAGCTATGCCTGGGCACCGGGAGCATGGGCTCAACGCTGCCACAGGACGAGGCTTTCCGCCTGCTTGACCTCTTCGTGGAGCTGGGCGGCAATTTCCTCGACACGGCCCTCGTCTATGCTAACTGGCTGCCGATCGAACGGAGCATCAGCGAAAAAACGCTGGGTATCTGGATGAGGGCACGGAAGAACCGCGGCAAGATTGTCGTGGCGACGAAGGGTGCGCACCCGGAGCTCAGCACGATGGATATTCCGCGGATGTCGCCGGAGGAGATCACAGGGGACGTGGAGGCGAGCCTGTCCCATCTTCAGGTCGAGACGATCGATCTCTACTACCTGCACCGTGACGACCCCCGACGTCCCGTCGAGGAGATCATGGAGACGTTGCAGACCCAGGTGGTGGCGGGCAAGATCCGCTACGCGGCGTGCTCGAACTGGCGCGCAGACCGCCTCTCGGCGGCTCAGGCCTACGCCCGCGACCGCGGGTACGACGGCTTCGTCGCCGACTCGATGCTCTGGAACGCGGCGGTGGTGAACCCCGAGCCGGTGGCGGAGCAGACGATGGTGACGATGAATGCATACCTTCACCGGTTCCACACCGAGACCGGGATGGCGGCGGTGCCCTATTCCTCGCAGGCGGGCGGGCTCTTCCAGAAGATGGCGTCGGGCGCGCTGGACCGGGCCAGGGCTGCCGAAAGCCGGATCTACCCGCTCGACCTGAACGAACGCCGCTTCGCCCGCATCCAAAATCTGGCGGCGGAGATGGACCTTTCGATCACGCAGGTGGTGCTGGGCTACCTGCTCTCGCAGCCATTCGTTACAGTGCCCGTGATCGGCTCGCGTACGCCCGCTCAGTTGCGCGACAGCGTGAGCGCAGCCGGCGTGCGCCTGCCGCACGGAACTGCCGGAGCGGATGTCCTGGGTTAACGGAGCTATCTCACGCTTGCGGCCTATGATCCTCAACCTTGTCTCAAACGCGGTGAAGACGTGATACTTTTTTGGATGGATGTGGGAGCCTGCCTGCTATCGGCCGTACTGGCACTGGTATTGACGCTGCTTGCGCTCGGATCGGCATCCGGGAGGCGGCTCAGCCGGCTCTTCGCAGTCTACACACTCTCGACCGCCGCGTTCGCGGCGGCGGCGGCGTTGCTCCGGCTCTCTCTCTGGTCGGACATAGGCGATCCGGAGATCTTTGGGCAACTGGGGACCCTGGCGTTTTTCATCAGCGGGCCCGCTCTGCTCCTCTTCGCTGCCCACTACGTGCAGCTGTCGTCGCGCCCGATCAAGGCTGCCGCCGCTGCCGGTCTGCTCTGGTGCGGAATCTTTGCATTACCCGTTCTTCTGCAGGGTGGGTTGGTCTACGGTCACAGTCTCGGTCCTAGCGGAACCACGCACGTTCAGCTCACGACTCTCGGCGTCCTGAGTTCGGCCGTCCCCATTGTCTACCTGGTCTGGTCGCTCGTGTTGTTCTGGCACTACCGCCGTCGACCCGGACGCTCCTATATGGCATTCAGTACGGTGGCTCTGTTAGCCGGAATCATCGGTGGCGTCCTACTGGATGTGTCCGTACCGCTGCTCTCCTTTGCCAGTCTGGCCAGCCTCCTGATTCTGGGGCACGGGGTCCTGTCGGTACAGCTTTTCAACCCGCTCCGCGAGCGCAACCTCGCGCTGCAAGTGGAGGTCGCCGAGCGGCGGCGGGCCGAAGAGGAGATTCTACGCTTGCAGCATCTGCTCCAGGCCATTGCCAACTCGATGCCCGCGGCGCTGATTACGCTGGGCCTGGAGGGCCACGTGCTGACCTGGAATCCCGCCGCTGAGACGCTGACCGGGAAACCCGCTGCCGCGATGCTGGGGCGGCGCTGTTGGGATGCCTGCCCCGAAATGCTCCAATATCGTGAGTTGATCGAAAAGGTCATGGCGACACGCCAACCGGCGCGCCGCAGCCGCGACCCGGTCAAGAGCGCCGACCGCACCCGATACCGTGACGTGGAGGTTTTTCCCCTCATTGCGACCGGCTCCACCGGCGTGGTGCTTCGGATTGAGGATGTGACCCGGCGCGTGCAATTTGAGTCATTGACGCTCCACACCGCCAAGATGGTGAGCGTTGGCCGGCTGGCGGCGGGACTGGCGCACGAGTTAAACAATCCGCTGGGCGCTGTTCTGCAGGGCGTGCAGATGGTGGAGGTGATGCTCAACCCCGAGTCTCCCGGATCCCGTGCACAGATGGAGACCGTTGGTGTGGACCCCGAGGCGCTGGTCCGGTATACGGCCCTACGCACTATGCCCGTCTATCTCAGGGAGATGCGCGCGGCGGGCGAGCGGGCCGCCCGTATCGTCACCGATCTGTTGGAGTTCTCCCGCAGGAGCGAGTTCACGATCAAACCCCACGACCTCAACGGATTGCTGCGAATGACGTTGGATTTGGCGGCTGCGGATTACGATCTCAAGAAGCAATATGACTTCCGGGATATCCAGCTCGTCTGGGACCTTGACGAAAACCTTCCTCCCGTTCTCTGCGATGCGCCCCAGATTCAGCAAGCGATCCTCAACCTGGTGCAAAATGCAGGCGAGGCTATGGCGGCGACCGCTCGGGTGGCACAGGTCGAGGTTCGGATTTCGACAGCTGCCGAAGCGACGCGCCGTCCGCGGCTGGTGCTGCGAACTCGTCGCGTGGGCGCCATGGCGCAGCTATCCATTGCCGATAACGGTCCCGGGCTCGACCCGGCAATTGTAGAGGATCTTTTTGAGCCCTTTGTCACCACCCGCGACGTGGGTGAGGGAACGGGTCTTGGCCTATGGCTCTGCTGGTCTATCGTAGTTGAGCATCACGGAGGCCGTATCTGGTTGGAGCAGAACGACGGCGGCGGCGCCTGCTTTGTCGTCGAACTGCCCATCGCGGAGGATCACAGTCCATAACGAACCCACCGGCGTGCTTGCAGGCTATTCAGAGTTAGCGGGCCGTGCTACAATATCACTGTGAGGGTAGCTACATCGATGAAACGTATGCTGATTGCAGATGACGAACCCCTGATCCGGCGGGCACTTGCCGATTATCTTGCCGACTTTGGCTATGCTGCGGAGACGGCTGCGGACGGGCACGAGGCCCTCGCTCGCTTGCGCGCTGAAGACTTTGATATACTTCTGGTAGATCTGCGCATGCCCAGAGTCCACGGCCTTGATGTCATTGCCGCGCTGGTTGTTGAGCGGCCCAACCTACCTATCGTGGTTGTTTCCGGCACCGGAGTTCTGGGCGATGTCGTGGAGGCTATGCGTCTCGGCGCCTGGGACTACATCGCCAAGCCGATCGTCGATATGGAGGAGATTGTCGTCGTCATCGAGCGGGTCCTGGAAAAGGCCCGGCTGACAGCCGAGCGTGATCATTATCAGCAGGAGATTGAGCGCCTCAACCACTCTCTGGAGGCAGAGGTTGCACGGCAGACCCGCGACTTGCGCGTGCGTAACCGCCGCCTCAACGCCATGAACTACGTCGCGCATACGATCAGCCATGCCGGCGATCTCGATACGATGCTGGCGCGCGCCCTTTCTGCAGTGGTGGGGGTCGTCCAAGCCGACGCTGCTAGCATCCACCTCTACAATCCCGCGACCAACAGCCTGTATGTGGCACGTACGTTGGGCATCGGTCCCGAGGCCCTGCCCTTCCCCTCTCCGCTTCCGCTCGGGGAAGGGCTCCTGAGCGCCGTGATTGAGAGCCATACCGCACGAGTTGGAACGACGCCACCTCCTGAGGGCGACGTTCCTGCGGATCAGCTCACCCCTGCCGGCTTTCACACATACGCGTACCTGCCACTCCACGTCACCGACCGGGCTTCCGGATGGGATGAACACCTTCTCGCAACGCCGTCGACCGTGGGCCTTCTCTCCGTTTTCGCTCGGCACGGTGAGGGCTTCAGCTCCGAGGAGGTCGAGCTTCTGACCACGGTCGGCAATCAGCTCGGTGTGGCGGTGACCCGCACCCGGTATGCTGCCGACCTGCGGCGGGCTATCCTACAACTCGAGGCGGCGAATGCGGATCTGCTTCAGCTTGACACCTTACGCGCGCAGTTCATCCAGAATGTGGCGCACGAGCTTCGGACGCCGCTCGCCCTGGTACGTGGCTACGTTGAGTTGCTGGTTGAGGGGTGTTTGGATCCCGACCAGCAAACGCGAGCCCTGACGGTCACCCGCGAGCGCGTCGAGGCACTGGTGAAGCTGGTGGAATCGATTACGACGCTTCAGGATATGACAATGCAGCCGGTCACACCTGCCGCCGTGGCGCCCGCCGAACTGCTCAGCACCGCCCATCAGATGATGGGACAGAAGGCGACTGCCGCGGGTGTGAGCGTCAGCTACCGTGACGTGCGCCACCTTCCCCAGCTTTCTGGGGACTTCGAGCGCCTCACCCAGGTGCTTTGCCAGTTGCTGGACAATGCCTGCAAGTTCTCTGTGCCCGGCACCACAGTGTTGCTGGGGGCGGAGCTTTCGCCGGATGGCAACTATCTCATCCTCACGGTTCGTGATGAGGGGATTGGGATTGCTGAGGATGAGCACGAGCGCATCTTCGAGCGCTTCTACCAGGTGGATGGCAGCGCTACGCGTCGCTATGGCGGCACCGGCCTGGGTCTCGCCCTCGTCAAGGAGATAACGGCCGCGCATAAGGGATGGGTCGAAGTCGAGAGCAGGGTAGGGGAGGGCAGCACTTTCTCTGTCTTCCTCCCCCGCTGGGGAGCACCGACTGCACCCGAGTGACTCTCTCACCGTGAAAGGGTCTCACGCAGTGAGACCCTTTCACGGTGAGACCCTCTCCTGGAGAGACCCTGTCCCTACTGCTGACTCAACACGCTGTCCAGCAACTGCCCATTTACCGTCATCGTCACGCGGTTGACGGTCGAGAACTGAAGCGCTGTCTGCTCGAGCTGTGCCTTCACACGCGGCCCATCGCAGGTACCATCCACGCTTAGTGTCCCCACGAGGTTGATGGTGGCGTGTCCGCCGGCGATGTTGATCGCTCCCACCGAGAGCTCCGACCGGTGGAGCGCGTTGTGAAGTCCCGTCTCCCTATAAGTGGGTCCTTCCAACGACAGTAGCCGTTCCATCGCCGCCCGCAGCACACCCATCGTCGGCTCGATTCCCACCGTGACCGGCACCACGCTGTCGCCGCATCCGATCTCGGTACCGCTCTGCCCGGCGTCCTCCAGTGCAATCAAGTAGACGAGCACACTGGGCCCCGTTATCGGCGCTGCCGTCGCCGGCGGGGTGGGTAGTGCGATTGGAGCAGGCTCAGGCGTCGCGGTCGGCTCCGCGGGTGCCAGGATCGTCACCGGATCGGATACCGCGCTTATTGCCCGATCGGATGTGGTCACGGTCACGATCCAGTCCTCACCTGCGGTAGCAGAGAGAGGAATCTCAATGGTGGCCTCGACCCTACCATCAGCATGCGTCTGCGCTATCCCCAGGAGAGTGGGCTCCGCGCCGGATGGCCCGAACCCGATCTCGACACCCGTCTCTGATGGGAAACCCGCGCCAGTCACCGCGAGGGTGGCCCCGGCGGTGGCGCTCCCGGGGTCCACCTCTACGCTCTGGGCGCCACGCGGCTCGGTGACCTCAAAGAGGTTGGACACCGCCTGGACCGGTTGACCCAAGATCTGCGCCACAACAAGCCACAGGTCGCCGGTTTCCGCCGACTCTGGAATGACAAACTGGGCGACGACTACGCCGTCGTCGTTGCTCTGTGCAGTAGTCGTAGTCTCGACCCGCCCGCCGTGGCGTGCCAGGCCAAGTGTGACTGTCGTATCGGACCGGAATCCCGCTGCTACGACCCGTAATTCGGTTCCGCCCGGCCCATTGGTCGGCGAGAGCGCCACTCGGGGTTCGATGGAGGTTGAGGCTGGGGTGTGGAGCACAATGGGTTCTGCTGTGGGGGCAGACGGGGTCTCCGTTTCCGGAGATTCGGCCGTGCCGGTGGGAGAGACGGGTGTCCGGGTGCGATCCGCTGTCGCCGCGACCGTGGGCACCCCGGTGGACGACCTCAAGAACCCAACGCTTCCCCCGCTGCAGCCGGTCAGTACCAGGGCCAGGGCAAGGTGCAATAGCAAGACGATGCCCGGTGTCCGGCATGTGTTCCGCATTTTCATCTTCTACTCCCGTGCACATCCCATCTGAGATGAAACGCCTCCATGAAGGCTGGTGCTTGCCGTGCATTCCGTTTCATTATAGACTGATCTTGCATTCTGACGAGACCCACCGGATGCGGCGATCGAGAGAGTGCCCATTTGTGCGCCTGAATGACGCGCGTCCGGATACAGCATGTCACTGCTATCCGCACGCACGATGAGCCCGGGAGGAGGAGCTATGTACAAGAACCTGAACGCGGGTGCAATCGGCATCCACGATGTGACGTTGGCTGACACCGTTCGCCTGGCTGCGACGACCGGCTTCGCCGGCGTAGACTTCAGCATCGAGGAGGCAGCCCAGCTTGCCGAGGCCGGCGGCCTCGACCACCTGAAGGAGATCTTTGTCAATGCCGGTGTCCGCCCCGGTCAGTGGGGCTTGCCGGTCGCGTGGCGCGATGATGAGCGCTGGGAGCAGGATCTGGCGCGACTACCGCGGCTTGCCGCGCTGGGCAAGGCACTGGGCTGCACCCGCACGGCCACGTGGTGTCCACCTGCATCCGATGACATGCCTTTCGAGCAGAATCTCCGTTGGCACGCCGACCGCTTCCGGCCCATCGCCGAGGTACTCAAGGCGCACGACTGTAGCCTGGGCATCGAGTTCATCGGGCCCGCGACACTGCGCGCCGGCAAGCGCTATCCATTTATCTATACCCTGGAGGGGATGATGGAGTTGGCGGCGCTCATCGAAACCGGGAACGTGGGCCTCTTGCTTGACGCCTGGCACCTCTACACCTCCGGGGGCAGCGTAGAAGACCTCGACCGGATCAGCTCTGCAGACATTGTGACGGTTCATGTCAATGATGCGCCCGCCGGCGTCCCTCTCGATGCCCAGGTCGACAACGTGCGCTGCCTGCCGCTGGAGACAGGCGTCATCGACCTCCCGGCTTTTATGGCCAAGCTCGCGGCACTGGGCTACGAGGGTCCGGTGACCACCGAGCCCTTCAACCAGGCGCTGAATGAGTTGGCCGCACGCGACCCGCAGGCCGCGGCCCTGCGGGTGTCGGTGCAGATGGACAAGCTCTGGCAAGCTGCCGGTTATTTGTCAAATCATACAAAATAGGGTAGAATATCCTTGATTTCGGTGACGGATAGGGTCCAAGCCCCTATATATGGGTATTTCGAACTCCGGATCTCTAGGGGTAGGGTGTATAGTGTCGGTGCGACCCTCCCACGATCCCTCGACATCGTTATTAATTATTCCCTGCTATACTAAGCTTGAGGAGGGTGGCACGGACGTCGGTTGAGAAGTAGGGTGTGGGGCTGCTGAGGAGGTCGGTTGTGACAAGCGGTGTGTTGTTGCTGAATGCGAGCTACGAGCCGCTCGATATCATCCCAGTTAGGCGCGCCGTTTCTTTGATTCTGCGGGGCCGGGTTGAAGCTGCCGGCAGCGAGTCGATTGAGATGCGCAGCGCGTCCCTGACCTGGCGCATTCCCACCATCATCCGCCTGCGCTACTATGTCAATGTGCCTCGCCGCGGCGTCAGTTGGAGTCGTGATGCTGTGCTGCGACGCGACCAATATACCTGCGCTTATTGTGGCGTGCAGCCCGGATCCAAGTCGCGTGGTCAAGTCCTCGGCAAGTATGACTTCACAGTCGATCACGTCCTGCCCGTCAGCCGTGGCGGCAAGAACACCTGGGGTAACACCGTCTGTGCTTGCGCGAGTTGCAACCAGCGCAAGGCCGACCGTCTGCCGCACGAGGCGAATCTCAAGCTGCTCTGGGAGCCCAAGACACCACGAGCCCGCTACATCGTAGCGTACGGTGAGATTCCTGCAGATTGGAAGACCTATCTCGAAATCTGACGGCTTACGTGCCCATATTGATTGCATGAGCAGGCTTAGACTGAATATAAAACGGACGCGCTTCAGGGCTGTGTTGCCTGGAAACCCGCTATCGCCGCGGGTCCGTGTGTTGGCTTTGGCCCTTATATTGGCGGCGGTAACCCTTCTGCGAACTCCAATTACCCCAGCTTCAAGCCATATCGCACGATCGGTCGTTGACGTGCACGCTGCAGAGTTGCCTGTGGACAACTCTGCCCCGAATCTATCGAGCCAGGGAGACGTGACGATCACCGACGTCGCGGCTCACTTCGGGCGTTCCGCCACGCTGATCACGGATGCCTATGCGGGTGAGGGCCATGCCAATATCGTCCCCTGGCGCTGGGACGCCCTCGCCAGCGTCGAGATCAATGGCGAGGACTACCAGGCCTTGACCTATTGGAGCAAGGAGAGCACCGAATACGGTGCGGGACTTGTCGTGGTCGGGTATAGAAAAGTGGGCGGTCCGTGGACCTACTATCTGTATGATGGTAAAGGGGACCTGCCACATCTCGGTTATCACATTGATGATCGGCATTTTGCTGTAAACTTGGGCCTGGACGAAGAGGGGTATCTCCACCTTTCCTATGGTCGGGCCTATGACCGCCTCGGATATCGGCGCTCCACCGCTCCACTCAATGAGTGGGACGGGCGCTTGACCGAGTCGTTGCCGATGTTGGGTACCAATGAGGACGTGGTCGTCTACCCCTCCTTTGCCAATGATCGTGACCGGCGCCTCTATTTCGTCTTCCGTGATGGGGTGAGTGGGCAGGCGAATACGCATCTCTATATTTACGATGCCGCCAGACGGGAGTGGCAGTCCCCCGCCGGACTCAACCAGGGCAAGGTTTTTGAAGGGGTATCTACGCAGCCCCAGGCGAGCATCTACCACGGCGCCCCTGTGTTCGACGACAACTTCGGTCGCGGCGGCTATATGCACTTCGTCTTCAACTTACGGAACACGAACGACCAAGCCTACGACATTGCGTATGTGCGTTTCGATGGCACGAATTGGACCCGCCCGGACGGCAGCACCCAGCCTATGCCCGTGACGGTTCATAACTATTACCGGGTCGTGGAAATCGGGCCTACCGAGGGTTTGGTGGATTTCCGTCACTATGATGTGGACGGCAACGGCAACCTGCACTTTACCTATGCGAAGCGCGACCAACACGGCGTCCGCCAGGGATATTACGGCTACTACAACGGCGCCTCTTGGACCACCCACCAGATGACCTTTGATAGTGCCGTGCAGCCCGGCGCTGCTCAGAATCTGGGGATGCTGGGTGTGGTCATCGACCGGGATACGAACACGGTCTACCTCTTCCATATGTACGTGACGCTGGGCTGGGACATCACGCTATGGCGTTCGGAGCCGGGTAACTATCGCGCCTGGACCCGTCGTGTCATCTATGGTCAAAATCCCGGGTATTTTGAAGCGACCTACGACCGTTGGCAGTGGCAGGCGCACAAGCGGCTCCACCTGCCCGTGACACACTACTACGGGCCGAACCCTGACGGGCACGACATTGTGCTGCTTGAGTGGTTGGACCCGGATACGATCCGTCCGGATCTCTTCCGAAGATCTTGGCTGCCGTTCATTGTGATGGCGCCTACGCTCGCTGCCCCTGCCTGGGCTGACGGAGTTGCGCCGTTCGCAACAGACTCGGATGACAATGAATCTCTGGTTGCGCTACCCCTGTTGGGAAGGGAGCAGGGCTCGACGATTGAGTCGTCGCCGGTGCTGTCTCTCCCGGCTTTACTCACAGACGGGGCGCGCTCCGCGCAAGTGGGGCCGGCGCCGCACCGCTTCCTGCCGGTCGGAAGCGTGATCGTGGTCGCCGGTTTGTTGATAGCGCGCGTGCTGTCGCGGCGAGCGTACGACCGGTAGTCGGACTGCGCCGCCTCTCCCCGTGCCGCGCCTGCCGGCCTCTCCCTCTGCCTATAGCTTATCTATTTCGACTTCAGACCAAATAGAATCATCCCCCACCGGCCCAGCCATATGCCGCCTACCATCACCACCGCTGCCAATGCGTCATACCGGACGACCAACACGAGAGCTCCGACGATGACAAAGAATCGTGCAAAGTAGCCCACTACGATTCTGGGTATGACCAAACCCTCTTCTTCCGGACTCAGTTGGCCGACGGTGCGCTTCAAAGACACCACCATCAGCACGCCCAGCGCAACCCCGATCAAGAACCAGCCAACCAGTTCCATCGACTCGATTCGGTCCTATCCCTCTCCAGATTCTAGAAAGTAACCCCTACATAGTGTGTATTATATCCTCGCTAAATGCTTCTGGCATGCGTTAGGGGAGCAGGGGTGGTCAGTTGGTATCATTGGATCTCTTGGTCCATCGTTTTCCCGATGTACGGCGAACGGCTGCGCGCCAGTGTTCCGCATCACCCGGGCTCGAAAAGCAGAGCCGGCGCGCGGTCCAGACTCGCGGCCCTCCTAAGCTGTCCAACAGTCCTG
>SLDA01000434.1 GCA_007125545.1 Thermoflexales bacterium | reverse complement strand
GGTGCGACAATCAATGAAAACACCAATGCTGGGTTGGCTCACAGGAGGTAGTCCATGAAGATCGTTGCAGCCGATATCTATGACGTGAACTTGCACCGCTGGAAGCCGCCGATCATCCTGCGGTTGACGACCGACGAGGGTATCTACGGCGTGGCCGAGTTCCCGCTCGCCTACGGCACGGGACGGCAAGCAGCCATCGCGATGGTCAAGGAGATGGTTGAGAGCTATGTCTTGGGCGCAGACCCTACTGCGGTCGAGGCTATGTGGCACACGCTCTTTCGCCGCACCTTCTGGGGACAGGGGGGCGGTCCGGTGATCTACGGCGGGATGAGCACCATCGACATTGCGCTGTGGGATATCAAAGGCAAGGCGCTGGGGCGCCCGATCTACGATTTGCTCGGTGGCAAGGTGCGGGATACCCTACATGTGTACGCCAACGGCTGGTACAGCGCTGAGTGGGCGCCGGGCGGCAACCGCGTGCCCGACTCCCCGGAGGAGTATGGCGAAATCGCAGCAGAGGTGGTGGCGCTGGGCTACGATGGCCTCAAGTTCAACCCCTTCTCTCCGCGGCGAGGCGAGAGGCGCCCGGGCCACGAGCGCGTGCTGGAACCCTGGCGGGCGGATCTGGGATATGCGCGCGTCAAAGCCGTGCGCGAGGCGGTAGGGCCCGATGTAGCGATTATGGTTGAGTGCCACGGCTGGTTTGGGACTGCGTCGGCGATTGAGATGGGGCGGCGCCTGGTCGATCTGGCCCCCTATTTCTATGAAGAGCCGGTCGACGCGATGAACGTGGCTTGCATGAAAAAGGTGTCCGAGAATGTGCCGCTCAAAATCGCTGCCGGCGAGCGGCTCTACACGCGTTACATGTTCCGCGAGTATATTGAGCAACAGGTCATCGACATCCTGCAGCCCGATGTGGGTATGGCCGGTGGTATCACCGAGCTGAAGAAGATCGCAGCCTATGCTGAGACCTACGACCTGCACATTCAGCCGCACAACTGCCATGGCCCGATCGCCACCGCAGCAGCGGCGCAGATCGACGCTTGCACGACCAATTTCCTGATCCAGGAGTTGGTGCCTTTCCGCGACGCGATAGCCTACGAACTGGTGAACGAGCCGCTGGAACCGCAGGTAGTGGGTAGCCAGATGCCCATACCGACCGGGCCCGGCCTCGGCGTCACGTTGAACGAGGAGCTGATTGCCCGCTGTCCTGTGATCCACATTGGCTGAGCGGAGCGTGCCGCTATAGATCTCGACTTTGCAGCGGGCCTCGCACCCGACGCGCTCCCCGGTGGCATCTGCTTGCTGTCGGGGAGCGCGGTGCTTGACGGAGCTGAAGCAATCCTTCTACTTTGCTTCCAGCCGGACCTCGGCTCCGGACAGGCCGTCCGCCTGAGCTTTGAGCGTTATCTCGCCGGCTTGCCCGATCGTGCGAATGACAGCCATCAGGCGTCCTTCATAGGCCTTGCGTTGGGTACCGGTATACGGCTCCTCGGAAAGAGGATTAGCTGTGCCCAATGCAAGGAGGTCGCCCGCGCCTAAGACCTCGAACTGCACCTCGTGCTCGGCGTGTTTCACCACGATACCCTCTTGATCAACGACTTCTACCGTTACATAGGCCAAATCACCGAATTCAGCGTGGAGTATCGGGCGATCCGGCGTGAGGCGCAGGGCCGCCGGTTCGGAAGCGGTCTGTAGCCGCGTTCTGCTCGTTTCGCGATCTCCCGCGTAGCCTGCCGCCACGATTTCGCCCGGTTCGTAAGTCACTTCGAATACAGCCTTATTGTGATGTGCCGAGCCGGCAGTTTTGCGCCCCGCCGAGACCCCGTTCACCCACAGCTCGACCTCGTCATCGGCGCAGTAGACATCCACTTGCGTCGGCTTGCCCTCCCAGCCGGGGAAGGTCCAACTGTCGCAAACAGGTTCCCAGCCCCACGGGTTGAAGCTAATCGCTTTGCCATAGTGCTGCGGATCCAGCACCCCGATGTAGGGCTCGATGCGCACGCCCCAGAGAATGTCGCGGAAATAGGACTGTGGGCGTTTGAAGCCGCAGATGTCGATGTCGCCGCAGTTGGCCAGGTGATAAGGATAGGGGGCAGCAAACGGCATCTGACCCTCGTAGTTCACCTGCCCGATCCCGGCTTCACCTAGATAATCGATGGAGGTCCACACGAAGTCACCGATAAGATAGGGCAGCCGTCGGGTGGCATCCCAAAAGGCAAATGCCCAATGTGGGAAGGTCTCGGTTCCGCACATCACCCGATCGGGGTACTTCGCACCATCTTGCTCATAGCGTTTGAGCAGATAGTTATAGCCAAAGACGTCCAGTGATTGACCAAAGGGCTCAGTACGGGTACCCCACTCATCCTTCTCCGGGTCGAGCTGTTCGCCCGCAAGGAAGTCATAGAGCTGGTCGAGGTTTCCCGCATCCAGCGAGTTAGGCATCTCCTCAAAGATTGCCGGCACCGCCGACATGACCGGGCGTGTGCTGTCCAGTGAACGAACGAAATCAGCCTGCCTTTCGCACCAGGCATACCCATTCGATTTACCTGTGCGCTCGCCGACCTCGTTCCCGATCGACCACATAATGATGGAGGGGTGATTGCGATCTCGCCGGACCATAGATTCGGTATCCCGCTGCCACCAATCCTCAAAGTAGAGGTGATAGTCGTTCGGGTTTTTGCCCATCCGCCAGCAATCGAAGGTCTCATCAATCACCAACATCCCTAACCGGTCGCAGGCATCGAGCATAGCCGGAGCAGGCGGATTGTGCGCGCAGCGGATAGCATTGAACCCGGCTGACTTCATCAGCTCAACCTTCCGCTCCTCTGCCCGATCGTAGCTCGCCGCACCGAGCAGTCCATTGTCATGATGGACGCAGCCGCCTTTGAGCTTCATAGGCACGCCATTGAGGCTGAACCCATTCTGGGCGCTTATCACGACCGACCGGATGCCAAACACGGTGGTCTCAGTGTCCACGATATCCGGTCCTGCCAGCACTTCACTCTTGAGGGTGTAAAGATGGGGGGTATCGATGGACCACAGATTCGGGTTGGTTACGGTGAATGCCCGGTTGACTATGACGAGGGTGTTTGCCGCGGTTTCCACGGGCGTCTCTGCCTGGTCGATGATGTCACCGCGCGCGTCTAGGATAGTGGAACGAAGGGTCACGTGCGTCGCGTCTGCGTCATTGACGATCTCTGTCGTGACCGTCACGGTGGATGTCACCGGGTCTACTGTGGGAGTTGTCACAAAGACACCCCAGGGACGGATATGAACGCGCCCGCCTGTCCGCAGCCAGACGTGTCGATAGACGCCGGTGCCGCTATACCAGCGCGAATTGGGCTGGGGGCTGTTATTGGCGACCACGGTCACTTCGTTTTCTGCTCCATAATTGAGGTAAGGCTTCAGGTCCACCAGGAAGCTTGTGTAGCCGTAAGGATGCAGAACTGCCAAATTGCCGTTGACCGATACCTCGGCGTTCATGTAAACGCCCTCGAATTCCAGCCGGACACTCTGGTCTTCCCATTCGTCGGGAACAAAGAACTTCTTACGGTACGTGACCACCCCGCTCCACGCATATCCTCCGCCACTGCCGGTGGGGTGGTCCGCACTGCGCGGCTTGGATATGGAGGCGTCGTGTGGCAGCGTCAGGGGCTGCCATTCAACAGGCCTCGCGGGCCATCCCACGCTTCCGTCATGGAATTCCCAACCTGTGTTGAACTCCTGTTTGATCATACCCTCTCCTATGCTTGAGTTGAACCGTGGACGTGCTTTCCGCCCGGTAATATGTCGCGCCTGCGGCGCGTCGGATACGTGGTGCAGAACACTTATGCGTTATTTACAGGGTATACCTTGTCGACTAAGTAGACTTCCGGATTCTGTATGCGCACTTCCTGCTCCATCAATCCTAACCTGCTTGGACTGGGGTGTCAATTCAGCTCGTGCCCCGATCCTTTCTACCAAAAGGTCTTGACAAACGACGCGATCTCCTATAAAGTTATATCTAGTTTGGCTCATTATCATATTCATTCAACGCTCTGCGTCCTTAGCAATTCCCTT
>SLDA01000389.1 GCA_007125545.1 Thermoflexales bacterium | reverse complement strand
TCTCCTCATCCGTAGCATCGAGCCGTCCATAGCGGATGTTCTCGCGAATGGTGCCTGAAAAGAGGTGCGGCGTCTGCAGTACCATCCCGACCCGTGACTGGATACCCTGCTGAGTCAGGTCGCGGTAGTCGGCGCCATCGATACGGATCACGCCTTCACTCGGCTCGTAGAAGCGGCAAAGGAGGTTGACGATCGTCGATTTCCCACCCCCGGTCGGCCCCACGAGCGCGATATGCTCGCCGGAATGCACCTGCAGGGTGAAATCCTCCAGGACCGCCTTATCCTCCTCATAGCGGAAGAAAACGTGATCGAACTCTATCTCGCCCCGGATGGCACCGGGATCCCAAGCTCCCTCGCGGTCGACGATCTCCGGCTGGGCATCCAGAAGCGAGAAGATACGCTCCGCCGAAGCGACGGACCGCTGCATCTCGGCATAGACGCGCGCCATGTCCTGGATCGGCCAGAGCATAAAGGTCAGATAGCTCAGGAACGCCTGGAGGCCACCGATGGTCAAGCCGAACACCTCGACGCGCAGGCCGCCATACCAGATCACCGCTCCCGTACCAAAGGCGCCTACGATCTGAATGGCAGGCAAGAAGAGAGCCGAGAGCCAAGCAGCGCGGTACGCTGCCTTGTACATCGCCGAGCTCTTTTCACCGAACTCCTCTACATTGCGTTGTTCACGCACCAGCGCCTTCACGACCCGCACGCCGGTAATCATCTCGTTGTAGGCGCCGGTGATGACCGAGTTGTGCTTCCGCACGTCCCGGTACTGGAACAGGATGAGCCGGCGGAACCAGAAAGCCAGGCCGATCATCACCGGCACGATTGTCGCCACGATCAGCGTCAAGCGCCAATTGATGGATGCCATAAAGATGATCGAGATCGTGACGTTAAGAATCGCCCAGGTGATGTCGATCAGGCCCCACGTGACCAGCTCGGAGATGCGTTCGGCATCTGACGTGACGCGCGACATAATCCATCCCACCGGCGTCTTGTCGAAGTAAGAGAACGACAGCGACTGCAGGTGGTTGAAGAGCTTGCTCCGCAGATCATACTGCACCCGCTCGCCCAGAACACCCGCCAGCCGGATGAAGCCGAATACGGTCACCGCCTGACCGGCAGCCAGCATCCCATAGCGTGTTAGCAGCAGCCGCAGCCGGCCCAAGTCACCCACCAGAATCGCGTCGTCAATGATCTCCTTGCTCAAGTAGGTGAAGTAGGAGTCCATCAACGACGTTGCAGCGATCATCAGGATGAAGCCCGCGACCCAGTGCCAATACGGCTGTATCTGACGCAGTGTGCGGAGGACAATCCGCCCATTCAGCGTCGTAGTAAACTCTTCCTCTTCAAATTCGTGACTCATCGTCTCTGCTCCTTAGTCCCGTGCTCGACGCATCGAGGCATCACGCCACGCACTCCGCACGGAGTGCGTCCTGCTCCAGCCCCACTGCCTGCGCCACTTCGCGCTGGACCTCCTCATCGATTCGAGACTGAATCTCGTAGATCTCACGATAGAGACCCTCCTGGCACACCAGGCTCTCGTGAGTACCGGACTGAACCACACGTCCCTTGTCGAGAACGAGGATCAGATCCGCATCCATCACCGTCTGAATGCGGTGCGCCACCAGGAAGGTCGTCCGCCCCTGCATCAGCAGGGAGAGGGCATCACGAATCTGCTCCTCCGTCTCGGTATCCACCGACGAGGTCGCGTCATCAAGCACGAGGATGCGAGGATCCTTGAGGAGTGCCCGCGCGATCGCGACGCGCTGCCGCTGCCCGCCGGAGAGAGTCACGCCCTTTTCGCCAATCACCGTGTCATAGCCACGGGGAAAGGTGAGAATGATGTCGTGAATGGCGGCAGCCTTCGCCGCAGCCTCGATCTCCTCCTGCGAGACCTCACCAGATCTTCCATAGCCGATGTTCTCGCGGATACTGCGCGAGAAGAGAAACGGCTCCTGCTCGACGATCCCGATGTTGCGACGCAGAAATGCACGCGGGTACTCCTTCAGCTCGATCCCGTCCAACGTAACGCTGCCCTCCTGATAGTCATAGAAGCGCAGCAGCAGGTTGATGATGCTCGTCTTGCCCGAGCCCGTCGAGCCCAGCAAGGCGACGATCTGACCCGGCTCACAGCGGAACGTGATGTCGTGAAGCACCTCTACCAGGGCCGCAGGCTCAGCGGGTGCCGGAGACGCATCCGCAGCGCTGGCCTTGCGCTGCCGCCGGGTGCGCAGCCGGGTCCACACGGACCCCTTCTTCTCGGCTTTCTCGGAATCCTCGTCATCCTCGCCGAAGACAGGGCGGGGCTCGTAGGAGAAGTGGACGTGCTCGAAGACAAGCGCTCCTTCGATGACCGTGTCCGCCGGCACACTCCCCGTGAAGATGTCCTCACGCTCTTCCTGGATCATCTCGGCAAGCCGCTCATAGGAGACCAGCCCACTCGAGATAGCCACGATCAGACGTCCGAGGTTCCGCATCGGCCAGATGATCCATACCACCATCCCCATCGCGGCCACGTAGGTGCCTACTGTGATCTCACCCCGCGCTGCCATCGTCGCGCCTACGGCGATAGCCAGGATTGTCTGTCCCGCACAGACCAAGTCCGAGATAGGCCAGTAGAGCGCGTGCATCGTCGTGAGCTTGCGTCCGCGCTGGAACCGCTCTGCGTTCTCGCGGTCAAACTTGTCCATCTCGTAGGGCTGCCGCGCAAAGGCCCGCACGACCCGTACGCCGGTCAGATTCTCCTGGAGCACCGTCGACAGCTTCGCCTCCTGATCTTGGTAGGCTTCGTAAGCCTTGGAGACCCGTCCGAAGAAAAAGTACCCCAGCCCAACAATGGCGGGCATCATGATCACCGACACCCAGGCCAACCGCGTGTTCATCGACATCAACATCGCGAAGTTCACGATGAAGAGCGCGACAATACGCCCGATGCCCAGCGCTTGATCGGCATAGAACCGCCGCAGGGCGTCGACGTCAGAGGTCGACCGTTGAATCAGTTCGCCCGCCTTCACATAATCGTGAAAGCCGAACGGAAGCCGCTGAACCTGATCGAAAAGATAGTTGCGGACGCGCAGTGTGATCCCCTCAGCAGTCTTTGCCGACCAACTGCCGCGATAGAACGCGAAAAGCCCTTCGAGCAGCGCCAAACCGACGAAAGCCGCTGCAATCCAGGGAAGCTCGCCTAGCGCCTCGGGCTTGCCGACGATGTTGTCCAGCGTGTGCTGCACCAGGCGGTAGTAGTAAGTGCGAACGAGCGCCCCTAACCCGACAGCGATCAGCGCCCCAAGATACAACCACCTATAGCCATACATTAGGCGATAGATGCCGACAATGCGGTGTTTCGACAATGTCTGCTTGACATCCATCCCCAAGTCATGCCCCATACTCATCTTTCGCTCCTCATATTACGAACTATCCCGCACGAGAGCCAACGGCGGCTCCCGATACGGCCCCATCTGCAGATGCGCAAGACCGTCCCAGACACGCAAAACGAGCGAGTCATTTTCCGCAACTTCCCGTGGACATCTGGTGGCCCACGGTCCCTTTGCGTCGGACCCGCTCGCCGGAGTGAAACGCTGCTGCTTGTCTTTCGACGGCACCCGCTCACACGCTGGGACGCGTGAACTCGCGCCGGACCTAAAAAGGCAGAAGCAGGTTAACCCGGCGGCTCCAGGTCCACCCAATGCACAGGAATACCCATAGCACGTAGCTCCCTTTCAGACGGCAAAATCCAGCGCTTCTTGTTCGACATATTCCCTACCTCCCAGCTTATGGGCCGCGTTCACATTGACGCAGCTCGAGTTCCCTTGACGACCAAGTCTACTCATCATAGCACAACTCGGCGGAAACTGCAACCCCCTTGCGCTAAGCTTTATTTAGCCCTACCTTCATATTCTAAAGGTTCTGCTTCAATTATCGACCACTCCGGAGCGCGCGACTGGGGCCCGGCAATTTGCTGGATGACAGATCGGATGAATCAGTTATACTCAGAGCTGGCAATAGCGCCGGCGCCTGTCCATCCGCGCGTTGGTTGGAGGGCGGACCGTGATTCCGAGGAGATACAAAGATGCCACGTAGCCGATCGCTGAGCACAGATGGGAAGTTCCGAGTCCTGGGACTGATCCTGATCGTGCTGCTGTTCCTGCTCTTTTCACCCCCCGTCGCGCGCTTCTACACCGACTATCTCTGGTTCCAGAGCCTGGGCCAGACTGCCGTCTTTATCCGGCGCATTTCGGCGCGCATAGGCCTGGCGGTAAGCGCCGCGCTCATTTCAGGCACCTTCTTGATCTTGAACTGGACGCTCCTTCCGCACTGGATCGCACCCAAGTCCCGACTCGTGCGCGAAGTGCCGCGTCCCAAGACGCGGCGCCCTCAGCCGGTACAACAGATCTCGATCTCGACCAAGCCATTCCGGCTTGCTTTCACCGGCGCCGCACTCGTTGTGGGTGCAGCGATTGGGCTTGGGCTCGCGAACGTCTGGCAGACCTATCTACTCGCACGTCACAGCGTTCCCTTCAACGCCACGGACCCCATCTTCGGCCTCGACATCGGCTTCTACGTCTTCAGCCTCCCCTGGTATGAAATCCTGCTCGGTCGCGCCCAGACACTCGTCGCAGTGGTCCTGCTGGGTCTCCTTCTCCGCTATATTCTCTTCGACCAGATCAGCCAGCGGGGCGTCATTGCCCACCTATCATTGATGGGCGCGCTCTGGTTGGCGCTGGTTGGCGCGGGCAGATTGCTCAGCCGGTTCGTGCTTCTCAAAGCCGGTGACGGGCTCATCTTCGGCGCAGGCTACACAGACGTGCACGCGCGTATGCCGGTCTATACACTCGAAGCCATTCTCTTCTTTGCCGCTGCCGCCATCCTAGTTGCCAATATCTTCACGCGGCAGTGGCGCCTCCTGGTGGGGATTGGCATCTTCTGGATCGCGCTTAGCCTTGCCGGGCCCATCTATCCCGGGCTCGTCCAGCAGATCCATGTCGAGCCCAACGAGTTCGCCCTGGAGCGCCCCTACATTGAGCATAACATCGCGCTCACACGCAGTGCCTATGCCCTGGATACCATTCGCGAGCACGACTATCCCGCGCTGGGAACGCTCACGAGCGAGTCCATCGCTGCTAACGCCGATGTATTGCGCAATGTTCGCCTCTGGGATTACCGACCGCTGAAGCGAACCTATGCACAGCTTCAGGAAATGCGTCTGTACTACAGCTTCGACGATGTGGATGTCGATCGCTACGTTCTGGATGGCGAACTAACACAGGTTATGCTCGCGGTGCGTGAGCTCGAAGTGGATCAGCTCGCAGAGCAAGCACAGAGCTGGATCAACCGCCACCTCATCTTCACCCACGGTTACGGCATTGCCCTCAACTCAGTGAGCGGTGTGACTCCAGAAGGACTCCCGCAACTGCTCGTCCGCGATATCCCTCCCGTCGCCACGCACCCGGTGCTGAACATCACCCAACCCGGCATCTACTTCGGCGAAAAAACCCACGACTATGCGATTATCAACACGGCGGAAAACGAGTTTGACTTTCCGCAGGGTGACACTAACGTACATACACGGTACACCGGACCCGACGGCGTGCGCGTGGGCAGCCCTGTGCGCCGCGCGCTGCTTGCCACCCGCTTTGGCGATGCCCAGATCCTATTATCAGGTGCACTCTCCTCCGACAGCCGCATTATGTTCAATCGCACCCTTCACGAGCGAGCCAGGACGATCGCTCCTATGCTCTGGTACGACGCCGACCCCTACCCCGTCATCATGGATGGGCGCATCATCTGGTTGCTTGATGCCTACACCTGGAGCTCGCACTTCCCCTATTCGGAACCGATTCGTGTGCCGCAAGGCTCCCTGAATTACGTGAGAAACAGCGTAAAACTAACCGTGGATGCCTACTCCGGCGAGACACGGTTCTACCTGATCGACCCCACGGAGCCCATCGCCGCGACCTATGCACGCATCTTCCCCGAGCTCTTCGAGCCGGTTGAGGCGATGCCCGAAACACTCCGAGCGCACTGGCGCTATCCGGAGACGCTCTTCCTCTACCAATCGGAACTCTACGCGACCTACCACATGGTGAATGCCCAGGTCTTCTACAACCGCGAGGACCTCTGGGATGTCCCCAGGGAATTGGTGGAGACCGAGCAACAGAGTATGGAGCCCTACTACGTGACGCTGCGGCTGCCTGAGCATGAGGACCCGGAGTTTCTGTTGATGCGGCCCTACGTGCCCAAGGAGCGGCAGAACATGATCGCCTGGCTCTACGCGCGTAATGATGGGCCCCACTACGGCGAGCTAGGGATATTCCGGCTCCCGAAAGATCGGGTGATCTACGGACCCCTCCAAATCGAGGGACGCTTCGACTCCGACCCTGTGATATCACAACAGCTCTCGCTCTGGGATCAGCGGGGCTCCCGCGTGTTGCGCGGCAACCTGCTCGTGATTCCAATTGAAGACAGCTTCCTGTACGTAGAACCTCTCTACCTTGAAGCAGCAGCAGGACAATTGCCCGAGATGACACGCGTCCTGGTCGCCTATGCCGACCGGGTTGCGATGGCACCCACACTCGAGGATGCCCTTGCAGAGGTGTTTGGCGCGCCCGCCCGCGCGGCGCCGGGGACGGCACCCGAGTCACCCGGGGATGGCACCCTCGAGGCCCTCGCGACGGAAGCGTGGGAGCGCTATCAGGCGGCACAAACCTGCCTGGAAAACGGCGACTGGATCTGCTATGGTGAACAGCAATCACGGCTGGAGCTGGTCCTACAAGAGATGATAGGCGAGATCGAGTAAGGCAAAGTCAGAATGGAATTGAACGAGCCCGCCGATCTATTTCTGAAGCCGAAACGCGACGCTGCCGTGCAGCGCCGGCATCCATGGGTTTTCTCAGGAGCTATCGGCCGCGTCGATGATGGCGGCGAGCCCCCGAAGAAAGGCCAGCTTGTCGCGGTCCGCAGTGCCCGCGGGGAATTCCTTGCCTGGGGCCATTACAGCCCCGACTCGCAGATACGTGCGCGGCTCTTCTCGTGGGATGAAAACGCGCGCCCCGACACCCGGTCATTCTGGCAGCAGCGCATGGCTCGCGCCCTCGACCTGCGTCAGCAGCTGCTTGCCTCGCCCACCACCACAGCCTGCCGCGTGATCTATGCAGAGTCGGATGGCATTCCGGGACTCATTGTCGACCGGTACGCGGACACCCTCGTCGCTCAGTTTCTCACCGCCGGCGCCGACGCACGGCGGGCCTTCTTCGGGGAGCTGCTCTGGAACGAGATGCAGCAACGATTACCCGAAATCGGGCCACCGGTCACGCTCTTCGAGCGCAGTGACGCCGACGTGCGGGATCGCGAGGACCTGCCTGAGCGGACCGGGCTTCTTCGCGGAGAGGCGCCACCCGAGCGGATCGAGATCCGCGAGCACGGACTGGCATTTCACGTCGACGTACGGAGCGGTCACAAGACAGGCTTTTACCTGGACCAGCGTGACAACCGCCGGCGACTGTACGAGGTTGTCGCGCAGCGGGCCGCGCTGGGCCAGAAGCCCGAGGTGCTGAACGTCTTTGCTTATACGGGTGGGTTTGGTGTCTACGCCCTCGCTGCCGGAGCGCGAGCGGTTACCCACGTCGACACTTCAGCCGATGTCCTGAGTGCGGCGCGCGAAAACCACCGGATCAATGGACAGGATCTGGGCCAGGTCGAAGCAGTGACGGGCGACGCGTTCCACGTGCTCCGCGCGTTCCGACAGGCGGGACGCCGGTTTGACCTCATCGTCCTCGATCCACCGAAGTTCGCCTTCACGCAGCGAGACGTGAAGAGCGCAGCACGCGGATACAAGGATATCAATATGCAGGCCCTCCACCTTCTAGAACCCGGCGGGCTGCTCTTCACCTACTCCTGCTCGGGCGCGATCTCGGACGACCTCTTCCAGAAGATCGTGTTTGGGGCGGCCCTGGATGTGGGGCGGGATATCCAGATTATCGGACGAATGACCCAGGCTAGCGATCATCCGGTCCTCCTGACTTTCCCGGAGAGCGCCTATCTGAAGGGATTGATCTGCCGCGCGATGGACTAGGCCCGCTGACCGCGTGGAGCACATCTCAACCCTCCATTCCATCTTACCCAAGCTTACCTCACCACAATACAGGAGACGACAATGCGAGTTCTCAGAATCATCGGCAGCGGAGCTGTGGCATTCTACGACGAGCTCTTTTTCTTTATGATGCTCGGCCTGATCAACCTTCTCTCTTGGATCCTGATCATACCGGGACCCTTTGCAATGGCCGGTATCTACACCGTCGGACAGCAGTCCGTCCGCACGAAAGGCGTGAACTGGCCGATGATCTGGGATGGGATCAAGGAATATGGGCCGCGGAGTCTGCTGCTCTTCTTTATTATCGTGGCCGTTTACGGTGTAATCGGGATCAACCTCTGGTTCTATCTCAATCCCGATATCTCACCCTTCCCGGCATCGGTTGCGGTCTGGACGACGCCCATCTTCATATTCTTCGGCGTGATCTGGACCGGGGTCGCGTTCTACGCACAGTCCCTCTTGATGGAGCTGCAGGAGCCCACCATGGTGTTGGTGCTTCGAAACAGCCTCTTTTTGACGATTCTCCAGCCAGTCCAGACACTGGTCCTGCTCATCGTTACCCTGCTGTCGCTGGCCCTCTCGATCGCGCTGCCCGTGTTGCTCATCGTTTGGCCCGGGTTTGTGTGCTGCCTTTCCCTGACGGCGGCGCGGCAACTTATCACCGACCTCACCGAGCGCGCAGAGGCGAAGGGACTCGCAGAGAAAGGTGTGGACGAAGAAGAGGAGGACTCTCGAGATGCCAGATGATGAACGCTACTGCTACGAACATCCGCGACCGGCGCTAACAGCCGACGTCGTCCTCTTTAGGACAATCGCGAATGGGCACGAAGTGCTGCTTATCGAGCGGGGGCAAGCCCCCTTCCGTGGCCAATGGGCTCTACCGGGCGGCTTTGTCGATGAAGGTGAAGCACCAGAGGCAGCCGCCATCCGTGAACTTCGCGAGGAAACGTCAATCGACACCGACCTGGTACTGACCCAGGTCGGTGCATTTGGAGAGCCGGGTCGGGACCCGCGGGGCTGGGTGGTCTCGGTCGCCTACGCCGCTACAGGCACGTGGGATCGGTCGATTGCCACGGCAGGGGATGATGCCGCCGGCACCGCATGGTGGCCGGTCAGTGCGCTCCCCGAGTTGGCCTTTGATCACGGAGAGATTATCGAGACCGCGCTGCAGCGGCTGAACCTACCCTCCCCGTAAGTCCGCAGACAGTAATAACCGGGGGCGCCAGATAACTCTAGCGCACCCGGTATCATTAAGCGTTTCCGAGACTCCAAGCTTAGCAGAACTCACGCCGCCAACCACCAATAATCCATTGCCGGCGGTATCGGTTCCTCACCGCGCCCCTGATAGCGTCTCTTCAGAGACGCAGTTAGGGAATGCAGAGAACCTGGCCGACCTGAATCATCGCCGGATTGCTGATTCCGTTGGCCTGTGCCAGATAGTGCTGGCTATGGTTGTAGCGCAGTGCGATACGGAACAGGTTATCCCCCGGCCTCACGGTGTACGTGGTTGAGCAGGAACCACCGACGGCAGGCGCAGGCGCGGGTGCGCCTGTACCTGACGCGGTCGGAATGGTCAGTCTCTGACCGACCGTGAGCATACTGGGGTTCGTGATATTGTTGGCCTGGGTAATGGCAGCCACCGTGGTGTCATACCGCAAGGCGATACGGAAGAGATTCTCGCCCGGTTGCACCACGTGAATGCCAGGCTCGCTGGTAGCCGGCGCGGTTACGGCATCAGCCGGTGCCGTCGTCTGTCCGGGCGACGTGGGGGCCGGAGCAACAGGGTCGCTGCTCTCGACAGCCTCCTCCGTGGGATCCGCCGGAAGCTCGTCCTCACCCGGCGCCTCAGCCACTGGAGCATCCGTCTCCGGAGACACGGGCTGCAGGCCCTCCGTATTACTCGAGGCCTCTTGGATGGCAGCTAGGGCTTCATCCTCCGGGACGAGCACATCGATCGTGGGAATGGCGGACCTCCTGCATCCGGCAATCAGCGTCGAGAGTAGTATCATGAATGCCACGACTAGAGTTAGCGGTTTGCGGCGCATCGGAACGCTCCTTTCAAAGAGATATACCCAAATTATACATTCAAGCGTGATTTGCAGCAAGCAGCATAACCAGCAGCGATGCATCGCTTGACGAAAGCGACAGGGAACATATAATAAGCCCTGCTACCAGCGGTTTGCACACAAGTCACATTACCACCCATCTGTGCCGGGTAGCGATGTGGTGGCAACCCGCTGCCGAGAAGTTGACTATCAGGAGGCTTTATGATCGACGCGAACGAACTCCGCAAAGGCACCACTTTCCTGCTTGATGGAGAGCTCTACGAAGTGCTCGAATACCAGCACTATAAGCCAGGACGGGGCAATGCTATTATCCGTACCAAGATCCGGAACATGCGCACCGGGTCCACTATCCCCAAGAACTTCCTGAACAACCACCAGTTCCAGGACGCTGGCGTGGAACGTCTTACAGCACAGTATCTCTACAATGACGGGGACTACTACTATTTTATGGATGCCGAGACCTACGAGGAGAAGCGGATCAACGCCACCATTATCGGTGCGAAAAAGGGCTTCCTGAAGGATGGAATGGAAGTAGATCTTACCGTCTACGGCAACGAAGTGCTTGACATCAGCCTTCCCCTGGTCATAGAACTCGAGGTCATCGAGAGCGAGCTGGCAGTTGCCGGCGACACGGCAACCGGTGCGAACAAGACCGTCACCTGCGAGACAGGCTTGCAGGTCCAGGTACCGCTCTTCATCAATGTCGGTGACGTCATTCGCGTCTCCACGGAGAGAGGCGAATACCTGACCCGTGTTTGAGGGTTGTTTCACTCGGCGAAGGTGATCTGACTCTTCCGGTGCGGCGCTCTTCACGTGGGCGCCGCATTTGCGATATTGCGAGCGAACGTCCTATCTTGGGAGAACCTATGCCTGACCTGGCCTACTATAAGGGTCGTTGGATCGCACAAGGAGAGGATGGCAGCATTGCGGCTGTGGGCGAAAGCCTGAATGAGGCACGGCAGTTCGGTGTCCAGGCGCGTCCGCGGTCGCGCTTGACCCTCGCTTGGGTCTCTCCCTACCCTCCCCACGTGATGCTACCCGAGTGGCCTCTGACCACAGTACAGGGTGTCCCTTTCAAGGCCACGACGTGGTTAGCCGGCGGACCCGTACGGGATCTGCTTCTTGGACGAGTGCCCCACGACTGGGACTTTGTAACCGAGGGGTCCGGGTTGCAGCTGGCGCGCGCCGTCGCAAATACACTGGGGGGTGCCTATTATGCGCTTGACGCGGAACGCGGCACCGGACGTGCTATCGTTGACAGGCCCGGTTCCACTGAACCGATCATGCTCGACTTCGCAGAACTACGGGGTCCGAGCATCGAAGCGGATCTCTGGGAGCGCGATTTCACCGTCAATGCGATGGCCCTTACGCTCGATGGGCAGCTTATCGACCCAACGGGCGGGCGCTTCGATCTCGAGGCCGAGTTGCTCCGCATGACCAAATGCTCTACGTTCGAGGATGACCCGGTCCGGTTGCTGCGCGCCGTGCGCCTGGCGACTCAGTTCACCTTTACCATCGAAGCTGAGACTGCCACCCGCCTACGGTCCCAGACCGGTATGATCCGGCATATTGCACCCGAGCGTATCCGCCAGGAACTGGTGAAGCTCCTGGCACATCCTCGCGCCCACATCGGTCTGGAACAGCTGGCCTGGTCGGGATTGCTCTCTGGCGTACTTCCCGAGCTCGCGGACGCGTCTGCAGCACAGGAGACCGCGGCGAAGGATAACGCTCTTGCCGGCGCCGTCGCGCTGGTTAGCACTCTACACGAGCTGGACCAGCTCCTGCACGGCGGACCCCGCACTCACACACCCCGCGGATCCGCAAACCGCCATGGTACACCTCCCGCCTGGGGTTGGCAGATGTTGAGTCAGGCCCTCGCCCAGCAGCAGCGCGAATTGCTGGTCTATCTCAACACACGTGTGAGCGCGGAGGTCACGCGGTCCGATTTACTGAAGTGGAGTGCTCTCTTCTGCGGTCCAACGGCAGCAGAGGAGGCGTCGTGGCAGCGCGCAGCAGCACGGCTCGAGGGCCTGCGATTCTCCGGGAGCAGCATTGGCTTTACCACGGTAACACTGCGCGCGTTGCCGCAGTTTGCCGAACTTGTAGCGCGGGGCTCAGGGCCGGCTCGCGCGCCTATCTCCGACCTTGAGATCTATCGTTACTACCGCAGTGCCGGAGAAAGCGGTGTGGCAGTGGCTCTGCTGGCGCTTGCCCGGCTGCTGGCGGCCTCCGGTAGCAAGCTCAACCGGGAAGAGTGGATGCAGTATCTCATGACAGCCGCTGCCCTGCTCGAAGCCTATTTCGACCGGCGGGACACGGTGATCAGCCCGGCGCGCCTACTCACGGGACACGACTTGATACAGATGGGCCTGCCCCAGGGTCCGGAGCTTGGACAGGCATTGGAAAGGCTGCGCGAAGCGCAAGCTGCCGGCGAAGTCAAGAACAGGCCAGAAGCCGTCGCCTTCGTTGAGCAGGACATTCGAAGTCTAACCGGCTCTGAGATCACGGACGTGACCAGTTATGAAACATCCTAACGCATCCGGGGCCTACGAGCGGCTCATCTTCGCAGCGCTGTGCGTCGCGATAGGCATCGTCGTCTCCCTGGCCGGCTGCCAGAATGTCCAACCGGTACCGACACCCACGCCGACCCGCACGCCGATCCTGCCCACCGCGACGCCCACGCTCACGCCAACGCCGACGCCGACATTGACGCCGTCGCCAACCCCAACCCCCAGCCCTACGCTGCCACCGAGTCTCGTGATTCCCGCCGGAGTGCAGACCCTGCCGAGCGCCGAGACAGGTGAGCTTTGTCCCGCGCTGCCCGCGGATCTCCTCTTCATTCGCGAGGGTTCATTGTGGGTCTGCCCGGCGGAAGGCGGGAGTCCACAAGCGATTCCGGTTCCGCCCGAGGCCGGGCGCATCACTGCCTATCAGCTCACGCCGGATGGACGCCACATCGCCTACGTGACGGAAGCCGGAGAGCTTTTCGTGGTCGATCGTGCGCCGGACCACGAGACAGCCGCGCAGCAGACTCGCATCCCCACCTCGGGGCGGCTCATCGACGAGCACGGCGCCCACTTTGCTTTGACACAGGATGGCACGACCCTTTTCTATCTGGCCTGGGGCGTGCACCCCTCGAGTGGGCCCGACCTGCCTGAGCCGGGCACGGCCACGTTGCTGTCGCTCGCTGTCACCGACCCGAGGGGGCTGCAGCAGGTGGAGGCGCTCTGCCAGGGCGGTTCCGGACAGGGCTGTGGTGGCTTCCTGCTCTCGCCCACCGAGGACTATGCCGCGTTCGTTGACGCTCGCGGCGTCTGGTCTGTTCCGATCGAGCCCGCCCCGGGGTCCGAGATGGCCCTGCAGCGCTCCAGGGTTGCCCTGGAGGCACGCCAGCTCGGTGTTGCTGGGAACCACACGGTCCGTCTCCACTCCTGGTCGCCCGATGGTGCGTGGCTGCTGCTGGAGCAGGGTAGCGGTCCGACCGCCTCTCTGCTGTTGCTCTCACATGCTGCGGAGAGCGTAGCACTGGGCACAGTTGCTCCCTCCGCATTCTGCGGCGACGACTGCATGATGGCCACTAGCTGGAACGGCGATCGACTCTGGATCTTATGGGACACAGGCGCGCAGGGCTGCCTGCAGGTTACGGAAACGCGCGACCTCGCGGGACCCATAAAGCTGTTACATCCGCAGGAGCCCGTATGTCAAGCAGGCTCAATACCCCTCCACCCTCGCTCCCCCCGCCCCTTCGCGGACTCGGGAATGAACTCCGACTTTGAAGACACAATATCCTTTCTCCAGCCGGCGGTACCGGGCATCTGGTCTGGCCTGTACACGTACAGCCTCTCGGGAGAACTGACGCCGTTGGTCCTCTTGCCCGAAGCCGATGGCACACTGGTCTGGGCGCCGGATGGAGAGGCCTTTCTCTACATCGACGGTCACCAATCACCGGCATACCTGGGCACCTTCCCAACTTCGGCGCTCTGGGATGTGCGCGCGCTGCTACAGGGCGCCCACAGCTTCACTTGGGGCGCAGGCCTCGCGCCTGTGGGAGATGAATGATGCACGACAGACTCGGGGTGATGGAAACCGAACCAAGGCGCCAGTGCTCTTTGCAGCTCGATAGGCTCATCATCGGGATGGTCCTGTTACTCCTGATCGCCGGGTGTGCAACACCCTTAGCTCTGGCCCCGCAGCGCACGCGCGTTACTCTGGTCGCCGACGGAAAGCAGGAACGGCTGGAGACCGACGCAACGACGGTGAGGGCTCTGCTACAGTCGGCGGGCGTGACCATAGGAGAACTGGACCGCGTCTCCCCACCGGAGGTGAGCGCGCTGGTGGACGGCGCGACAGTTACCGTGATCCGTGTGACGCAGAGCACCTTCGTCGTGACCCAGACCCTACCCTTCGAGAAGCAGATCGTTCGCGATGCCACCGTGCCCGCTGGGGAATCGCGTCTCCTGCAGTCGGGGGTACCCGGCTTCCTTGAGTACCACTATCGCATCACACTCGAGGATGGTGTGGAGGCCGAGCGGGCGCTAATTCAGGAGAAAATGGTCCAGGAACCCCGCCCCGAGGTCAAGCTGATAGGGACCCGAGCCCAGGTGCAGAACATCCGAGTCACGGGCACGCTCGCTTATCTCAACAACCAGGACGCCTGGATCCTACGTGATAGCTCCTTCCAGCGCCGCCGCCTGACCTATTTCGGGGATCTGGACGGGCGTGTGTTTGCCCTCTCGCCCGACGGGCAGAGGTTGCTCTTCTCCCGAGCTACGACTGAAACCGAACAGCTCAACGAACTCTGGGTCGTCCGAACGACCGTGGCCTCGGCAGAGGCTGTGCCGCTCAACCTCCCGGACGTCCTGTGGGCTGATTGGGCGCCGAGCGGCGAAGCCATAGCCTGGAGTACGGCGGAAGTGCTGGAACAAGCTCCTGGCTGGCGGGGTAACAATGACCTATGGCAGGGCCCACTGTCCGAACAGGAGATTTTAGGGTCGCGAAGGCAACTCATCGAGCCTGAGGCGGGCAGCGGCTACGGCTGGTGGGGCACCCGTTACGTATGGTCACATGATGGCAGCACGCTGGCCTACAGTCGCCCCGATAGCATCGGCGTTGTCAATGCCCGTAACGGAGAACGCACGGTATTGTTCACTTTTCCGGCCTTCCGAACTTTCAGTAGTTGGGCCTGGAATCCGGATGTCAAATGGACGCACGACGGCGATTTCCTGCTCAGCGTCATCCACGTCGCGAGCGGCGATAATCCAGAGGAGAGCCCGGTCTTCAACCTCGCCATCATCGAGCAGACGGGAGCCTACAGTGCGACACTAGCGTTGGAGGTCGGGATGTGGGCGGTCCCACAAGCGTCTCCGGAGGGTGATCACCTGCTCTTTGGTCGAGCGATTATGCCCTACGAGAGCGCGACTAGCCGGTATACCCTACACCTGATCGACCGCGACGGATCGAATCAGCGACTCCTGTACGGAGGCGAGAGCGGCAATGGGTTGGCGCTGCCGGTGTGGACCTGGAGCCCCGACGGCACGACCGTGGCCTTCATTGAGTTCGGCGACATCTACGTGCTGGAGCAGGGTGAAGCCGTAGCGGAGAGGGTGACCGACGAAGGCGACGTCAGCCAGATTCGCTGGAGATGAATAAGCTTTGGCAACCCACGGGTAGGGACTATAATACACATAATGCAGTCCACAAGGCGGGGGCGGTAGGGAGCTGGGACTGCCGGCAGAGTTCAGCAAACCTTGGGGGTTGCCATGCGCATATTAATCACCGGTGCAACGGGCTTCGTCGGCGCGCACCTGCGCCGCTACTTGCTAACCTTCACCGACTGGCAAATCGCCGGTACCGTCTATCCCCAGCCGCCTGAGTCGCCGGAAAGCGAAGCCGGCAAAGCCCCCCGGGAGCGTTTCTACGCGCTCGACCTGCGTGATCGTGCAGCAACGGACCGCCTGATCTCGGAAGTCGAGCCCGACTGCATCGTGCACCTTGCGGCACAATCCCACATTCCCACCGCCTACGCAAATCCATGGGAGACGCTAGAGAACAACATCCTCGGGCAGTTGAATCTGCTGGAGAGCTGTGTGGCACTCGGGCTGAGGCCGCGGATTCTGATCATAGGCTCGGGCGAGGAGTACGGACGGGCCTCAGCCCGAGAGCTGCCGCTAACGGAGGATCATCCGCTGCGCCCCGAGAATCCCTACAGCGTGAGCAAAGTCACACAGGACGTGATGGGATACCAGTACTACATTAGCCACGGACTGCCCATCGTGCGGACGAGGCCTTTCAACCACATCGGACCGGGACAATCATCGCGCTTTGTGCTCGCGGCCTTCGCGAGCCAGGTCGCCGAGATCGAAGCCGGCAAACGAGAGCCGGTCCTCTATGTGGGCAATTTGACACCGGCGCGTGACTTCACCGATGTCCGCGACGTGGTCCGTGCTTATCGGTTGATCCTTGACCAGGGGCGCGACGGCGAGGTCTACAATATTGCTTCAGGTGAAGCCCACACCGTCCAATCCCTAATGGATACGCTGCTGAAGATGGCCACAACGGCGATCGAGGTACGTACAGACCCGGAGCGGTATCGCCCCTCCGACATTCCCGTCATCTACGGCAGCGCCAAGAAACTGGCCCAGGACACGGGGTGGCAGCCGGAGATTCCACTCACACAAACAATCGCAGACGTGCTCGCCGAGTGGCGGCAGCGCGTGCTGCAACCAGATCCGCAGAATTAGCATGCCGGTCCGCCGGCACTGGCCGGCGCCGGGACACGAGTTAGGAGGTTCTTTACGATGGCGAAGCGACGCGCCTTGATTACGGGCATCACAGGGCAGGATGGGTCCTATCTGGCCGAATTCTTGCTCGAAAAAGACTACGAGGTCATCGGTATGGTACGGCGGACCAGTACCGTCAACTTCACACGCATCCAGCACATTCAGAACAGGATCCATCTGATCTCTGGCGACCTTCTCGACCAGGGATCCCTGATCAGCACCGTGCAGGAATCCGAGCCGCACGAGATCTACAACTTGGCTGCGCAGTCTTTCGTCCCGGCCTCGTGGAAACAACCCGTCTTCACGGGCAACGTCACAGGCCTGGGGGTGACGCGGATGCTGGAAGCCATCCGCACGGTCAACCCGGAGATCCGCTTCTATCAGGCGAGCTCCTCGGAGATGTTCGGCAAAGTGCAAGAGGTACCACAGACCGAAACCACGCCGTTCTATCCGCGCTCTCCCTACGGTGTAGCGAAGGTGTATGGGCATTGGATTACGGTCAACTACCGGGAATCCTACAACCTCTTTGCCTGCTCGGGCATACTTTTTAACCACGAGAGCCCCAGACGCGGGCTGGAATTCGTGACTCGCAAGGTCACCTACAACGTCGCCAAGATCAAACTGGGACTCGCGGACGAACTCGCCCTCGGCAATCTCGACGCACGCCGGGATTGGGGCTTTGCCGGCGACTACGTGCAAGCGATGTGGTTGATGCTCCAGCAGGACCAGCCCGACGACTACGTCGTCGGCACCGGAGAAACGCACGCAGTCCAGGAACTGTGCGACGCTGCCTTCTCCCACGTGGGCCTCGACTGGCACGACTACGTCGTCCAGGATCCCCGGTTCATGCGTCCGGCGGAAGTCGACCTACTCATCTCCAACCCCACGAAAGCCAGAGAAAGATTGGCCTGGATTCCGGAAGTCACGTTCACCGAGCTCATTCAGATGATGGTCGACGCCGACATCCAAGTCCTTTCTGCGGAGCACGGCCTATAGGCTGGTCAGGGAAGCACGTCAGGATTTGCGGACGCCAAGAACGCGCAGAACTGCATAGCAGTGTGCGTAGCGATGTGAGTAGTGTAGCGAATAAGGAAGGTAACGATGAAAGCGATTAAGTTCGGCACTGACGGATGGCGGGGGATGATCGCCGAGGACTACACCTTTGACAATGTCCGTCGGGTAACGCAAGCATTTGCCCAATATATGAAAGAGCACGATCTCGCCGGGAAGGGCGTGGTCGTAGGACACGACCGGCGTTTCAGCTCGGATCTCTTCGCCGAGGCGGCGGCAGAGGTGATGGCGGCCAACGACATCCGGGTTTGGCTGCTGTCTCATTACTCCCCCACCCCCGTGATCAGCTACACAACCGCGGAGCGGGGTGCCGGCGGAGCGATCAACATCACCGCGAGCCACAACCCGCCAACTGACAACGGCTTCAAGGTGCGCGATCCGCGCGGCGCAGCGATTGCGCCCGAGGGACTCGACGAGATTGAAGCGTACATCCCCGACGACGTCGATCGGGTCAAGCGAATGTCGATCGATCAAGCAGAGGAGGCGTCACTCATCGAACGCTACAATCCCGACCGTGCCTATATCGAGCACCTCAGCCAGTTGGTCGATCTCGAATCGCTGAGCAACACGGACCTCAAGATCCTGGTTGAGCCTATGTGGGGGAATGCTGCGGGATGGTTTCCCCGCCTCATCGGTAAGGGCAGCACGACCGTCTGGGAGATCCACGGCGATCACAATCCTCTCTTTCCGAACATGGCGCGACCTGAACCCATTGAGCCCAACATCACGCCCGCCCTAAAGCGCACAACCGAGTTGGGCGCCGACGTCCTCCTCATCTGCGACGGTGACGCCGACCGGATGGGCATCGGAGATGAGAACGGCACCTACATCGACCAACTGCGTGCCTACGGCCTCCTTGCCTACTATCTGCTGGAGATACGCGGCGAGCGGGGCCCCATCGTGAAGACCGTCTCGACCACCTCGATGCTGGATCGTCTGGGCGAAATATACGGCGTCGAGGTTCACAAGACCGGCGTGGGGTTCAAGTATGTCGCACCCAAGTTCATCGAAACGAACGCACTGATTGGCGGAGAAGAGAGTGGCGGCTATGCCTTCCGCGGCAATATGCCCGAGCGCGACGGCATCCTGGGCAACCTGTACTTCCTGGACATGATGCTCAAGACGGGCAAGTCACCCTCGCAACTGGTTGCCGCCCTCTTCGACAAGCTGGGGCAGACCTACTATTACGACCGCATCGACGTCCGCTTCCCTGCCGAGAAACGCCCGCAGGCCCGGGCCCGCCTCGACGATACCGATCCCGACACCATCGCCGGGCTGCCGGTCACGGCGAAGATTACCCTTGATGGCTATAAGTACGAGTTGGGCGAGAAGGGCTGGCTCCTGATCCGCTTCTCGGGTACGGAACCGATCATTCGTGTCTACTGCGAGGTCACGGACCAAGCTCTGGTAGATCCGGTCCTGCAGGGCGGCCTCGAACTCGCCGGCTTGAAGGACTGAGTCTTCTCTCCGCCGGGACGAGGGTACAGCATGTTGTACCCTCGTCCCGGTACGCCCCCATCCATTGTGTCTGCATGCGGGTTACCCGTGTTACCAAACTGTAACTCGCTCGAAACCCCTAAGAATCTGCGCTCGTGGTATGCTAAGAGCCAAGAGGGGTATGCATGCACTGGCTATTGTCGACACCTGACGCCTTCTCACTACGCTCCGCCATCCAACGCTCCGGATGGCTGCTCTACCCACCCTTTCACATACACACCCTGGGCACTCAGCTTCATCGTGTGGAGCACCTCAGTACCAACGCAGCCATCGGACTCACGCTCTATCAGGCGCCGGCAGGCCTGGTCCTCAACACAGAAACACAACTCTCCGGGCAGGAGATCGAGGAAGCCAGCGCCAAGGTCTGGCGTATGCTGCGGATGGAAGAGAATTGCGAACCGTTCTTGCGGTTGGCGCGCCACACAGAGTATCTGGACGCTACCAGACGCGTCGGGGCTCGGCTAATACGGGGTGCAACCCTGTTCGAGGATGTTCTCACGGCTACGATGGCAACCCGTACTGATCGCGACACCCTGAGCTGGGAACTCGTCGCCGGTCTGGTCGACCGCCTGGGAGATCCCCTACCAAGCAACCCCACACTGCACACTTTCCCAACCCCGGAGCGCGTGCTCCATGATACAGATCTGCTTGAGGATCTGCTGGCACGCCCGGTTATCGAACGCGTAGAGCAGCTCGCCCGCATCTTCCACCAACAGACAGATGAGATGGAGGCGCTAGTTCAGCGTCCGTGGTCCGCGGACGACCTCGCCCTGTCGCTCACCCGGGTTTTCAGCCTGGAGGCGGAGAGCCTCGGACTGCTAATGCTCAGCCTGGGGCGCTACGATTACATCCCCAACGACACATTGGCTCAGCGCCGGATGGGCAAGGTCCAGGCCGGCGACGCCGAGACCGATCCCGACGCCGTCCGGCGTTTCTTCGAGCGCTGGCAGCCCTGGGGCGGCCTTGCCTACTGGCTGTGGGACTGGTCGCGTATATCCGCGTCCACCGGTGTAAAACTACATCCGCAACGCTAATGCCGCAGCAGCAGCGGTAGGAAAACCTCCTCCACCTCAACCACAAACTGGCTCCACGAGCTCCATAGTCCGGCATTGCCCGCTGCATCGACGGCACGAACGCGCCAGCTACGCGCCCCTGCCCGTGGCACCACATCGGTTGGACTCCCCGGCACATTGCGATAGACGCGACCATAGTCCAACTCTATCTCATAGTGTATGGGCGAGCCTCCATCCGGAGGCAACGTTCCCCAGACGAGCGTGACCAGGGGCCCGCTCACCGTAACACCGCCGGTTGGGGCGACGACCGATACGGCGCCCGGCGCCTTGCGGTCTATTCCAAAGGTCACCCTTGCCGGTAGATCGTCCACCGTCACCGGGGAGACGGCGCGCGCCCAAAGGGTGTAGAATCCGTCCTCGAGCACAAATTGGCGGCGCCACGCCTCTGGCGGAGGTAGAGCAGGGACCCACGTCGGCACCGGCGACCAACCGGAAGGTGTCCAGTAGAGTCCGTGCTCGCCACGTAGTTGCAGCTCCACCTCCGTGACATCGGGCCCCAGGACCGACCCTGTGAACTCGGGCGTCGACGCGTAATACCTACCCTCCTCGGGCGAGGAAATGCGGGTGTTGACCGCACAATCGAGATAGCTGAGGGCCCGCTCCATCACGGCAGCCCGCTCCGCAGGACGGAGCGACTCGAAAGGAAAGCCCAGCGCCACCACACGCCGGCAGCTTATACCCCCTGCCACAGGCACCGCGTGCTGAATGGCGGCCGCGCCTCCTCCTGCGGTGCCGCCCACATAGGTCAGCGCAACTTCCGCACCCGAGCCGGGATACGGTCGGAGGACATCGGGGCTGTCGACGGTATATTCTCCGGGCGCGTCGAAATGCAGGTCGGCCAGACCGGCGAAGATCCCCGTACCGGTGGGCCGCACCGTACGAGTCCCGGCGTCGTTGGCGACGTAGCCCGTGTAAAGGTAGTGGTGCAGGAAATCCGGGTCGCGCCCCTGAGCCTCGAGGTCCCACGCGTACTCCGACCCGCTGATCAGGAGCGCGCGATTCGAAGTGAGGTAGCTCTTCAGCAGATTGCGTTCGGTCTGGCTGAGCGGCTCTGGCGCCTCCTCGCCGAGAATCCAATTCACGATGCCATACCCGGCCAGCGCCACCTGCCCACGGCTCACCGCTTCGTTGCTGGCGCTGTCCCAGGCATAGCCCGTCGGGACCGCCTGCCCGTGATGCACCACGTAGGCGCGGCTGTTCATCTGGTCGAGCCACATACGCAGGTTCACCCGCTCGACCGGATCGTCTTCGACGATCCGACCGGAACGGCACAGCAAATCGAACCCGTTGACGATCAGCAGACTGGGCTGGCCCACCCTGGCGCCCAGAATCTCCGTGGGAAAAGATTCGCCGCCGGCGTTGGTCGCCGTCACACGCACGTAAACAGTCTGTCCAAGTGTGAGGTTGGAGAGGGTCAACTCAGTCCCACTTACCCTATAGGGCTCGCCCCAGGCGAAGCCATCCGGGCTTGTGTAGACCCGATACCCGGTCGCCGCACTTCCCCGGAGGCCAACGTTGTCGGTGGGCGAAGGAGCCCACGCCACCCGCACAGCACCGCCCCCGACATTCTGGACCCTCAAGGCGTCCGGCGGCTCGGGTGCCAACACGAGATCGCCCGGCTGACCCACCGCATTGAAGTACTTGACAATGCCCTGATAGACGGCGCGAGCCGCGAGCTGATTGAAGAGCGGTTCCTTAAGCGCGTTCGCATCCTCCGGATGATCGTGGAATGCGATCTCAAGCAAGACGCCGGGAATGCGCGCGTGCTCGTGCTCTGGGTCCCACAGCATCCGCAATTCCCCCAGGTTCGCGCGCTTCTTGCCGCGGTCCAGCCAGGCCGGATCCCATCCGGCGCGGATGTCGCGGATTAGCTCGTCGTGAACCGCCGCCTGAAGCGCGGCGCTACCGGGCGTCACAGGGTGCGTCGAACCGTTGTGGATGTAGCTTTCGGTGCCGCGGACCGTGCCATTCCATCCATTGGAGTGCCAGGAGATATAGACGGCGTTGTTAACAGCGTCGGTGCCGGCAACGCGCTGGTGCCATCGTGCAAAGAGCGGACGTCCCACTACATCGTTAAAGTACGACCAATGACTGGGATTGAAGCCCATTCGCTGGGCCCAGTAGAAGGTCGAGGTCTCCCACCAGGGCTTGTTCGGAGCGCTGTCGGGCGGTGTCGAGGGCGAATACGAAGTTGCCGGCGCCAAGAGAGGGATCCCCGCGAGCGTGTTGAAGGTACCACCACCCAGGCGAATCGCATCTGCTACCACGACACCCCCTCCAGAGGAAGTGCGGTTATCCAAGGTGACCGTCGCCTCACCGCCGTAGAAGGGAAAAGTACCGAGATAGCGCCAGGTCTGCGGCATGACGCGCTGATCGAGAACAACCTTCGTACTGCCACCTGCGTGGGCCACCGTATAGGTTGCATCGGGGATTCGATTGCTGCCCGGATAGACCCAGGCATAGACCGCATAGGTGCCGGAGCTGGGCACGGAGAGCCGCCACTGTGCGGTGGCCGTCGTGCTACCTGACTGAGCGTCGGCGTAACGATAGCTGCCCCCGTCATAGCCACCGGCGCCATGAGCCCCCATCGACCACGAGCCCGATTCGGTATAGATGGGGGCGCCCTGATCGTTGTTCGCTATCAGCGCCGTGGCACTCCAGTCGCGCTCGCGAACGGGGACGACCGTCGCACCCGCGTTCTCCAAGTAGGGAATAAGATACTGGGTCACCACTTCGGCATTGTTGTGATCCTCAATGAAACCCTGATAGACCGGGCGCTGGGTGCGCCATCTGGAGCCGTTGTAGAACCATCCATGCCCGGCGCTGATGTAGACGGTCTTGCCGTGCAAAGACTTGGGAAACTCGGCGGAAAGCGCCGCCGCGGCTGCCGGCTCGCTAAGAAGGGGTGTCTCCACGATCGGTGCGCCGGACACCGGCTCTTCGGGCGCGAAGGAAGAGAGTGCACGGCAGCGACCCTGCGCCTCGTCCCAGGCCTCAACGTGAAGCGTTGTCCACGCAACCTCGGTCATCGCCAGCCGCACAGCTTCCGTCACCGACTCGATACCCAGCCAGCCGCCGGCAGCCAGCTCTTCAACAGACACATGCAGGCAGATAGTCAGCTCCTCCCCTTCGACACGGGCGCTCCGCACATCGAGCGCTGCCTGGCCGAGCACGGCTTCGAGCTCCTCCTCATCGATAGTGACGGGTCGGGGCTCTATCGGGGCAAACCCGACGGGGGATGAGATCTTAACCGAAGCCGACGCTGCGGGAAAAGCCAGTCCACTCAAGACGACAAGCCCCAGTGTCACCAGTCGCCACAGTCGTTTGTCCATTGGATGTCCTCCTGAAGTCCGGGATGGAGATGGCCGCAGCAGGGCCCGCGTTCTTGAGCCTACGGCTACCCTACTATACCATAGAACCGGTCCATACCACCAATCAACATCTTTCTTTGAGAAGACGGGGGTTCCGCTCTCTTTGCTTGCGATTCTAACTTTGTGTGCTACACTATCCCTATTGGAGGCGTGTCATGGCGACCTTAAAGATCGAACATGCCCACTTGGTTGTGACGATGGATGATGCACGGTTGCGTATCCCTGATGGGGGCGTGTATATCAAAGATCGTGTCATCGAGGCCATTGGCGCCACCGACACCCTACCGCGTGAAGCCGACGAGACACTCAACGCGCGAGGGCTACTGCTCCTGCCCGGTTTGGTCAACACCCACCACCACCTCTATCAAACGCTCACACGGGCCCTCCCCGGCACCCAGGACGTAGGGCTCTTCTCATGGCTCAAAATCCTCTATCCGATCTGGGCCCGGCTCTCGGCGGAGGCTGTCTATGTCAGTGCGGGAGTGGGACTCGCCGAATTATTGCTCTCCGGCTGCACGACCACGTCAGACCACCTCTACATCTTTCCCAACGACGCCAGGTTGGATGACGAGATCCGTGCCGCACAGGAGCTAGGCATCCGGTTTCACGCCACCCGCGGCTCTATGAGCCTCGGCGAGAGCCAGGGCGGGCTGCCACCCGACCGGATAGTCGAGTCTGAGCCACACATTCTGCAAGACACGCGTCGCGTCATCGAAACTTACCACGATCCCGAGCCCTATGCGATGCTGCGCATTGGGGTAGCACCGTGCTCTCCATTCTCCGTGACCCAGGAGCTTATGCGCGCGTCGGCAGAACTGGCGCGCGCCTATGGGGTCCGGCTCCACACACATCTCGCCGAGACCCGCGATGAAAACGCATACTGCCTGGAGGCCGTAGGCAAGCGCCCTGTCGACTATGCCGAGTCGCTGGGATGGCTCGGAGATGACGTCTGGTTCGCCCATGGGGTCCACATCAACGGGAAGGAGATCGCACAACTGGCAGCGACCCGGACCGGCATCGCACACTGCCCCTCGTCCAATATGCGCCTGGCATCCGGAATCGCTCCGGTACGCGCCTATCTCGATGCGGGCGTGCCCGTGGGGCTGGGCGTCGACGGATCCGCAAGCAATGATAGCTCGCATATGCTGGCGGAAGCCCGCATCGCCCTCCTTCTGCAGCGGGTTCTTGGCAACCCGGCCGGCCTCACGTCGGAGGAAGCGCTGTGGATCGCGACACGGGGAGGTGCCGAGGTCTTGGGACGCGATGACATCGGGCAGCTCGCTCCCGGAAAAGCCGCCGATCTCATCGGCTTACGATTGGATAGCCTGTCCTACGCAGGCGCCGCGCCGCACGATGCGCCGGCGGCAACGGTACTCTGCGCACCACAGAACGTTGACCTCGCCATCATCAATGGCCGGGTCATCGTCCAGGACGGGAGCTTGCTGACCGCTGACCTACCTGTGCTCATTGAGCATCACAATCGCATCGCCGGCCAACTCGTCGCATAAACACGGATTTCGTTCAACGCACCCTACCGGAATCATAGCACTCAGGGGACCAGGGAGATAAGCGTGGATCAAGAACGCCATCTGGAACGTATCAACCACAGGCTTGCCGCCCTCAGCCGCGTCAACCATGCCATCCTGCGGGCGCGCGAGGACAAGGAACAGCTTCTTTTAGAGGCGTGCCAGATCATCCACGGAGAGCTGGCCTATAGCTTTGTATGGTTGGGCGAACTGCTGCAAGCGGACGAGATTGAGACGCAGGCGTACAAGGGCTCCCTCAATGGGCAGGCATCGCACGGTGAGGACGAAGCGATCATTGAATGGGCGGCGCGCATCGCCCGCAGCGCTGCGCGCGTGCAACAGCGTGTGATCGAGCGGCTGCCTATCGAGCCATCTTCGGCGCGTACCGGGTCGGAATGGGTCCTGGCTGCCTTTCCCACGCCACTCAGCTACAGCGAGCTGATCAGTCCAACACTCGTGTTGGTAGTCGGTACCGCCGCGATGCAGGAGATAGAGTGCGAGGAGTTGCAGATCCTGCAAGAGCTAAATGGAGACCTCGCCCTCGCTGTGGACAGCATCGCCGCAGAGGAGCGCAGCAGGCGCGCCGAGGAAGCGCTCCGTATCTCAGAAGACCGCTTTCGCCGCCTTGCCGAACACTCCCTCGTGGGCATCGTCCTGATCCAGAACGATCTCTACCGTTACGTGAATCCTGCCTTCGTGCGGATGTTTGGCTACGATTCGCCCCACGAAATCATCGACCGCCTCGGCCCCCTGGATCTCACCGCTCCGGAGTGCCGGGAAATCGTTGCGGAGAATGTCGCGAAGCGGGTGTCCGGCCAGGTTAGAGCGGTCCAGTACCAGTATCGCGGGAAGCGTAAGGACGGCACCGCCATTGACATCGAGGAACATGGCGCCCGCACAATCCATGCGCAGCGTCTGGCCGTCATTGCAACGGTGATGGATGTTACCGCCCGGGAAGCCTCGCGCCGGCGCCTGGAGGCGTTGTCGCGCGCAGGACTGGTGCTGGCCCGAGCTCAAACCCCAGAGCAAGCCCTGGAAAAGGCTGCGGAGCAGGTCGCTGAGATCTGGCCATGCGCCGCGGTCACCATCGGCCTCATCGACCAGCAGAGACTGAAGGTGGCTGCGCAGATCACGAATGGGGAGATTGCCGACACGGTGGGTGCGCGGATTCAGGCAGGCGCCACGGTCGCCGATCTGCCGATCATCCAGCGCATCCTTGAGATGCGCGAATCGGTGATTGTCGATCTTGGTCGTCCGTTCGAGCCATCGGGTGCGGGTGACGGCGCCGTGTTGGCGGGCCCTGCAGCCCCATTGTGGCCCCACACGGCGACCGGCGTACCGCTTATCGTGCGCGGGGAGCTGATCGGCTTCATCGTTGCCGAAGCTACGGCAGATCGGCCCCTGGCTAACGAAGACGCCCAGCATCTGCGGCTCTTTGCCGATCACGTCGCCGCGACCTACCAGCACTTACATCTCATCTCACATCTCGAGCAAGAGCGCAACCGGCTGCGCATTCTGAACCAGCTTTCGCACACCCTATCCGAAACACTGCTACTCCAGGAAGTTGTCGAGCGCGCGGTGCATCAGACCAGCCGGGCACTGGAAGCCGACATTTGTCTGCTCTATCTATGGGATGCCACCTCCGAGACCCTGGTTGCTGTCGCCGCTGAAGGTCTCCGCGCGGCGGCCTTCTCACGGCTCAACGCCGAGTTGCGCAACAACCCGGGCATTCCGTGGACCGACTGGATGACACCGGGTCATAGCGATTGCACGCTGTTGAAAGCACCCCGCAGCCGACAGTGGACCTCCGTCGTAGGACTGGACCCAGCCTGCACTGCCACCTTCGACCAACCGCTCGAGGCTCGGGGCGAGACCATCGGCTTTATCTCTTTCTCGCGCCACGGTCGCCGGTTTACGCCTGCAGATACGGCCCTGATCTCCACACTGAGCGTGCCCATTGCCCTGGCGATTCAAAATGTGCGTTTCTACGAGTGGATCTCCCATCAAGCCGAGCTCACCAGCGAAGCGCTGCGTCGCCAGGAAGAGCTCGACCAGATGAAGGATGAGTTGATCCAGAACATCTCTCACGAGTTGCGGACCCCGCTGGCCCTCGTGATGGGATACGCAGAGATGCTTGATACGGGGCAATTGGGACCGGTGCTCATCGCTGAGCAGTCGGATGCCATCGGCGTGATTGCCCGCCGTAGCCGTATGCTCCGCAGTTTGGTAGAAGATATCTCGCTTCTCTGGAACGTGGATCGCACTGTGGAAACTCGGGAATTCGTCGATCTCTGCAAAACCGTGGAGATGGCGATTCGTGAGTTCGCAAGCCAGGCGCAAGAACGTAACCTCGAGCTGTCCGGTGAGTGGCCCGAACATCCGGTGGTAGTAACCGGCGTGCCGATCCATATCCGCAGAGTGTTGGATAATCTTCTGGGGAACTCACTGAAGTTCACACGCTCCGGGGGACAGATCGACGTGCGGCTCTGGATTGAGGAGCATTCAGCCTGTCTGTCGGTCACCGATGATGGAATCGGTGTGCCGGACGACAAGTTGTCCCGCATCTTCGAGCGCTTCTATCAGGTAGACGGCAGCGCCAAGCGCCGCTACGGAGGGACGGGCCTGGGGTTGGCACTCGTGAAAGCCATCGTCGAGTCGCACAATGGCACAATACAGGCGATCAGTCCGGTGAGGGAGGACGCCGAGCGACCGGGAACACAGATCACGATCCGGCTACCTCTGGCTTCCACCCCAGCGGTCGACTATGGTGTGGAGCGCCGTGGAGCGGCAAGGAGAGCAGAAGCGGGAAGCGTGTCGTGAACCGGCGCGGCTACCCGGTCTTGTCGTTCAGACCCTGAAGCACATCGAGCACACGCGTCCACGAGGTGGCCTCAGCCTCGCTCATCGGCTCGTCCGTGAAGCGGTAGTCGTTCTTGCGGATGAACTCTTCCAGCTCGCCCATCAACTTTGCCCAAGCCTGACGCTGAACACGCATCAGGGCATCAAAAGCCCGCTCGGCATGCCGCAGCTGTAGGATGGTCCGCAAGTGTGGCAGGCACACTCCCCCGCTCGCCAACAGACCTTCCTGCGCCGCTTCGTCCTCGATGTCCTGGAGGAGTAACGCACCGAAACGCTGCACGGTACCGGCTCCAATCTCACAAGCGGGACAGGGACCAGATTCCTCCAGCCGCGCTGCGGTATCACCGGCCCGGTCCCGGCGGCGAAACAGTGATCCCGGACGGGTTTTGGCTTCATCGGTATCGCGGAGTAGGTCGAGTACAGACACGCGGGAAACGATAGCAATGCCCAGCGCGGAGCCTTGCACGTGTTGCCAGTACCGCGTGTGGGACTCGCACAGCCCGCGGGAGGCCTTCAGCGCATCTCGCGTCTTCAGATCGAGCACGCGCTCGTAAGTGAGTGAGGCGATGAAGGCGTGCTCAGCCTTGATAGAGAGCCGGCAGAGCGGACATCCCCAGCGTCCCATCGCCTCGCGCAGTTCTATCTGCAAGGGGGCCAGGCCGGGGTCAACCTTGTGCTTACCCTCCATCATCATCTCTGCCGTAATGCCGGTGTATAGAGAGTCCTTCCGGAACCACCAGCCCCCGCGAGCTTAAGCCAAGCACTCTACCTGCCAATCACCCCTCCCCTACCCCGCCGGGTATGCAGCCCCATCAACAAGAAGATGGCACAGCTCAGCGCTACCGCGCCCATAATCGTGACCGGTGTCACCTGTGGTCCCACACGTTCGAAGAGCTGGCCGATCAGCCAGGGCAGTGCCATACCGCCGAGACTGCCACCGACGAAGAAGAAGGCCGTGATGGTGCCCGAGATCGTCATATGCCGCTCGGCCAGGGATAGCGTGGTCGGAAAGATCGACGCCATCGCGAAGCCCGCGCCGAAGGTGCCGATCCAGGTCGCGATAGCGACGCCAGGCCACAGCAACAGCACCCCCACACTTACGAGGCAGCCGACCAGATCGCCGAAAAGGACTTGCCGCGGCGTGAAGCGTGCCGCGATAGGAATCGAAAGAAGCCGTCCCAGGGTCAACGCACCCCAGAAAGCCGAGGTCAAATACGCCGCTGTCGTCGCATCACCCAAACCCGTCGCCATCGCATACGTCGCGATCCAACCCCCGAAGCCGCTCTCAGCACCCACATACAAGAAGAAGAAGATTGCGATCAGGGCCACAAGGTGTAAGTCACGCCCGAGCGCCGCAACGCCCTGCGCCAGTCCTGAAGCGGGTTCGGTAGACGCACCTGCAGCAGCTTCCGGCGAACCATTCGGCTGCGGGCTTTTCAAACGCAGCACGAAAACAGATACCGGAAGTGCCAGGAGCGCCAGCGCCCAGTAGGACCAGCGCAGCCCCCCACCCATCAGCATAACTTGCGCGATAATGATGGGAGATATGAAGGCGCCCACGCCGAAGAAGAAGTGCATGGCATTCATGTAGGGTGCGACCTTGTCCTTATGCACCCACACGAGCAGTGTGTTCCCCCCCACATCGATAGCGCCCTCTGACATACCGATCAGAAAGAGCATCACAATCAGCATCCAGAGCATTGTCGCCATCGGAATAGCGGCCATCAGGAGGCTGGTCATCAGGAGCACGCCTGCCATCACGGGATGCCCGCGCATCATATCGTAGAGGCGGCCGCCCACCAGGCTTCCCGCCAGGTAACCCAATCCACGCGCTGTGAACAGGTAGCTGATCTGCGTCAAGTTGGACCCGACCGCAACAGCCAAATCGGTCAGGGTTGGCCCCAGAGAGGCGTAGGCAAGACCCAGCGCCACAAATGCCGCGAAGTACCCAATCGTTGCCAGAGTACGGAAGCCGCGCTCCGTATCCCGTATGCCCGTCATCGCCTGTTCCATCCCCGCTCCTCGGTGAGGCCCGGTACGTCACCGGCCCCTGTGTGTGTGCCCTCCCTAACCCACACAGGAAGATACAACGTCGGGCGAAACTGTCAACCCCCACCGGTCATTGATTCAGACTTGCGCGCTGCCGATGTGCCTGTATTCTATCGACTAAGAGCCCCGGCCATCTGCCCGCTCTAACTTAATGGCCCTACATTCATCGCGAGTTTCAGACTTTTCCCGCAGTTTGCGTATGGTTTTGGTAAGAATCCACGTCTTATAGTATAGGAGCGCCAAGAGGGTGAAGACAGCGCAGCCGGTTGATGAGCAAGAATTGATGGCGCGGGCGCGGGCCAACGACAAACAAGCGCTCGCGGCGCTCTACGATCTCTATGCGACGCGTATCTACGGGTATCTCTACCGGCGTATCGGCAACAGTCAGGTGGCCGAAGATCTTACCGGCGATGTCTTTGTCAAGGTGTTGGAGGCGATACGCGCGCAGCGGGTCTGGCGCCTGTCTTTCCGGGGATGGCTCTACAGGATCGCGCACAACGTCGCGGTCGACTGGTTCCGAAGCTACCATTCCCTGACCGGCGAACCGCTCGAGGATGTGGAGGTTGTGGCCGATACGGCGGAGCCGGGCACGCAGGTGGCAGCCATCTGGTCGCATCAGGAGCTACACAGAGCGATACGGGCGCTGCCCCAGACCCAGCAGCAGGTCCTGATACTCCGGTTTGGCGAGGGTATGAAGACGCGAGAAGTTGCGGAGATCCTGGGCAAGAGTGTGGGCGCCGTAGAGGCGCTGCAGCACCGGGCCCTACACGCGCTAAAGGGGCAGTTGGATGAATGAAGAGAGGCAGCGACAAGGGGTACGGGGAACGATGAGACGACGCGCAACCGTGAAACGCCAACTGGCGGAGGAGCTGGACGCCATTGCATGCCCCGATTCCACGAGCAAGCTGATAAGCAGTACCGGGTCAGGAAGCGAGGCCGACCCGGGACTCCGTGCCTTGCTGGAGACCGCCACCGTGCTCACGCACACACTGCGGCAACCGGTTCCAGCCCCACCAGGCAAGCTGCAGTTTGGCCGGGCACAACTTTTGGCGACGTCGGCACGCCAACCTCGCCGTCATGCTCTTCGCGAACGGCTCCGCGTCGAAGTGCGCTTTCTGGGCAGACTCGCGGTTGCGCTGATCGCGCTGCTCGTCATGCTGGCGCCCCTGAGCCCGCGGATCGTGGGCGCCGCGAGAGAGAGTATGCCGGGCCACCTCTTCTATCCCCTCAAGCTGCATATGGAGCGCGTCCAGTTCCGCGGCGCCGAAGAGCCCGACGTCCGGCTCTCGCTCGGCCTGGCCTTCCTCGGCGAGCGGGTGGCCGAAGCGCAAGCCCTCGCCGGCACGGGCCGCACCCTCGATTACGAGACCGTGAGCGAGGTCGGTCAGTTGGTCAATCAAGTGCTCCACGCCCTCGCACAGACACCGGAGACGACGATGGACGATACCCTTATCTATGTATCGCGCCAGCTCGGCGCCTATCTGAGCGTGCTCGAGACGTTGAACGCGCAGGCCTCGCAGCCCAATGCCGCCGGTCTCAGCCAGATGAAGCACGCGGTCGAAAGGGGATACCTGCTCACGCTCAGTGCACGCGAAGATCCCGAAGGTTTTCGGTCCGCTTATCAGGCGGGTCGTCCTGAGCAGTTCCTGCTGCCGGGGGATAATCCCCTCGGCGGACGGCAGGCGCCCCCCAACACGGACCAGGAGAATTAAGCGTGAACAAAAAAAGGGGTGTCCGTCGCGGTCAGGGATTGGTCGAGTTCGCCCTTATCCTGCCGGTTCTGCTCCTGATCATCTTCGGGACCATCGAGTTCGGACACATCTTGTTCATCTACGTTAACCTCTCCAATGCAGCCCGCGAGGGCACACGTTTCGGTATCGTAGATCCCCAGAACCAAGCGGGCATCACCGACGCGGTCAATGGGCGGATTGCCTTGATAGACCCGGTTGTCCCAACGATTGAGTACGATAGCGGTCCGGGCACAGCGGTTTTTACCGACCCAACGCTTGCCAAACCCGGCAATCGCGTGGGCGTCCGGATCGACTACGTTATTGAGCCCTTAACGCCCTTTATGGCCCCCTTTCTGGGGGGCGGCCTGACCTTCCAGACGGAAAACTGGCGCACCATCCAGAGCGCAGGCGTGGGCGGAGGTCCGGCTCCAGGCAATCCTCTTCCGTAGGAGAAGTGAGCATGAATAGAACAAAGCGTTTCCGTCGCGGTCAGGGATTGGTCGAATTCGCCCTTATCCTGCCGGTCCTGCTCCTGATCACCATCGGCACCATCGAGTTCGGGCGTATCCTGTTCATCTACGTCAACGTCTCCAATGCGGCCCGCGAGGGCACGCGTTACGGTATCGTAGACCCACAGGATCAAGCGGGCATTGTCGACGCGGTCAATGGGCAGATCGCCCTGATCCCCCCGGTTGTGCCGACGATTGAGTACGATAACGGTCCGGGCACAGCAGTTTTTACTGACCCGACCCTTGCCACAGCGGGCAACCGCGTGGGCGTCCGGATCGACTACGTGATCGAGCCCTTAACGCCCTTTATGGCCCCCTTTCTGGGGAGCGGCCTGACCTTCCTAACGGAAAACTGGCGCACCATCCAGAGCGCAGGCGTGGGCGGAGGTCCGGCCCCAGGCAATCCTCTGCCCGGTGTAACCCTTACGGCGACGCCGACCGCCACGCTAACCCCGACCCCCACGCCAACTGAGACTGCGACGCCCACGGCTACCCCGACGCTGGCGCCGGGCGAGACACCGGTCGACACGCCCACCCCGACGGCGACGTTCACCCCCACGCCGCTTCCACCTATCATCATCGAACGGCCTGTGGAAGCGGCCGACACACGCGTGACCGGAGATGCCGCGCCGGGCTACGCGGTTACACTCCGGGTGGTCCAGACCGGGCTACAGCGCACCGTGACCGTCGCTCCCAGCGGGATCTTTACCTTCGACGGTCTACCCGGGCTGGTAGAGGGCCATACTATCGTCGTTCACGGCTACGGCAGTCAGGATTTGGCGATTGTCGCGGCATCGTCGGCAACGCCGACCCCCACCCCCACACCGCCGGCGGCGTTCATCTACACGGTGGTGGACTGTATCCCGCCCGGGGCGACCAGCATACGTGTTCGCGGCGACAACTGGCTCGACACTAATAACCCCCGAGTCGACCAGCTTCGCCTATATTGGAATGGTGTGCACGGTATGACCACTTCCAAAGATCGCAACATCTCCACCATCGATGTCCTCTTCACGCCCATCAACGTGCCGTTTCCACCGCCGACAGTGCATACCCTCACGGTCGAAGGATGGCGGGCTAACCCGAGCAGACACAAACAAACCGCGACGATCAGCGTGCCGGTCTGTCTGCCGACCCCCACCCCCACTCCGACGCCGGCGACGCCGCCGGACCTGATCATCACGGATCTGCGGGTCACCAGCGATCCTCTGCCCGGCACCTATGAGCGGATCTATCTGTCTGTCACGATCATGAATGATAGCGACACCGACGTCACCTCGCTCTTCTGGGTGGACCTGTTCGCCAATCCCGATATGACCTCGCCCAACTGGTACCAGCAGCAGTCGAGTGTAGACTACGTCGGGGTGAACGCGCTCAGCGCGGGGTCGTCGATCACTTTCACGATGTATGTACCCAACGGCTTCGAGACCGTGGGCAAGCACACCTTGATTGCGATGGTCGATACATGGAACCAAATTGAGGAAGAAGACGAGACCAACAACCTCAGTGACTTGATCAGCGTGACACTGACGACTGCCAATCTCGCCCCCACGCCAACACCCGAAGTCACCGTGGTAGCAGGAGGTACCGTCGGCGGCGCGACGCACCTGTTTGATACCGGCTTCCGGCAGGCGTATGTCTCCGTGTACCTTTACGATGCAGTGGGACGTCTGTGGGCCTCAGGACGTTCCGATGATAATGGAAACTACGAGTTAAGCGACATCCCTCAGGGGGAGTATACGGTCGTTGGGCAACTGCGCTTGGGTGATGTCCTCTACCTCGATGTGCAGCCCGTTGTCGTTATGTCATCCACTTACGTCATCGTCGACCTCTATGTGCAGGCGTTGGACTAAGAGGCAGGGAAAGGCAGAACCATGTCGAGGAAACATCGCTATCACATAGGAATCGCGTACCTGCTCGCCTTCGCTGCAGCAGTCGCCACCACGGGTATTGCATTCGCGGTGTCGTGGATCTCTCCTGTCGATCTATCCGGGAGTGAGCCAATCCAAGACAAGGACCGGGTGGCTGTCGCTGCGGTCCACGGCGACGTCGTGGCTATCTGGGCCAGGAGTCAAGCCGGGACGGGCGTCACGATTGCGCGCCGACAAGGTACGAGCGGCACCTGGACTAAATCGAATCCGGGCACCATCATCCCCGGTCAGCTTGTATGGGCTCCCACAGTCATCCACTCGGGAGCGGAGATCGTGGCCGCTTGGGCTGAGGGCTCCGTCAAAGGAGGCTGCGATACGTCCCACCGGATTGTCGCCTACAGTATCGCCGGATCAACGACGTCACGACGAACCGTGAAGACCATACACCACGGACCGGCGACGACACCCCACGTCGCGGTGAATGCGGCTGGTTGGCACATGGTCTTTGCCGGCAGTGACACAGCAGCAGATTGCCGGGCGTCGCGGCACGGCCTCTATTATAGCTTCCGCGCCGCCGGATCTCAAGAGTGGTCCGTCCCCACACGGGTCATCGCCCACAACGCGGCCTTCCCGGACGCGATTCAAGCCGGCGTCTCGCATCCCAGAATCGCCACAGTGCCGGGATCTACAACTATTCACATCGTCTGGGAGCAGTACGAGAAGCAAACCGCGGTCGTGGACGGGTCCAGCATCTGGCACGCATCGGGGGTTGCACCCAGCAGCTTCGCTGCGACGCGCGCACGGCTCTCTCCGGTCACACAGCAGTATGCGGTTCGCCCCAGCATTGCCATCACGGCCAATCGAGTTCACGTCGCCTGGACGCAGACTATCGGCAGCGGCGCTACGCCCACCGCGCAGCACATTTGGTATCGGACGTTGCAGTCAGCTACCCTGACACGCCTCAACGAAGACTTGGGACCGGTCCATGTGAACAGCAACTTCCCAACTTTCGCAGGTTCGTCCCTATTTGTGCAAGCAGAGAAGGTCTGCGCGACCTGGCACGGCTACTACGGGTCTGCAGGCGCAGGTCGCGAGCAGGTCACAGCTCGCTGTTCGGAGAACAGCGGTATTTCTTGGCAGACACCCATTAACGTCTCGGGAGACACGACGCGGCTGTCGATCTTCCCAGCGATATCGATAGACCCTGCGGGCCTGCTGCACTTTGCTTGGGCCGAATATGAGTTGACCAGCAACGCCTACCAGCCCGTCGCCATCTTCTACCGCAACAGCAGTCCGGCGAGGCCCGAATCCCCCACCCTCTTCCTACCGCTCGTCTCGAGAGGAAAGTAGTCTCGTATCATGAACAACAACTCACCTGCGCGAACGGTTCTGATCATCTTCATCCTGCTCATGGCCGCCATACTCGCCGTTCTGCTGCTCAACCTTGCGCCCCTGTTTGCCGGCGTCGAGCCTGCGCAGCCGCAACCACGCAGGGTCCGTTCCGCGGTCACCTCCGCCGTCCCGCTCGAGGAGGCGGGGCAGAGAGCAGCCGCACGTGCGGCGACGTGGGCGCCGGACGCGGTGCTCGTGCGCGTAGAAGGCGCGTGGCAGGTGAATCCCGGCTGGGAACAGATCTCAGTGCCGCCCGTGGCTTGGAGCTTCTACTTCTTCTCCGCCGCCGAGAGGAGTTTGGCGGCGGCCGTCATTCACGACGACACGCTCTTATGGGTGCCGCCCTTTGAGATCCTGGTACAGCCGCGCACCCTGACCGGGTATCCGCCCGCGTATGGTGCGGACGGGGCGTGGCTCAGCTTTCGCGCCGCCGGCGGCGACCTGTTTCTGCGACAGCATCCGGAGGCACAGGTGCACTTCCGCTTACAGGCAGGGCCGCAGGGCGCCACGTGGACCGTCGCTGCCTTCGATATGGGCGAGTACCTTCGGGTGCTCGTCGATCCGCAGTCGGGCCGGCTGCTCCTGCAAGAGGACTGAGTACGGGTGCCAACAACAAGCGATAGTGATGGAGGAACTATGAGGAGTCTAGCGAAGCGGAAGTCACGCGGTCAGAGTCTGGTTGAGGTTGCACTCGTCCTGCCCATCTTGGTCATGATGATGATGGGGCTTCTCGACTTCGGTCGAGCCTACTACACCATCGTCGCCCTGCGCGATGCGGCGGATGAAGGCGCGGCCTACGGTGCGAACAACCCCAGTGATGTAAACGGGATACGCGTGCGTGCGTCCGAGGCGTCGAGGGCCCTGATCGAGATTGCGCCGGGCGACGTCACTGTCGAGGCGCCCACGCTGGCTAGCGGCGAGCCGATCACCGTTACGGTGACGACGAACCTTGTCCTTTACACACCCTTTGCGAACTTCCTAGTCTCAGATAGCGAACTCACGCTGCGCGGCCATGCGACGCGCGCCATCATCCGTCCCTAGCATCGCAAGACGCGATCCAACCTATCACTCAGACTCATCCGTACCACCAGCTAACCCGAACCGGCAGGCACAGGAAGGAAGGATACAATGAAGGACAAGAACCACACACCCAAGCAAGGACAGGCTATCGTCATTATGGCTTTTGCCATCATCGCATTGGCAGCGCTCGTGGGGTTGGCCATCGATGGCGGCAACCTCTACACGCTGCGCCGCCGTGCGCAGATCACGGCCGACAGCACGGCTATGGCCGGCACGCAGATGCTCGCGGACCTCATTTCCCAGTGCGCTACCCCGAGTGCGGCCCACGACAACGCGATACGAGACCAGATTCTGGAATACGCGCGGCTCAATGGGGTGGATGCGTTTAGCCCCGATGGCGAGGTCACAGCCTGGTATGTCAACGGAGGTGGCCACGAGCTGGGCTTTGTGGGCTCGGGCAGCCCGATTCCCACAGGCGCGACCGGGATCAGGACCAGTATTGTAACGACCGACACCACCACCTTTATGCGCCTCTTCGGGTTCCGCCATATCGCCGCACCGGGCGGCGCGATGGCCCTCGCGGGGCGGGTCACGCAGATGGGCGGTGGCGGACTGCTGCCCATTGCCGTCTGGGATGAGGTCGTGAAGCATATCGGCTATGGCACGGAGTTTCACGTTCAAAATAAGGGCGAGTTCAAGGACTTCTGCGACGTCGTCTGCCCCGAATGCTGTCTGGGCCGGGTAGGATCACCTTCTCAACGCGCGTGGCTGCAGTTGGCCCACATCTACAATAAAGACAATAGCATCATGAGTCGGGCCTTCACCACGGCGATGCCTGCGAGCGGCGGCTGTGGCCCTTTGAGCAGCGCCGGCCTCCGCCAGTGGCTCAACCCTGACTGTCCCTACCCGCATAGCATCTACGCCGGCGATCCCGGCATAGATAACGGCGATTTCATAGCCGGGATGAACGGCGTTATGGCTACGGGCGACCACGATATTCAGGCACACTGGATGGGAAAGGTCGTTTACGCGCCGGTGTTCGATCTCATCTATCCCAGTACCCATGGAACCCCCTCAATGCAGAGCATCTTCAGTCCCAACAGACCACAACCCGTCAATACGTG
>SLDA01000352.1 GCA_007125545.1 Thermoflexales bacterium | reverse complement strand
TGAAGAGGCGCTTGCCGTCGGAGCCGCGAATGATGAGAAAGCCATCCGTGGCGCCGTTCCACAGGATCTCCCAGACGCCGTCGCCGGTGAGATCCTGGGCTGCCACGCCGGAGGCCGAGGACGTGTTGTCGGCCACCGTCTGCTGCCAGACCAGGGTGCCGTCGGCGGCGAGCACCATCATCAGGTGGTCGAAGATGAGGAAGCCGGCGCTGATGGCCGAGGCGGTTACGATATTCACCTCTCCATCGCCGGTCACGTCGGCCACAGTGATGGCGCTGGGGCGATAAAGACGGGTGTCGTTGGTGTGATAGCGCCAGAGCGACGTCCCATCGTAGCGGAAAGCTTCGATGATGTGCCCCCAGTTGATGATGATCTCCGGGCGACCATCGCCGGTTAGATCCGCCACTGCCGGCGCGCCGAAGACCCCCGGTCTCACATAGTTGGTCGTATCAGTCTTGACGTACGTCCAGGCGAGTTCACCGGCGCCGCTGTGGTAGTCATACACCCGCAGCTCCCACCGCTGCGCTACGATGATATTCAGTCTGCCATCTCCGGTGACATCGGCCAGCACCGGCACTGTCGGCCAGATGCCGATGGGGTCGCTCCACTCGACCGCGCCGGTGTGATCCAGGACATAGAGTGCGTCCTCGGAAGCAGCGATGACGATCTCCGGATAGGGGTCGTCGTCAAGGTTGGCGACGGTGGGGCCGCCCCAACCCAAGTCCTCGCCGGCGAAGTAGGAGACGACGTCCGGGTTTTCCCACAAGAGGGTGCCGTCGTGGCGGAAGGCAAAGGTGCCGTTGCGACCGCTGACGATGATCTCTGCCAGACCATCGCCGGTCAGGTCAGCGAGCGCCGGCTCCGCTGCCGGGCCGACGAGGTCGCTGGTCCATAGGATGGGCGTGCCATCCCCGGTATCCTGTCCGTCGCCGCGATAGACGTAGAGGCGCCCATTGACGCCAGGCGCCACCAGCTCGACATTGCCGTCGCCGTTGAGATCGCCGATGGCGATGGTGGTCAGGAAGCCAGTGCCCGTGGCTGAATCTAGCTGCTCTTTGCCCGAGGCATCCCACCAGGTGATCTCGGGTGTGTAAGCATACATAACGTCAGGGTTGATCTCGAAGGCGTCGACGATGCCAAAGGCCCGGGTGTGGATCTGCACCACGTGAGGTCCGTCACCGAGTTCGGGGAAGTGCAGAGCGAGGGGTTGGTTGGAGAACTCCGCGGTCAGGTTGAATTCCCCGTAGGATACACCGTCGATGGTAATATCGAGAATCGCGTTGTTGCCGTTACGGGTAAGCAGTGTCAGGTCGCTGCCCACAAAGGTCAGCCAGATGTTGGGGTTGGCGTTAATCAAGTTCTGGCGGACAAAGTCACCTTCATAGGCATAGATATTCTCGTACTGACTCCAATACCATTTGTTGCTGAAGTGGAAACGCCCGCTGTAGTCGTCGAGCGTGGCATTGTACCAGCCGTCTGCCAAGGTCTGACCATCCCAAATGTCGATGAAGTCGGGCATCACGGTGCCGCTCACCGCGGTGACCGAGATCACGTGGCTGCCTGCCGGGAGGTCGTCGTAGTAAACGCTCATGATCCCACCCGCGAAGCCGGCGGTATCCACGGTTCCCCGCGAGACGCCGTCGATGAAGACCTCCGCCACGCCGCTCCAACTGGTGCTGTGGAATCCGACGCCGACCCAGGTTCCCTCAAACACTAGGGACATTGTGTTACCGGCGGTGCTGGTCCGCACGTGATATTGGCCGCTCGAATTGAAGAGCGAACTCTCCACCGACCACGACTGCGGCATTGTCCGCAGCGGGTAGCCGTCAAACCGCAGATCCGGATGGTCCTCCTCCAGGCGGATAACGCCGCTGGGCGTGGGCAGTTCGTAGTGCTCGCCGGTCGCGGGCGTGATGAAGGCGTCCACCGCCGCGCTGTTGCGGTACCTGCGTACCTCCAGCACATGCGGCCCGTCGCCCAGCCCCTCGAAGGAGAAAGCCCGCGGCCCGGCCTGGAAGCTGTAGGTGTTGAAGTGACCCAGCGAGACACCGTCGATCTTCAGTTCCAGCGAATGATAACCGCTCGCCGTCCAGGCCTGCATCGTGACCGAGTCCCCGGTGAAGGGGAACCAGGCGGTGCCGTCGCTGCTGCCGGTGGCGGCGAATCCGCCGCCGCTGGCCTCAGCGTTCACCACGCGCGACCACCCGTGGCTGTAGAAGATGCGCTCGTTTGTCTCTTCGAAGGTGCCCTCCGATAGCGGCTGCCCGTCCCATACGTCGAAGTAGTCGAGGTGGACGCGGCTGTTGCTGGCGTTAAGGTGCCGGGTACCGAGTACGGTGATGGTGATCGTGTGCGAGCCGGCCCCCAGGTTGTTGAAGTAGAAGCTCTCCGTATCCGAATCGCGGCTGTAGAGGTCTATCTCCGCGACCACGGTGCCGTCGATGTCGATCTCCGCTTGCCCACTGAAGCGATCGGTGGCGAAGCCCACGCCGATCCAGGGTCCCTCGAAATCAAAGCTAATGGTATCCCCGGCGGTCGCGGAGTACAGAACCTGCCCATCGCTGGCCCGCGTGCTACTGATGCTGTCTACCCGGTTCCAGCTCTGCGCCGTCTGTGGGTGAGGCACGCCGTTATAGCGGATGGCGAGATGGTCCTCTTCGAAGCGGGTGATGGCCACTACCGGCGGATTCGGGTCCATGAAGGGGGCTTCGCCCGGTGTTGTGATCGTGTCCAGCGTCGTCTGGCCCCGATAGGCGCTGATCTGCAGGACATGAGGCCCTGGGCCGAAGCCCGCATAGCTAAAGGTGCGGGTTATGGCGTTGGCGAGGGTGTTGGGATGAAAGAGATCGACCGTATCCAGGTATTGCCCGTCGATGTAAAGGTGGGTTTTGTTGGCTAAGTTATAGGCCATCGCCTGGTAGGTGAAGCTATCGCCCTCGAAGTGGAACCAGGCGCTCTGGTTACCGGTACGGATGAAACTGCCACCGCTGGCATTGTCATCGCTTACGACGATCCAGGGTGTGGAGAGCACCACGCGTTCATCCGTCTCTTCAAACGTGCCGTGATCCAGACCGGTCCCATCGCCGAACTCGATGAAGTCGAGGTAGACGCGGTTACCACTTGCATAAGCGTTGCCATCCCCCAACACCGCAATGGTGATGGTGTGGCTGCCGTGGATTAGGTCCGGGTAGAAGAGGCTTACCAGCATCGGCTCACGTCGGTAGAGATCTACCACGGCCTGGCTCTCGCCGTTGAGGAAGACTTCGGCGTAACCACCAAACCGATCGGCATAAAAGCCCAGATGGGCCCAGCTTCCCTCGAAGTCGAAGCTGATCGTATCGCCGGCAGTAGGAGAATAGATGACCTGCCCGTCGCTGGCTCTGCCGTCATCCGTCCGCACCCAGCTCTGCGCCGTCTGTGTGTAGGGCGCGCCGTTGTAGCGGATGGCGGGGTGATCCTCCTCGTATCGATTGATGCTTCCCGGCGTGGGGGTGGGGTAGATGAAGGGGGCCTCGCCCGGTGTTGTGAGGGCGTCCAGTGTCGTCTGGCCCCGATAGGCGCTGATCTGCAGGATGTGACGGCCCGGACCGAAGCCTGCGTAGCTAAAGGTGCGGGTGACGGCGTTGCCGATGCTGTTAGGATGGTACAGATCGACCGTATCCAGGTAGTGTCCATCGACGTAGAGGCGAGTTTTGTTGGCTCCGTTGAAGACCATCGCCTGGTAGGTGAAGCTGTCGCCGTCAAACGGGAACCACGCGGTGAGACCGAAGCCCCGTCCGTAGCTGCCCCCGCTGGCGTTGCCGCTGGTGACAGTGATCCACCCCGTGCTACGCAGGACCCGGACGTCGCTCTGCTCAAAGGTGCCATTTACCAGCGGAGTCCCATCGCGGACATCGATGTAGTCCAGCTCGACGCGCGTTCCCGAAGAGAAGGGGTTGCTGCTGCCTGTCACCGTGACCGTCAGAGTATGCGGGCCGGCGCCCAGATCGTCAAAGACCAGGCTGAGGGGCGTGTTATCCTCGCGCCGGTAGAGGTCGAAGGTGCCCTGGCTTACGCTGTTGATGGCGATCTCTACGAACCCACCCCACCGGCTGCCCATAAAGCCGATGTTGAGCCATTCGCCCTCGAAGGTGAAAGCTGCTGAGCTACCTGCCGTTGCATTGCGCCAATAGCTGCCGCCGCTGGCCCGGTTGGTTGTATGGTTGCTCCAGGTGCCCGTGTAGGTGATCTCTGTGTCGTCCTGCTCGGTGCGAGTAAAACCGGCAAAGGCGACTTGTGAGAGCTGTGGCAGGCTGGAAACGACCTCGTCAGTTGACACCGAGAAGGCCGCATCCGGTGTAGTAGGGGGCGCAGTGTGGTGGAAAGACAGCGGTGAATCCCCTATTTCTTTGCCTGTTGGCCCCAAGGGTGTCTCCTCCACCTCGCCGGTTGAGGACAACGGAAGGGCGAGGCCAGTTACGGTATGCTCCGTGTTGACCGTAATTTGTGGTGATCCGCCGGACCTTTCCGCTTGCTCGACCTCCCAGTTGGGTGCATCGTAGAGCGTGGAACGCCGTGAGAGCTCGGTGCTCGAGATCTCCGGATCGGCACTTGGCAGGAATTGAGTACTGAGTTCCGTGGTGATGCGTGTGGTCACCGTGACCGTGCCCGGTGCGACGATGGTGGGTATCACAGCCTGGCTGAATTGCACTGCCTGTCCCACACTCAGATAGCCGAAGCCGCTACCGTCGGGGATTAGCGCACCTTGATCGTTCAGGAGCTGAACGGTGATCGTGTAGATGCCTGCGGCCCAGCCGGAGGTGTTTATGCTAACCAATTCGTAGCTGCGCGGTGCTCCCGCCAAGATGCTGAGTGGAATACCGGCGCTGAACTGGGGTGTGGCGTCTGGGGTAAGCACGCTGAGTGTGGCGTGTGCGGTCTGCGCCACCCCCGCTAGATTGGCCACCTGCACACTGATCGTGGTGGCACTTGTGCCCGTCTCGACGAATGGAGGATCGGCGGTCACGCTCGTGACCTGGACAAACTTATCCACCACATTGAGACGCGCCGAAATCTGCCGTCGAATGTCAAGGGTTACGTCGGGACCGATCGCCACGATCTCGGCTTCGAGATTGGTGCTACCCAGAGCCGCTGGGGTAGCACTAACCTCGAGCCGGGTTCTTGCGCCCGGATCTATAATCTCGTTGAAGTTGATGCTGCCACCTGGCAAGCCCGTGACGGTGATCGCGTAGGTGGTGGTGACCGTACCGCGATTGGTTACGTCCAGGTCAAAACTTGCCGTATCGCCGAGCAAGATGGCCACGGCATAGGGGCTGAAGCGTGCGCTGACGCGGTGTTGCTGAATCTGGCATAGCTCGCCGCTGAGATCGTAGATGCTTGATCCCAGATCGGTGACTGCATCCAGGATACCGGTATGGGTGGTCTGGGTAGAGAGGGCAGCTAGCGCTGCTTCCACTACTGGAATCCCTGGCACGTTGCCAACTGAACCGGCGCTGCTGCGTGCGTAGAGCACGAATGACTGCCCGACGGTCACCACCTGATCACGGAGGGGTAGGGGGCAGTCTCCTTGCTGGCACCAGTAGACGAGCTCATCCACTGCCGTGGCCACAGAATAGGCTGCGGCTTGCAGACCCGCAGGAAATTCACAGAGATCCACCCCATTCAGGATGGGCTCCGCTTGTGCTGATACGATCCGTAGCTCTGCGTTAGCGGTCGGGGCGTAGGGCGTGTCGGGGACCGGGCTGCTGAATTCGAGCTGCACCTTGCGGAAGATGGGGGCGCTCTCGGCGGACACGGTGAAGGGGAAGACCATCATCTCTTCTGGCAATAGGTTGACCGGGTCCGGGAGTGGCCCGAAGCTGATGCTCTCATCAAAGTTCATCACTTCGGCGTTCAGGCTGAACTCGCCGGAGGCGTTGCCGACGTTGCTCACGGTGACATCGTAGACCACCGATCCTGTAGCCGTCGTAGCGCGGGTGGACGGTGTGACCTGAACGTAGCTGAAAGCCACCTCGGGCATAACGAAGTTCACGCTATCACTCGCGCTCGAGCCATTCTCGGCCGTAGCTACAACATCGATCGTATAGCTCGTGCCCGCAGCCGGCAGATGGGGTGGCGTTACGTAGAGACCGATTTGGCTGGCCGTGCCAGGAGGCAGGGCCAGCGTTATGCTGCTGCCCTGAACGCCACCTAGCAGTGTCCAACCATCGGGCAAGCCCGTGACGCTAACGGTGTAGGTGCGGCCAACATTGGCGGTGTTGGTGAGTTCAATGATGTAGGCGGCGCCTGGCACCTGGGCTTGACCGGTGTTGATGAAGCTGCGGTCATCTTGTCTCTCGCCCATAGGGACGGTGGTAAGGAGATCTTGGGTAACCGTGAGCGTCAGACCATCATAGCCGGTCACGGTCACGGTATGCTCGGCCGTCAGGATCAAAGAAGGATAGGTCTCCGACTGCGCTGTAAGGGTAAGCGTGTACGCCCCAGGGGCGGCGCCCGACGGCGGCGTAGCGGTGACCCCGCCGGCAGTATCGATATCCACATCCCAGCCTTCCGGGGCGAACAGCGTCGTAGTGAAGTCGTCGGCAAAAGTGCTGGTCAGCAGAACATCAAAGGTGGCGGTCTCGACCGGAGAGATCGAGCTGGCCTCCGGTGAAGCCGCAAGCGTGAAGAGCTGTCCAGCTCCGTTCAGCACAATACGGTCCGTGCCGGGGTTGACGGTCGCGACGTTCATCGTTCCGCTAAAATCGGCCAACGCCACACCACGACCCGCATCGATGGACACACCCGCAATCGTCACCGTTCCAACAGGTGCAGGTATCTGCAGTCTGGCTGCTGCCGGCGTCAAGCTGGCACTGTCGACGTGATTGATGGCGGTTTTCTGCCCACTTGATCCGCTGGCGAGCCGTTCCAGCGCTCCGGCGTAGAAGGAAAGGCCGCCATCCGCTTCTTCTATCTGGACGAAGGCGCTCTCTACATCGGCCGCGATGCTACTGCCGCTCAGCGTGGCCGGTATGGTCAGCACCGTGTCTGCGCTCGTCTGCGGAGACGACATCACGGTATTGCCGATGAGCAGATCCGGCAGGGGCGGGTCGTTGGTATCGAGGTAATTAAGCAACGCCTCCATTGCCATATAGCCGTAATCGAGATAGCCTTTGCCAATTCCCAGACAACCCAGGGCATCCGCCATCAAACACGAGATACCCTGTCCGGACGTGCCCAAGGCGTCTTGGGCGGGGGTGCCAAAGTCACCACTGCCTGTGGCCTTGAAGACCTGCTTCCCGAGGAAGTCGTACGTGGCGGCAGTGGCGCCGATCATAAAGTCCGCAATGCGGCCCACTGTCGTGCCGAATAGGAGGTTTCCGACGTACTCGACGAGCGCACTGTGGAGCCCATTCTCCATCACCCCGATGGTTTCCCCGGTGTTCGGGTCGATCTCCCACCAACCCATAGCCGGCTCTCCGTTGATCAACGGGGCAGCAGTCGGTAAGTTGACGAGCTTTCCATCCAGGACAGCACGCGTAATCCGCGCCATTGCCTCTGCGGTGAGGTCAAGATCGGGCAGTAGGTCCAGATTGACTTTACTGATGTAGACGAAGGGAATACCTTGGTCGTGAGCCGCCTGCATCACCACCGCCGTCGTCTGTACCTGCGCGCCCGCAACCGCATCCAGTACTTCTCCTTCGAGCCATGACTCATTGATGCCTTTGAAGAGGTTGAAAGCGAAGGTAGCGGGCACGCCCTGGCCCGGATAGGCAATCGTGCGTTCCAAGGTCGTGCGGAGGTCAACGTTGAGTTGAGCAACGTTGTCAGAGATCTCGTGCGAAACGATGATCAGTCGCGGGCTGTTGTGGTAGGCCTTCACGTAGAGTGCGTCTTGCGTGGACCTGCTGGCACGACCCGCAGCTTCGGCGAAACTCATGCTGATCGCATTCAGGAAGAAGCTCAGATTGAGTTGGTAGCGGGCGCGGAGTTGGGCGGCCTCGGTCTGCAGCTCAATGCTCAGAGGTTCTAGGTCGACCAGCTCCTGCATACGCTGGGCATCGGTGGCGAGTTGGCTCAAAGTGCCGGTCATCGATGCACGACGGGTCTCGTATACGTTGGTTGGTACCGTGCCCGGAAATAGGCTGATCGAGTAGATGTCGAATTCGGAGAATATACCCGGGCTGCCGCCGTCGATAGCGATATCCGGCGTGCCCCCGTACGTGCGCATGTCGTAACCCAACCTATCGCGGAGAGTCCGTTCGTAGGTCGTGACGACGCCGTCGAGATCGGTGATCTCAAACGACAGCCACGCCCCTGTGATGAACGTGGTTGCCAGCGGGAAGTTCGTTAGCAGTTCCTGATACGATTCCCCCCAGAAGATCTGGTCAAGGTCCTCAATGTAGAGGAAGGGTGCGTAGGTGTGGATGGTGTTGGCGTAGACTAGGCCACCCTGTCCTTCCGAGGTCACGTGGTTCGCAAAGGTAACCGATGATGTGGCGACTTCGACGACGCGGAAGGTATGGTCGAGGTAAGTGTTCCTGATAGGCTGCCCACCCAAATTGAGTTGGTTGTAGGTCTCTATATCCAGCCTGAGCGTAACCAGGTGTCGATGGTCGTCAGTGAGCTCTGCTATACGGTCAGTGCCATCGGTCGCTATCTCGCTGGCGAATACGTCGCCGACCGAAGCCCCGGCAAAACTGGGATCGAGATCTGTCCAACTTCCCCCGATGTGGGCTTCCACCCACCAATGGTCCCGCACTATCGCGATGAGACTGGGATCGTTGACCGGATCGCTCACCGGGAGCTCGGGGCTTACTCGACCCAGTATTGTGGTTGGCGTCGGGAACATACTGGCGATCAGGGTCTGCGCATTCGCCTCGCTCAACCTGCCGTGGCGATAGCGAGCTGGCACCCCGCTGGCCCGCAGCATAGCGATGAGGAGGCTTGACAGGTCGAGGCTGTTGCCCGCCTCAGCCCACAGGGTGCCCCGCGTGCCCCGCAGGGACCCGCGATAGGCCTCATAGTCAAGACCGCGCACGAAAGCGAAAATAAGCTCGGGATCGCTGTCGATCTGGGCCAACGCCTGTAGCATTTCGGCGTCCTCGCTATTGGCGTCAATCGTTGGCATCAGCCAATCCCCAAGGGCAGCAGGAAAGATAAGTGCTGGTGCAGATGTGGCTGAGTGTGCCTCTCCGTTCAGAGAAGCCCAGCCTGTCGCGTTGACAAGCGGTGTGGGTGCGCTGACCGACGCAGGTGTCGCTGCCGTAACCACAATGGTGGCACTAGCTTGTGGTGGCAGATTGCCGAGTATAAACACGTGGGTCCCACCGTCTACATCGGCCGGGTGGCTTGCGGCGACGATCTCACTCTCAGCCGTCGACGACACCACCAGTATCACGTTACGCAGCGTGTGGGGATCTGCTGTGACGTCGTAGGCGGCCAGTGCCGCAATCTTCTCCTCGATGGTTGCGTCATCTGGGACGTCGAGCGGCTGTTTTGGACTCAGGTTGTTACGGACCGTATACGTGATCTCCACCGGGGCACCCGCGTCGGCGAACTGGGACTGCACCCGTGAAACAGAGATGGGTTGTGCAAGGATTGAGGGCTCAGTCGAATCTGAAGCGAGAGCATTCAGGGCCGTTGCAGGAGCCGGCAACGGTGCCGCCGATACTGAAGGGGTAAGGCTCCATATAGGGGCGAGCATCTGCAGAAGCAAGCTCAAGCCCACGATCACCGAAACAACCGAACGTCGTCTACGTGCTTTTCTCATCTGGCTTCTCCTGGATGTGGAAGAAAGGGGGTACCTTGAACGGCACGGCTTCACAGTTGGCACCGTCGCCTGCAGTACGAGGTCTGAGGGGGTTCGGGGACTCCGCTCGACTAACCAAGGGTACTCGGATAACTATGCAGCTCATGGTTCATACCTTGTAGAAGTGACAGCGCCTGGGCGCTTCAGGGCGAGCGTTAGTTAGATGCTAAGCTGCTCATTCTCCATTCGGAGCGGGCTACAAAGATAATTAAGAAGATTATCGTAAAAATAATAGTACAAAATAGCGGCTGTGTCAAGTCTGAGTTCAGTCAGGTTGTGAAGCGAGGTCTGCAAAACTCAAGGGAGGTGAGGTGCTGTCTATTGCTCCTGCTGTTCGGAGCTCCACTTTTCCATAATCGCTCGCACTTCGGTGTCCGATACGTCGTACCAGCGGTCGTAGACCTGTGCGACGGCCTGGAAGAAACGTGGGCTTTCGAGCACGACCATCTCGTCGACGAGTGGCCGGATCTCTCGAATGGCGCGCTCCCCCGCCACTGGCACCGCCACTACGATCGTGCCCGCGTTTTGATTCCTGCAGAGCGCGATCGATGCGCGCATCGTTGACCCCATTGCGATGCCGTCATCGACCAGGATGACGGTTCGTCCGGCCATCTGCGGCAGCGGCTTCCTGTCGCGTAATACAGCGATCCGCCGTTCAATTTCGCGCTCCTGTGAGTCCATAATGCGCTGGATCATGGTGTGGGATAAGTAGGCGGTGGCATCGGGGTAAATGAACACGCTCCCATCTTCAGCTATGGCGCCGAAGCCCGATTCTGGATTGTCCGGATACGGCAGTTTCCGCGTCACAATGAGAGATAGCTCCGCATTGAGGGCCCGGGCAACCTCGTAGCCGACCTCCACCCCGCCCCGGGGGATCGCCAAGACTAGGGCGCCGGTATCCCGATAGCCACTTAGCGCCTGCGCCAAATTCTGCCCGGCATCCTGCCTGTCCTTGAATGTTGTCATCATATGAACCGCTTCAACACCTGAAAGTCCTCTTCTATCGTGCGCTTCAGATCTTCACTGTAAAACGCTGCGGCAGGGTGGTAGAGAGGCACAATTGTCACGTCCCCTCTTGCGGTTTCCGTATGGAGAGCTCTTCCGTGGAGGTCACTGATCTTCTGCCCCTGCTGCGGCAGATCGAATTGCTCCAAAATGAACTCCATCGCAAACCGACCCAAAGTTGCAATCACATTCGGCTCGATTATCTCGATCTGCCGCAGCAAAATGGGCGCATACACTGCAATCTCGTTGACGTGAGGGTCCCGGTTGTCCGGAGGCCGATCCTTCACCACGTTCGTGATATAGACATCCTCTCGGTTGAGGTCAATCGATGCGAGGAGCCCATCCAATAAGCGCCCTGCATTGCCGACAAAAGGACGCCCAGACTTGACTTCTTGTGCGCCCGGTGCTTCTCCGATGAAGATGATCTTTGCATCTGGATTACCCTCTCCTGGAACGGGAAGGTAGCCTTTCTCCTCACGGTAAGCGTATAGCGGAGAGGCTTCCAGATTCCGAAGCTCCTCCCCCAACGCTTCGAGTTGACTCACCCGATCTTCGTCATTTGAACCATCCATTCATCGCTCCTGTCACGGTACGCCTTTTGTGCTGGTGCCAATTGTATATAGGATAGTATCAGCACACGCGATCCACCTACCGGACGAGATTGATTTTCCATTGAACTTGGTTGGATACACTGGAATTCCGTTGGAATGAGTGGGTCCCCGCGCGGTGTCAAGGGTTCAAATGGGTCTATCGGTGATCAGCAAAGGAGACGTGATACGATGAGCGATTCACAATCCGAAGTGCGGGCTTGGGCTAGGGCCAGGTGCGAAGAGGTGATTCGAAGCTGCCGGGTAACAGCGGTGGACGGCACGACGCTCTTTACGCCTGACGGCGTCGGCCACTACGACGCGCTGTGGACGCGGGATTTTGCCTATCTCGTGGAGCACGGCGGCGAGTTTCTACAACAGGATGAGGTGCGTGCGGCGATCGAGGTGCTGTTAGCCGGGCAACGTGCGGATGGTGCCATTCCGGACCGTGTGAACCGCCACCTGGTACCCATCCAGTATCCCGGCGCCGTTCAGCACCCGATGGGTGCGGGTCCCGCGCTGGACAACGCGATGTTTATGGTTGCGGCTGTGTATCACTATCACCGGCACTTTGCCGACCCGGAGTTCGTGAGCACCGCCGTGCCGGCATTGCACCGGGCGCTGGCGTGGGTACCCCTCAACCGCGGCCTGGTCTTCAACGACCCGCAACGTCCCTCCTGCACCTACGGCTTCCAGGATACGGTCGCCAAGGGAGGTCATGACCTCTTCTGCTCGCTGCTCTACGTCGTCGCCGGCCGCCAGATGGCCGAGTTGCACCCACCGTCAGCCGGTGAGTGGCGCGAGCGCGCCGCCGCTGTCGAGGAGAGCCTCTGGCTTCTCTGGGATGATGTGCAAGGTGTGTATCTGGCGGCGGACGAGATCTGTCGCCAGGTCGATATCTGGGGCAATGCCTTTGCCGTGGCGCACGCGATCGGTGATCTCGAACGCCGTCAGCGCGTGGCCCACTACCTGGCAAACCAGTACGACCGGTGTGTTTACCGGGGGCAGGTCCGCCATCTACCCGCGCCCGAACATTGGGAGCGGTTGTTCCAGCCCGTGGCCGAAGGCACCTACCAAAATGGCGGGTACTGGGGCACGGCCGCGGGCTGGCTCATTCAGGCGTTGGAAACCGTCGAGCCCGCGCTGGCAAAGAGAACGTTTGGCGATCTAATCGACGGCTACAGACAGCAGGGCATCCGAGAATGGATCGCGCCCGACGGGGGACATGGCCCCGACCTCTATGTCCCCACGATACTGAACGTCTGGACGCTCATCGCCAACGCGCCCTGATGCGGAGCGCTTGTTCCTTCGGCTAAGGGATCCGCGGCTTCGCCAACACCTCGCGGATCTCCAGGTCGAAGAAAGTGCGCGGATAAGCGGGCTTACAGACGATCGCTGTATCCGCGCCGGTGCCGCTGCCGGCGATCGATATCACCTCGCGGGTCGTGTCGACGAGGCCGGCATCGGCTGCCATCAACAGGCACTCGACAGCGACCTTCATCCCCTGCGAGAACCGGTAGAGGGTGTCGCGCACGATCTCCGGGATGGAACGTCCCCCGTATTTGTCGGAGAACGCGGAGCCCACGCCATCGCCCAGGGCGTGAATACCGGTGTGGATGCGCACCCCCAGTTTCGTCAGCTCCGCTTTCTCCTCCATGGTCATCGGCCACCCCTCGCTCTCCCAACTGTGGCAGAGGGTCACGGCAATAACCTCGATGTCGAGCGGTGCGAAAACCTCATGAGCTTTGCGCGCCGTGAAACCGTGAGATGAAGCTACCACAATCTGGGTCACGCCCAAAGCCTGAGCCCGCTCGGCTGAGACCTGCAATGTCGCGTCAGTGTTCTGCGGACCGCCCTCTTCAAATACAAGTGTCTTGATCTCCATACTTTTTCTCCTCAAGTGTGATCAGTAATTATGAGCTTACTGCGACCGTACTCAGTCCTCTCCCAGTCCGGCGGCATGACGCCCCGCAGCCGGGTCCCCTGCGGCGTGGATGAGGCCACTGGCAGCATCGCGATGGAGCATAACCGGATTGCCGATCGGACCATCCGTCGTCTTGACCCGGTGACCCCGTTGGGCCAATGTCTTCGATACGCGCTCCTCGACCTGGCTGTCGAGGGTCAGCGATCCAGCTTCGATGAACGTTTGCTCGCGGGCTGGATTGGGGTCGAAAGAGTCCTGGTGGTGGTAGGTGGCGAACCGCGGCGCCGTGACAGCTGCTGCAGGATCGAGGCCAAACTCGACGAAGTCGAGCAGCAATCCCAATGTAACCTGGTCCTGTAAATCGCCGCCCGCAACGCTAATGGCGAGAACAGGCTCGCCTTCCTTGAGTACGAGTGTCGGCGTGAGCGTGATCCTCGGGCGCTTGCCGGGCGCGATGCAGTTCGGATGCCCGGGCGTCGTGTTCAGACTGCGGAGGCGGTTCCCGTAGCTGACCCCCGCCAGGCCGCTGCCACCCGCCAGATGAACGTTGGCGCTGGGCGTCGCGGCGACCATATTGCCCCAACGATCCGCGACAACGCAGGTGGTGGTGCCGCCGACTCCGGGCCGGAACACACCCGATTCGAGCACGGGCTGAAGTCCGGTTGGATCTCCGGGCCGTGCCTCTGACGACGCCATCGCCATATCGATCAATGGGCGTCGGATCTCGGCATAAGCCTCGGATAGGAGTGCCGTCAGCGGCACGTCAACGAACTCCGGATCGCCGTAGTAGGTGTCGCGGTCCGCCATGGCGAGCTTGAGTGCTTCCGTGGTCACGTGAAGATAGTCCGCCGACAAGTGCTCCATCGCCTTCAGGTCGAAGGCCTCCAGCAAGCGCAGCGCCTGGCACAGGTAGGGGCCCTGGGTCCAGGGACCGCATTTGTAGACCGTGTAGCCGCGGTAGTCCACCGTGACCGGGTCCTCGATCCGGGTGCGGTGCGCCGCGAGATCCTGCCGGCGGAGGAAGCCGCCCTTCTCGAT
>SLDA01000594.1 GCA_007125545.1 Thermoflexales bacterium | reverse complement strand
GATCGATTGCACGGGTGATGGGGACATCGCTGCCTCTGCCGGCGTGCCTTTCGTCAAGGGACGCGAAGAGGATGGGGAGATGCAGTCCGTCACCCTCTTCTTTATGTTGGCCAAGGTGCGGTATCGCCAGCTGCGCGGCGGACGCGACATCTACCAGCTGCTGGAAAAGGCGATTCGGACCCATAGCCTGGATTACGTGATTCCCTATCGAACGCCCTCCTTCTTTCACCTGCCACTTGAGGATCACTCCGTTGTCCAGATCGCCCACGTGCATGGGGTTGATGGCACGAATGCCGACGATCTGAGCCGCGCCGAAATCGAGGCACGTGCACAGATCCACCAAGCGGTTGCGGTGATGCAGAAAGTACCCGAGTTTGCCGGTGTGGAGCTGGTGACCTCAGGGCCGCACATCGGCGTTCGAGAGACGCGCCACATTCAGGGGCGGGCCAGGTTGGAGGAGGCAGACTTACTGGAGGGCCGGGCGTTCGACGACGGCATCTGCTGGACCCGCTTCAGCATCGATATCCACGGCGCGCCTGTCCAGGGCACCGTGGCGATCGAGGGGCGCCAGGTTAAGCCCTATCAGATTCCCTATAGGGCTCTCGTTCCTGTCAATCGTGAGGGGCTGCTGATGGCGGGGCGCTGCATTTCGGGTTCCTCTCGTGCGCACAGCTCCTTTCGGGTGACCGGAGATTGCGTGGCAATGGGACAGGCTGCCGGCACGGCCGCGGCAATCGCTATTAGTTCGGGCTCGCTGCCGTCGGAGGTTCCGGCGGACCAATTGGTGGCGCGTCTCAAGGCGGACGGTGTCACGCTGTAGCTTAGGCCACCGCTGCAGCACCGTTATAGAGAAGGGGCTTATCTCAGTCGAATTGACCATAACCGAGGAGGCACCATGAAAACACGTGTGTTGGGAAGAACCGGTCTGGAAGTCAGTGAGTTGGCGCTAGGCGGACTTTTTGTTTCCAGCGTGGGTGGGGAATTCGAGCAGGGGCGGCGCGCAATCCTGAAGGCGGTGGAACTGGGCGTCAACTACATCGACACCGCACCGGGATATGCCAACAGTGAGGCGGTCATCGGCCAGGTGCTGCCTGAGATCGAACAGCCATTGATCCTTTCCACGAAGTTAGGAGGACGTCCGCAACCCTTCAAGCCTCAGGATCGCGATAGCCTGATGGCGTCGATCGAGGAGAGTCTGCGGCTTCTGGGTCGGGACAGGATCGATATCCTGATGATCCACGAACCCGACCGTCCCGGGCAGTACGATTGGTGGCCCAATCTCAACCAACCCGGCGCGGATGCCTATGTGGCGCCCGTCATCGAGGTGTTGGAGGATTTGAAGCGGCAGGGGATCATCCACTATACCGGCCTGGGTGGCACCTCGGCTTACGAGATCGTCCCGATTATGAAAACGGGGAAATTCGATGTCGTTCTGACGGCGTTCAACTATAGTCTGCTGTGGCGTGAGGCGGAGATTGCAGTGCTGCCGACTGCCAAAGAAATGGATATGGGCGTGGTTATCGGCTCGCCTCTCCAGCAGGGCGCGCTGGCCCGGAGATATGAGGAGGTCGCGACGGGGGCTCGCTGGCTGAGCCCACCCCGCCAGGCGCAGTTCCAGGCGCTCTACGCATTTGCAGATGAGCTCAATATGCCGCTGCCTGAACTGGCGCTGCGGTTCGTGATCTCCAACCCCGACGTTGGCTGCGTGTTGATGGGAGCCCGCTCTGAACAAGAAGTGATTCAGAATGTCGCTGCGGTTGAGGCGGGTCCGCTTTCTGCGGACGTGCTGCAGCGTCTTGGGGAGATCGCGGCGCTGGTGCCCTTCCGTCCCTTCGAGGAGCCGTTTGGGATGCCCTTTGGACGTGCCTATCGAGGTCCGGCGGTCGCTTGACTATACTGAGGTGAGTAACGATCATCGGTATTGTGGGTTTTACTTAGTACAGGCAGTGTGTGCTGGAAGTCGGTTATCTCATTGGAACTCTCCCGACTCTTCGAGCGTCTAAGATATAGAGTTCTGGTGTGAGGCCCGCCCGGTAGTCTGGCGGGCATTCCAGGAATGAGGAGAACTAGAAATGGAAAACTCAATGCCGAAGCAACCGCCGGATGAGGGTGGACGTTCGGATGCGGATTCGTCCCAGCGACCGCATCTCGACGGCCCGCGTTCTGGCGACCCGCGTCTGAGTAGCCCGCAGTCGGGCGGTCTTGGCCCCGACGAGCCAAACGTCAGCGGTCCATATTCAGATGCTTCGTATCCAACCGGTTGGAGCGCCGGCGATCTCACGATGGGGGCGCGCACGCCTGGCGCGAATCCGCCTGGGGCGCGTACGCCTGGGGCGCCACCAGGTGGTGGCCCGCCCCCGAACTCCCCACGCCCCTATCGCGCACGTGTTCCGCATCCCCATCCGTTTGGCGACTCCAGAGTCATTTGGGGTATGTTAATCGCGGGACTCATGGGCATTGTCTTGGGAGGTATCGTGTTAGGAGCCTTGGCACTCCGGGCTACCGGTTTTTGGTCTCAAGTGCCGGTGACGCCTGCACCCGGTTCTGACTCCATCATTATCCTTGATCCTGAGTGGGGAAGTCCGGGCGTACTCATTACCTTGACCGGTTCGGGTTGGACACCTGCGGAGCGCATATCACTGCGCTTGGCGCCCCCCGGCGAACTACCTATTCCGCCTATCAGTGTGGGAACGGTCACTGCTCAGTTTGATGGCACTTTCCGAACCGGCTTCAGCGTTCCAATCGTAAGCCCTTGGGCGGAGCTTGCGGAGGTCCGCGTACAGGCAGAGGGCGAATCCTCGCGTACCGTGGCGACAGCCATCTTTGATATGAGAACTCGACCCGGAGGTGACGTACCTATCGGCTCCGATACGCCTACACCCACTCCCGAATTCGAGGAGCCCACGCCGACGACGGAGCCCGAGCCGACGATGGAGCCTACACCGACTGCGACGCCCGTCGTAGCGACCCCGACCGCGCCACCTGACGCGGAACCCATCATAACGGGTTGGCGTGGTGAGTATTTCAATTCCCCGCTTCTCGCCGGTAATCCCGCTCTCGTCCGTGATGACCCTGTGATCGACTTCGACTGGGGTCGCGGGTCTCCGGACCCCCAGATTATGAGGGATGGATTCTCGGCCCGGTGGACCCGAACGATGCATTTTGATGCCGGATCCTATCGATTCTACGCGACGGCGGATGATGGGGTCCGTGTGTGGCTCAATGGCGAGCTGATCATCGACCAGTGGCACCTTGCTCGATCGGTGACCTACACAGCCGACCGGACCCTTCAGGCGGGTGATCACACGCTGGTCGTCGAGTACTTCGAGGCCTGGGGCGATGCCTTCATTCGTGTGTGGTGGGATCGACCGGGTGACTTCCCTCAGTGGAAGGGTGAGTACTTCGATAATATGGAGTTGCGCGGCACGCCGGTCTTGACGCGCAACGATGCGGCGATCGATTTCGACTGGGGAACCGGCTCTCCGGCGGCGGGTGTGCCCGTTGATCGATTCTCGGTCCGTTGGACGCGCACGCTCGACTTTGAGGCAGGCGTCTATCGCTTCCGCGCGATTGTGGACGATGGGGTCCGCGTCTACGTGGGCAGCCGGCTTGTGATCGATGAGTGGACGAATGGCCGGGCGCGCGAGGTGACCGGGGATGTTTCCTTGTCAGCGGGCCCCCATACTGTCAGGGTGGAGTATTACGAAGCTGCAGGGGATGCGACGATCCAGTTGACCTGGGGATTACGTGATGGCTATCCTGACTGGAAGGGCGAATACTGGAATAATCGCACACTCTCGGGATTGCCGGTTCTCGTGCGCAACGACCGGCACATTGACTTTGACTGGGGAACGGGTGCGCCGGCTCCCGGTCTCCCTGCTGATAATTTCTCTGCGCGCTGGACTCGCACCGTGAATTTCGACGCAGGAACCTATCGCTTCAGCGTGATTGTCGATGACGGGGCAAGGCTGTGGATCAATGACCGGCTGTTGATCGATAACTGGCAGGATCGTGAGGCTCGTGAGGTGACGGCGGACGTGCTCTTGACTGCGGGCGCGCATGCCTTGCGTCTGG
>SLDA01000420.1 GCA_007125545.1 Thermoflexales bacterium | reverse complement strand
CGCTAATCTCGTGTGGCGCCTCAAACTGAGAGAGGTTGAACTCCAGCACCTCGATCTGACCTGGGGCTAGCGATCTGGCAACCTGGGTGATCCCGAACGATTTCCCTGACCCAGGCGCGCCGAAGACACCGATGGAGAGGGGGCGTTTTCGGCGCTCCCTGCTCAGGTATTCGGCTACGAGTGCATGGATACTGCGGAAGCTCTCAATCTCCTGTCGATCGACTGTCAGTAGATGACCGAACCGTCCTTGGGGAACATCCTGAAGGACACTGTCAGCTCCCTCGTAGACAATCCGCTCCGCTACCCAATCCAGATCTGCCTGATACCGATCTTTAAGGATGGTCCAGCGTCGGCCTGCAGTGCGCTTGCCATGGACACCCTCCGGCAGCCGGAGAAACCGAACTGGGTCCTGCACCTCCACCTCAGCGAAGGTTGTTCTCTTGTTACGCAGCTTGTCCGCGATGGCTCTCGTGGGAAACGAAAGCTGAGCGCCTTCGTCCGCTTCCATCGCGTATCCGCCAATGTGAAGCCGACGCGCGGCGCTGAGGCCGGACTTGATACCCTGGCGAACATCAGGTCTCTCAGGAGCAAGGATGAGGTGACGCGCGATACCGGCGGTCAGGCAGGTCGTATAGCCGATCATCTGACCTGGGTACTGCTGCTGAAACATCCCCTCAATGAAGTGGGGATCGAAGTAAAGATAGCAGGCCGGCACAGACTGCACCTGATCCTGGCCCAGTTTCGAGAAGAGGAGCGCCCCTGCTGTCAGGAAGGAGATCACCACGTGTGCACAGCTGGAGAGGCCGTTGATCTGAGGGTTGTGGATCAGCTCCCAAGCGATATCCTGGGCCGTCCGTTCCCACGAAAGCCCTCGGCTGATGTGGACCTCCGTACGGCGTAGGTCCTCCACCGGCAGGACGACAATCAGTCGGTCGGCATGGTGTTCGTGTAGGTGCCTCCACAGCCTGCCCTCGGCTATGGGTCGTGCCTGCTTGAGCACAATCCAAGATGGACGCGCTTCCGGCGCGATAGCCTTGGGCCAGAGCTCCGGATGGTCCCGAAATCCAAGATCGGCATCGTCCAGGATCACAATGCTCGCCTCAGTCGTATCATTCCTGACATATTCCCAGTCTTGAGAAACGTCGGGCTTCTGACTTCGGTCAAGGCCCAGGTATTCCGCAACCCGCCAGGCAGATTCGCCATCCTGTTGGACCGGCGACCAGAGGGCATAGGCGTGATGGAACCTTCTGTCATTGGGATGGACAGAAGAACGCGGAGCAGCGACCTGGAGGACAGTGTACTGCTCGGCATCCTCGCTCAGTTCCTCAGTTACGGCTTCGATCAGATCAGCCAGCAGCGCGGCTCCACCCCGCTGCCAGCAGGCGCGAGTCCACCGTGAGGGGCTCCACACTGCCTGATTCTCCGTGTGGACTGGCGACGTAACGATGTGCCAATCCATGGTCACGTCGCCGGTCACGATGATGGACTGAGGAGAAGTCGGAATATCGCTCATAATCCCGTCCTTTCACAGGCTGATACTGCCCGCACAAGTACATATCGGCACTGGCAGCCGAGGTACCCATTGCGCTGCATTCGGTACGAGCGGCGGCAGGCTTATGCGATGGGTACGCCTATCTGTGGTGCAGTAAAGCTACTGGGATATCCAAAGCGAGCGCGATATGCGCTTGTATTGAGTAGCAAAAACGGGGAACTACTGACCTACGTTATCTTTGCCCGTTTGTGGCTTGATAGAGCAAGAGGCGCATCGGCTACTGCTGTATGTTCGCTACAATGACCTAAGACTGCTCGTCAGTGTCTCAATACACATCTATAGGACATAATATCAAAGTGGGGCTCGTTTGTCAAATCTTGGTGGCTATTCAGAATTTGGTGTGGAAGCCGAAGAACCGGGCGTTCTAGCACACAGATCTCCTCCTACCGCTAGTCTCCTGACCATTCCACGTTTTGAGCCGCCACCCCACAGTTGTAGTGTCGAGTCGCAACCCGGCGCCGCTTGACCTCTCGCTCCTCCTGACATACACTGGCGCATAGGACAAACAGCACGTCAGGACGGAGCTTATGGCATCGAGTGAACCCAATACAGAATACCGGCACACCGAATCGAATCTTGGTCGTGCCTCGAGTGCCGCTCTGCTGCGGCGGATCTTCGCCCGCGAACGCTTCGCCGTCCTCGCAACCGCCACCAACGACCAGCCCGAGACCTTTCTGATGGCATTCGCTGCCACAGACGACCTGCAGCAACTCGTCATGGTGAGCCGCCGGAACACGCACAAAGTCGACCAACTCATCGCGAATCCGCGCGTTGCGCTGATGGTCAACACCTGCACCAATGAGCCCAGTGATACCGAAGAGGCGGTCGCGGTTACCGCAACCGGATACGCCTTCGAGGTCCAGGCTGCCCAGCGGGAGGACCTCGTCGAGATTTATGTCGCCAAGCATCCGTACCTGGCCGATTTCGTCAGTGCAGCGGATGCGACGATACTGTGCATCGATGTGGCGCACTACCGGATCGTGATGCAGTTCCAAAATGTCCTCGACTGGCAGCCGAAAGCGCCTTTGCCGCCGATAGGCAGTGAGGAAGCGCTGCCGGAGGGAGCGCTAAGCGTTGTCAAGGTCGGCGAGTTCGAGTGGGAGTTCCAGACCCCGCGGCTGCAGGCTGACGCCTATAGCAGGCTCGACAGTGCCATCGAACACTATTGGGCCGGCGAGGACGTAGCGGCTGAGGCCGGGTACCGGGCGCTGATTCGCGATTATCCTGAGTTCATCGACGCGCATCACCACCTCGCCCTGCTCCTTAGCTATACGGGCCGCGCCGACGAAGCCTTCGAGATCTGGGACACCGCCAGCCAACTCGGACTCCAACACCTACCCCAATCGGTCCTCAAGGGCGACGATCAGATTCCCTGGGTCTTTATCGACAATCGTCCCTTCCTGCGCGTCTACCACGCGTTGGGACTCGAGCACCGGATGCGCGGTGCCGATACGGCGGCCCTGGAGATGTGGGAGACGCTGCTGTCGATGAACTCCGACGACAACCAGGGGATTCGCGCACTCGCGATCGACAGCTACCTGAACGTCGGCAGAGACGAGGACGCCCTGAGCCTCGCCACACGCTATCCCGACGTGACTCTGCCCCAGACCCTGTACGGACGGGTGCTCGCCCTCTACCGGCTGGACCGGCAACCGGAGGCCGAGGAAGCGCTCGCGTTCGCCGCGAAGCACCTGCCACGCGTAGCCCAGGAACTCGCCAAGAAGCGCCACCGCAAGCCCAGGGATCTACGGGAAGATAGCGTTATTATCGGCAGTCCGGAGCAAGCCTATCTCTACTGGCAGGACTCGGGCGCGCTCTGGAAGGAGAGCCCTGGCGCGCTCGACTTCATCCGAAGCTATCTGGAGGGGCACCCGGAGGTGCTCAAGCCATAGACGTACCCATCACGCCCAGACAAACCCAACAGGAGCCTACTATGACCAGCACCTATACCGAACCGGCCCAACATCTTCCCGCACGCAGCTTTGACGTCGTTGTGGCGGGGGGCGGCACCGGCGGCGTTGTCGCCGCGCTTGCCGCCGCTCGTCAGGGCGCGCGCACCGCGCTCATCGAGATGAAGGGCTACACGGGCGGCATCGCCGTCGAAGGGGGCACCGCCCTCCATAGCTACTACAATCTTTGGAAAGCATTCCCCGGCGTGGAGAAGCGCCAGGTCGTCCGCGGCCTGCCGCTGGAGATTGCCGACCGCATCTACGCTGCCGGTGGCGCCACCGGGCACGTCGAGATGCTCGAAGGCTATGACTACGACAGTGTCTGTACGGCCATTGACACCGAAATCACCAAGCTCGTCACGCTGACGATGCTCGAGGAAGCCGGGGTGCACCTCTGCCTCAACACGATGCTGACCGGCGCCATCGTCGACGCCTCCTCCGTGCGCGGCGTGATCGCGGAAAGCCATCAGGGCCGCGAAGCGCTGATGGCAAGCGCGTTCATCGACGCCACGGGCTATGGCGATCTCTGCGCGCGTGCCGGCGCGCCCTACACCGAGCCCAATGACTATCCGGTCGT
>SLDA01000462.1 GCA_007125545.1 Thermoflexales bacterium | reverse complement strand
TGACTGGATCGCGCGCCTACGCTTCCCCCGCTCGATGCGTTGGAATGACACGGGTGTGGCTTTCAGCCGCCCCATTCGCTGGTTGACCGCGCTTCTCGGCGAACAGGTCGTACCCCTCGCTTATGCAGGTGTGGTCAGCGATCGGGTGACACGTGGTCCGCGGCCATCAGGATCGCCACCGGTCGCTCTCACAGCGGCGGGCGATTACCGGTCGGTGCTCGAATCCTATGGCGTGCTCATCGATCCTGTCGTCCGCCGTGCGGAGATACGGCGCCAAGCCCAGGCTGCAGCGGCACAGGTTGGAGGACACATTCCGGATGACCTGGAGCTTTTGGAAGAGGTGAGTAACCTGGTGGAGGTACCGACCGCTGTGCTGGGCGCCTTTGAGGCGCGGTATTTGTCTCTGCCTCAGGATGTGCTGATCGCCGTGATGAAGAAGCACCAGCGTTACTTCCCGGTCCTGGACGAGGAGGGCAAGATCATGGCTCACTTCGTCACCATCCGCAACGGGTCGTGGGAGCACATGGACTTGGTGCGGCAAGGGAACGAGGACGTAATTCGGGCCCGCTATGCCGATGCGGAATTCTTCTTCAATCATGACCGGCGCGAGTCTTTGGAGTCCCACCGCCAGGGGCTGGCAATGTTGACCTTCCAGGCTGAACTGGGGTCAATGCTCGACAAGTCTGACCGGCTCGTGGAGCTCGTGAGATGGATAGGAGCCGAGCTGGAGCTCGGGCCTGAGGCTATGGCGGTGGCTGAGCGAGCGGCATATCTGTCAAAGGCAGATCTGGCAACCAAGATGGTCGTGGAGATGACCAGTCTTCAAGGTATTATGGGACGCGAATACGCCTTGCTCTCCGGTGAGGACCCTGCGGTAGCCGAGGCAATCTACGAGCACTATCTGCCCCGGTATGGTGGCGATCGGTTGCCGAAGAGCGATGCGGGAGTCGCTCTCTCGCTTGCCGACCGTGCAGATACCCTGGTCGGGCTTTTTGCGGCGGGGATGGAACCCACGGGGTCTGCTGATCCTTATGGTCTGCGCCGTGCCGCCGCCGGAATCGTGCAGATTCTGCTGGAGCGCAGGATCGATCTGTCAGTGCACGTATTGTTCCAAGAGGCAGCCCGCTACGTCCCGGTCGAGGTGACAGCAGATCGAATGGAGCATATCCTGGCGTTTTTCCGGGGTAGGTTGGAGGGAGCGCTTCGTGATACCGGCCTACCTTACGATGTGGTTGCCGCGGCTCTCGAAACGCAGGGGCACACCCCTGCGCGTGCTCTGATGGTGGCGCAACAGCTCGTGGCCTGGATCAGGCGCGACGACTGGAGCCTGCTTCTGGATACGTATGCGCGGTGTGTGCGGATCACGCGTGACCAGCCCGCTCTGAAGTTGAGCCCCGAACTCCTTCACGAGGATGCGGAGCGGGAGCTTTACGCAGCGCTCCGCACCGCTGAGTCTCGGATCGATGCGAACAGTGACGTGAATACTCTGATGGTGGCGTTCGTGCCATTGGTCCCGCATATCCAGCGTTTCTTCGATGAAGTCTTGGTGATGGCGAAGGATGACGAACTGCGTAGGGCAAGATTGGCTCTGCTACAGCGGATCGCGGCCCTGGCGGATGGGATTGTGGATCTCAGCAAGCTGGAGGGATTCTAGGCTTTGAGAGTCGCACTGGCGGTTGCTCGGGTATGCGCGGATCCCGCTCTGAATCTGGCAGCGGTCCTTCAGTTTGCGAACGAGGCTGCGGATCGTGGCGCAGATCTGTTGCTGTTGCCGGAAGCAGTGCTGACTGGCTTGATCAACAACGACGATCCAGCACACGATTTGCCGTTGGGCCAGGAGGTCCCGGGGCCTGCGACCCATGCCGTTGCTGCTGTGGCTAAGAATCGCGGCATCTGGGTATGCTTTGGACTGCTTGAGCGCGAGGGTGAGCGGCTGTACGACACCGCGGTGTTGATCAATGACTCCGGTGACATACAGTTGAGGTATCGTCGGATAAACCCCGGATGGCATGGGCGAAATGCCCCGCCACAGACCTATGATGAAGGTAGCGAGGTGCCGACGGTGCTAACTCCGTGGGGACGGATTGCCATCCTCATATGTGGCGACCTCTTCGATGAGCGTGCGGTCGCGCGGGTGCGTGAAGCTGCACCGGACTGGCTGCTCTTTCCCTTTGCTCGATGTTTTACGGGTGGCGGCAGTTCACAGTCGCGGTGGGAAGATGAGGAGATGCCGGTTTATATGGAGCAGGTGTGTCTCGCCGCCGTGCCTACATTGATGGTCAATTACCTGGCGGATGAGCTCTCTTTGCCGGAGGATCAGTCCTTTGGTGGCGCCTTTGTTGTGTCATCCGAGGGGCATCTGATCGCTGAAAAGGTGTTAGGCGAGGAGGGAATATTGCTCGTGGATCTGAACTCCTAGGGCATCCGCGTGGAGCCGATTGCTGACCTGATCTGGGACGCCGGGGGCACCCTCTTTGACACCTACCCGGCAATCGTGGCAGCCTGTCGTGCTGCCCTGAAAGAGTTGGGCCACGAATCTACGGATCCGTGGTTGATGGGGCTCTTCCGCGAGACGACGGCTTACGCACTTCGAACTGTAGCCGAAACCTTTGGCCTTGATCGTGAAGAGCTGACGACAACTTACAAAAAGGCCTACGCGGCGCTCGGACCCGAGGTCCAGCCTCCGTTTCCATACGTTCGCGAAGTCTGCGCGTTGATGTGTCGTTCAGGTGGCCGCAACTTTATCGTCACGCATCGGGCGCGCGCGTCGCTCGAGGCTCTGTTGCGAACGCATGAGCTTACGGATTACTTCGTGGATTGGATTACGAAAGAAGATCCCTATCCGCGTAAGCCCGATCCGACATCGTTACTCGCACTGATGGGGCGCCACGGGGTGGATGCTTATCGAAGCATGGCCGTGGGTGACCGTGAGTTGGATGTGCTGGCTGGAAAGAGAGCCGGCCTGCGGACCTGTTTCTTCGGCCAGGTGCCTGAGAACTCGGAAGCGGACTTGACGGTGACGAGTTTCGATCAGCTTTTATGCTGGTTGCAGGCGCGAGTTGTACCTTATCGTTCGCAAAATACAGGAGGTTCTATATGAGTGAGTCCACAACGTTTCCAACCTTCAAGCAGCTCGAGCTTGGAGATCGCGAGGCTGTGCATCCGCGCATCTGGGAGTATCAGCCCGATATCTCGGAGCTGACTTTTACCAATCTCTACCTTTGGCGGTCTTATTACCGATATGAGTGGGCTCTAGATGAGGACTGGCTCGTACTGCTTGCCACCAACCGCGAGGGCGCGACCTTCGCCCTCCCACCTGTGGGGTCACCTCCCCGGGCAGAGGTTGTAGCACGACTATTGACGTATCTGCGCGATGATCGAGATGTCGCGGATCCTAGAATCTCCAGAGCCGACCAACGACTTGCCGACGAGTTGAGCGCCGACGATCGATTCGTGGTTTCCGAAGTTCGCGACCATTTTGACTACGTCTATTTGACGGAGGATCTTGCGCAGTTGTCGGGACGGAAGTACAGCGCCAAGCGGAACCACATCAACCAGTTCACGCGCTACTACCGAGCCGAGTATCAGGCAATCACGGAGGAGTTGGTCGAGGAATGCCTGGCACTCGCGGAGATCTGGTGCGAGCAGCGGCTGTGCGAAGACGATCTAAGCCTCCAGCACGAACTGTCCGGTATCGAGGATGTGCTTCAGAATTTTCAGGCGCTAGAGCTTGATGGAGGAGCCATTCTCATCCAGGGTAAGGTGCAGGCCTTCGCTTTGGGCGAGTTGCTCGATGAGAATACAGCTGTGGTGCATATCGAGAAGGCGAATCCCGAGTTCAAGGGTATCTATCCCACCGTGACGCAGATGTATGCCCAGCGTTGGGAAGATGAGACACAGTTCATTAACCTGGAGCAGGATCTCGGAGAGCCGGGACTGCGACGTGCCAAGCAATCCTACCACCCCGAGCATCTGGCCAAGAAGTTTGAGGTTAAGTTTGCCTGAGACGGCGTCTACGCCGGGATTGATCGGGTAAATGAAAGCCGGGGGCCCCATCAAGAGGCTCCCGGCTCATTGGGTTAGTCGA
>SLDA01000436.1 GCA_007125545.1 Thermoflexales bacterium | reverse complement strand
TCGAGATACTTCTTGTCATTGTAGGCCAGGACGACCACACTTGCTTTCAATTTCGGGTTATCTTCCACTGTAAGCCTCCTATACGTGACCGCTCAAGAGTTCCTCAATCCAGTTGGTGCACGTTGCCGGACTATCCGCCGGTGTAGTCAGCAGGTGGCATCAGGTGCAACCCTGATGCCACCTGCTGACTACACCGGCGGATAGTCCGGCAACGTGCACCAACTGGACTGAGGAACGCTTGAGCGGTCACGTATAGGAGGCTTACAGTGGAAGATAACCCGAAATTGAAAGCAAGTGTGGTCGTCCTGGCCTACAATGACAAGAAGTATCTCGATGCCTGTCTCAGTTCTCTTGTCGATCAGGACATGCCCGCAGAGGATTACGAGGTCATCTACGCCGACAATGCGTCTACCGACGGGTCAGTGGCTTATGTTGCCGAAACGTTTCCGACCGTGCGCATTCTGCGTCTTGACCGCAACTATGGTTTTGCGGAGGGCAACAATCGTGCGGCGGCGGCGGCCCGTGGACGCTATGTGGCGTTCCAAAACGCCGATACCGTGGCGCACCGGCGCTGGCTCCCCGAATTGCTCAAGGCCATCGAATCGGATGATGAGGTCAAGGCATGCCATCCCGCGGGCCTGCCGCTGAACTTCGGCGGCTACCACGAGCGGGAGCTTCAGCCCGAGGTAGGCGTGATGTGTGACCTTACGCGCTACGGTTACATTGATTTCACCGAGACGTTATTGAGCGGGCCGATGGTCGCTACCCTGCACGCAGCCGGAGGCTCCGTGCTGGTGGATACGGAGATCTTCGACGAGCTGCGCTATTACTTCGACCCCAGCTACTTCATCTACAACGAGGACACGGATCTGGGACTGCGGATTAATAACTTGGGTTATAAGATCCTCTTCGTACCCTCGGCCGCGACCTATCACGAGCGTGCGCCGTCACGCCGTACCGTCCTGAACAAGAAGGGCCTGCGTATGGCGTTCCTGGTCACGCGCAACCGTATCATCACCTTCTACAAGAATATGAGCACGCTCGAGTTTCTGCTGACGCTGCCGCTTGTGAGCCTCGGCTCGATCGTTAAGTTGCGAACGTTTCCGATGCGGCCCTGGCAAAGGATCCTCTACGCGCTGGGGTTGATCCCGTACACCATCTTCTCGATGGCGATGGCGTTTGTCCGCATCCCCAAATACCGGGAGGACCGGCGCTATATCCTGAGCCATAGCCGGCAGAAGCGTTTCTGGCTGCTCAAAGAGCTGTGGAAGCGGCGGTTGCCGCCGGTCACGCCGTTATATGGGACTTAGTGAGATTCGGCACTTCAGGAATGCGGGCGTGTGACGCGGCGATCGAAGCACGGCCCGAATGGACGATATTGAGTTAGGAGGGGGAGGACAGTGAAAAAAATACTTGTGACGGGCGGAGCCGGGTTCATCGGGTCTCATCTTGTCGATGCATTGGTGGATCGCGGGTACAGCGTACGGGTGATGGATGCTCTCGTGCCGCAGGTTCACGGTGAGGGCGCCACTGAGCCCAAGCACCTGCCGGCGTCGGTGGAGTTTCTCCGCGGCGATGTAACGTCGGTGGACGACTGGCGCCGTGCCCTGGATGGCATCGACGTGGTTTTCCACGATGCAGCCGAAGTAGGTGTTGGCCAATCGATGTATGAGATTACGCGGTATATGCAGGCCAACACGATGGGAACGGCGGTCCTGTTGGAGCTGCTCGCCGCCAAGGAATACACCATCGAGAAACTGATTGTGGCGTCGTCTATGTCGATCTATGGAGAAGGCGGCTACCGGTGTGCGACCTGTGGCCCCGTGTTTCCCACGCTTCGTTCCGGCGCACAGCTTAGCGAGCGAAGCTGGGAGATGCAGTGCCCCACCTGTCACGAAGCTGTGGGCGCAGAGCCCACGGCGGAGACCAAGCCGCTCTACCCGACGTCTATTTATGCCATTTCCAAGCGGGATCAGGAAGAGATGAGTCTTTCGGTGGGGCGTGCGTACGGGATTCCCACGGTGGCGCTCCGCTATTTTAACACCTATGGTCCGCGCCAGTCGGTCTCAAACCCCTACACGGGAGTCGCCGCCATCTTCAGTTCCCGCTTGCTCAACGGGCACGCGCCCCTGATCTTCGAGGACGGACTGCAGAGCCGGGACTTCACCCACGTCAGTGATATCGTGCAGGCCAACCTGCTCGCTATGGACCGCGACACCGCGAACTATGAGGCCTTTAACGTCGGGACGGGGCGGCCCTTGACCGTCCTGGATGTGGCGCAATCGCTGATTGACGCGATGCATCTGGATCTGAAGCCCGAGGTCGTGGGTAAGTTCCGGGAGGGTGACATCCGGCACTGCTATGCTGATATCACGAAAGCGCAGACGCTGCTGGGATACAGCCCGCGCGTGACCTTCGAGGAGGGTATCGCCGACCTTGTGAGCTGGGTGCAGAGCCAAGAGAGCGCGGATTTGGTTCCGCAGGCGGTTCAGGAGCTGGAGCAGCGGGGATTGACCCGCTGATGAAGGGGACGCGGCGTGCCTGACGGATCTGAGCTCGTGCTTCCCGTGCCGGAAGGAGCGCCCTCCGAGCGACACTGGCCGCTCGCCTTGCGAGCCCTGGAGCGGCGTGACTTTAGGCTCTTCTGGTTTGGTCAGGCCATCGCCCAGACCGGTAACTGGATGCAGATCGTGGCTCAGGGATGGCTGGTCTACCAGCTCACGGATTCGCCGCTGATGCTGGGGGTGGTGAGTGTCGTGGGATTGCTGCCTGTCGTGCCGGTTTCGCTATTGGCCGGTGTCATCAGCGACCGCTTTCCGCGTCGCAATCTGATCATTGCCACGGACGTCGTTTTGATGTTGCAGGCGCTTGCCCTGGCATGGCTAACCTGGCAGGGCACCATTCAGGTATGGCACGTGATCGCGCTCAGTTTCGTGCTCGGCGCGTCGGCAAGCCTGCAGCAGCCCGCGCGGCTGGCTTTTGTCGCCGACATTGTCGGCGAGGAGGACCTTACCAACGCGGTGGCGCTCAACGCCTCCGTCTATAATGTCGCCCGCATTGTCGGACCGGTCATCGCCGGCCTTCTGATGGGTGCGGTCGGCGCCGCAGGCTGTTTCTTCGTCAACGGCGTCGCCTATGTGCCTGTGCTCGTCGCACTCCTGGCCATCAAAATCAGGCGGCGGAGCCGGCCTGTGGATGACTCCAAGATTGGTCACAGTCTGATGCACGGTTTCCGGTATATGTGGAATGCCCGGACGATGCGGTCGCTGATGCTTCTGGTGGCTGTGTCCAGCTTCTTTGCACTGCCCTACGTCACGTTGCTGCCTGCGTTTGCCAATGACGTCCTCGGCGTCGGCCCGCAGGGACTGGGGTGGTTGACCACTATGGTGGGCATCGGTGCTGTTGTGGGCGCGCTTGGGGTGGGCAATGTCCCGGCTAGCCGTCGCGGCTGGTGGCTCATCACCGGGAACCTGATCGCTCCGATCTTCCTGGTTTTCTTCTCTATGTCCCATTCGTTCGTGCTCAGTCTGGCGCTTCTGGTGCTGGTAGGCGCGGGCAACGCTGTGCGCAATACGTTAGCCAACAGCCTGCTTCAGCTGAATGCTGATGGCGACTATCAGGGGCGTGTGATGAGTGTGTATAACTTGCTCTTTAATGGCATGTCCCGCGTGGGGGCGTTGGGTATCGGGGGGCTTGCGCAGTTCATCGGCATCCCGTGGGCTATAGGACTCGGCGCGATGGCCTGCGTGATTTGGGGACTCTTTGTGATTTGGCGGATGCCTTATGTACAACGCTTATAGAGGTCGAGAGAAGGAAGGCAAGCGGGCGGAGCACCATGGCGTGCGCAACCCGCTCTGGCGCCACGTGCCACCGGTTGCGATGCCGGTGACACGTGGCGACTTCGCTGCCGGCCTGGCGGCGCTGTCCGGTCCCGAGCGTGCTCTTGAGACGTTTGCTGCAGCCGTGATGCAATGGACGGAAACCACCGGCTGCCGGCTCGTTGCCTCCGGACGTGCTGCGCTGACCTCCATCTTGCTGGGTCTGCGGAAGCGGTCGGAGCGCTCGCGTGTGATCGTGCCTGCTTACGGCTGTCCGACGATCGT
>SLDA01000319.1 GCA_007125545.1 Thermoflexales bacterium | reverse complement strand
TGTCATACTGGCGCCACTCCCAACTCAAACCATACTGACCCGGATGTGCTGAGTTCTCAGGGCCGTAAGTAAACCGGTCGAACATCTGAGGAGGTGTGGTCGCTGGGGGCCAGAGTTCGCCGTGTCCTTCTGGGGGAGGGAGCCAGGCCGGATAGACGTTGACCCAGGCGTGGATCTCGATGCCGGCAGCCTCCCCCGCTGCAATCATCCGGGCCAGTGGGTCCCAGCCAGGGTCTTGTCCCAGCGTATGTGAGAGAGAGCCGGTCAGCCGCGAGGCCCAGGGCTCCAGACCCGGCGTGTAATAGGCGTCCCCGGCTGCGCGGACCTGGAAGAAGATCGTATTGAAACCCGCCGCTGCGATCTTGGCGACCATCGCATCGAGGCTCTCCGGCGCGGGCGCCCTGCCCATCTGCGTCCAATCATAGCGTGTGATCCAGATCGCGCGACGTTCGACCAGAAACGTCACATCCTGGCGCTGCACCAGAGGTAGGTAGCGCCTGTGAGTCAAGGTGTTCGAAGTAGGCAGGATGGTTGCTTCAACCCGTGATACGGACGTGTGCGCTCTCGCGTTGCGAGTCGCAAGCTCGTTGCCGTACAGTCGCTGCCATGCTTCTGCGTGTCCCAACATGCCGACAAGCATTTCAAAATCGGTTAGCTCGGGCAGGGGTGCGCGCTTCGAGCTAGGTGTCGATTCGGAACGGTCCGTGCTGTCATAAGGCACAATCGTATGCGCGGGCGGGGGCTTCAAGACCAGAAGGCCGAAGAGAAGCAGGGCCATAGCCGGCAGTGAGGCTCGGAACTTGCGTCTGTTTAGAGTTTCACCATCCATGTCTGGCATCCATTCGGAAAGTATGGGGAACGGCTCCTCGCCCGGCAGTGCCAGTTGAGCACGTGTTCCTCATAACAATGTAAGCGATTTGCGCAGAAACACAAGCTGTAGCGGACCCGGAACGCATATCCTGCCATCGTTGCTCTATGGCCTGCGGGTCAGACGCTGAAGTATAAATAGGCCTGCATCTTGACATAGTTGCCCACCGGGCGGTCACGTTGACTTGATGCTGATCTGACTTATACTCTCTGTAATGAGCGTGGCTAGTCGATGTATGAAGCATATCGTCGCAGGAGGGAGTTGTCGACGTGTCGGATGAGATAACGCGTATGCCGGCAGCCATCAATGACTTTCATCGTGCCCGTCGCAAGGCTGCTATCCAGCAGGTTACCGCCCGCCTCAAGGGCGAGTCGCTTGATCTTGTCGCCTATGAAGAGATACGGCAGAGGCTCAAAGCGAGTTCCCAACGGGATAAAGGCTTGCAAGACATTCCTATCGACTCGATAGTGGGCAGTGTAGGGCGCTACACCGACTTCAACCGTCACTTCTTGCCGCGACAGGCGACGGGCGCGCAGCGTTGGGCACGGTTAAAGCTGGCGGCGACGGGATTGACCGGATTTCCGCCGATCGAGGTCTATAAACTGGGCGACATCTACTTTGTACGTGACGGCAATCATCGTGTCTCTGTCGCGCGCGAACTGGAGCAGACGCACATTCAAGCTTACGTCACAGAAGTCGAAGTGGAGGTTCCGATCACCCCCGACCTCCAGCCGGACGACTTGATCCTTAGGGTCGAGTACGCCGAGTTCTTGCGTTGGTCGGATCTGCACAAAATACTCCCGGATGTTGATCTGGTTTTGACTGCTCCGGGCAAGTACCAGGATCTTAGAGAGCATATTAGTGTCCACCGCTACTATATGGGCATCGACCAGCACCGCCCGATCTCGCTGCCGGCAGCGGTTCGGCATTGGTACGAATCGACGTACAAGCCCGTGGTCGAGACGATCAAGCGCTTGGGTCTTTTACGCGATTTTCCTGACCGAACGGAAACCGATCTCTACTTGTGGATCGCCGAACATCGGGCCGCGCTTGAGGAATCCCTCGGCTGGGGAGTGGAGCCGGCTGCCGCAGCCGAGGATCTGGCGAACACGTACAGCTCGAAGCCGGAGCGCGTCCTCGCTCGCGTTGGGGGCAAGCTCGTCCAGGCGCTAACCCCCGAGCCCCTCGGTTTGGCGGCACCGTCGCCTGGCGAATGGCGTGAAAAGCGAGAAGCGCGTTACGGTTCGGAGCCTGATCGCCTCTTTCCCAATATCCTGGTAACGTTGGACGGGGCCGACGCCGGCTGGCGGGCTTTGGATGAAGCACTCCAGTTGGCACAGCGGGAAGCCGGACGCATCCTCGGTCTGCATATCACGCCCACGCAGCCTGCGTGGCAGACCGACAGGACCGAGCACGTGATTCAGACTTTTGAAGCGCACTGCCGGGCGGCAGGCGTGGCAGGACAACTGGCTATCGGTGCCGGAAGCATTGCGCACGAGGTTGCAATCCGTGCGCGATGGGCTGATCTGGTTGTCGCACCACTCAATCACCCCCCAGCTGCCGATCCTATCGGCCGGCTGCGCTCCGGTTTCCGCACGCTGATCGTGCAGGCACCCTGTCCGGTGCTTGCGGTGCCCGCACCGATCTTTCCGCTTAATAATGTGTTGTTGGCCTATGATGGCAGCCCGAAGAGCCGTGAAGCGATGTACGTGGCGACCTACATGGCGGGCAGTTGGCCCGATCTGGCGCTCGTTGTCCTCACGACTCATCCCGAAGGCGAGTTCGTCACAAGCAATCTTGAGGATGCACGTGCTTATCTGACCTCGCGTGGTGTGACCGCAGAGTATGTGGGTCTGGACCGGACTGATGTGGCCGGCGCTATTGTCGACACTGCCATGCAGCGGGGCACGACTTTGATCGTGATGGGTGGCTATGGTTACAATCCGGTGCTGGAAGTGATGTTGGGCAGTGCCGTGAATGATGTGTTGCGCATGGCATATTGTGCGACTCTGGTCTGCCACTAAAGACTCCAAAGCTAAGACCAAGCACGCCCGGACAGGAGATCTGATGCGCGTTGACCTGAACTGTGATATGGGCGAGAGCTTTGGACGTTACACCTTGGGTGACGATGCCTCAATGCTCGAGGTCGTCACGTCGGCGAACGTCGCCTGCGGCCTCCACGCCGGTGATCCGGCTGTCATCCGACGCACGGTCGACCTGGCAGTGGCTCACCGGGTCGGGGTCGGTGCGCATCCTGGTTATCCCGACCTTCAAGGTTTCGGGCGCCGGGCAATGGCACTGGCTCCCGATGAGTTGGAGGCCAGCATAATCTACCAGTTGGGCGCGCTGGCCGGCTTCACTGCAGTGAGCGGGGTCGACCTGCTCCACGTCAAGCCCCACGGTGCCCTTTACAATATCGCTGCCCGCGACGATGTCACAGCGATGGCGGTGGCACGAGCGGTTGCTGCCTTCAATCCCGCTCTCATTGTCGTGACCTTGCCCGGCTCTGTGCTCGCCACTGCAGCTACGAGCCTGGGCCTCTATGTCGCGCACGAAGGGTTCGCCGACCGCGCCTATCAGGACAATGGTGCTCTGGTTCCGCGCGGACGCCCCGGCGCTATCATTGACGACCCCGAGGTCGCTGCAGCCCGCGCCGTGCGGATGGTTACGGAGGGGTTGGTAACTACAATCACGGGTAAGGTAATCCCGCGGCGTATTGACACGCTCTGCGTCCATGGGGACACGCCCCACGCGCCGCAAATTGCCCGCGACTTGCGGCGAGCTCTGGAGAGTGCCGGCGTGGAGCTGCAAGGCCTGAGGCGCTGACCTTTGCAGCTTCCCGAGACGGTAATCTGTTAATGACATATCCCTCGACCTATCCGCGCATTCTACCCAACGGCGAGGCTGCCTTCACCGTGGAGTTTGGCGATGCGGTTGATGCGGAGTTGAATCGTCGCGTCCACGCCCTTGATGCGTCATTGCAGCAGCATCCGCTGCCTGGCGTAGTTGAATGTGTTCCCACATACAGGTCACTCTTGGTTCGCCACGACCTGCTGGCCGCCGAGGGCGATCTTGTTCTCGCTGCCTTGTGGGAGCGAGTAGTGCAGCTGTTCGCGACGGTGCCGCCCCCCGAGACTCGCCGCGAGACGATCGCTTCGGGTTCCGGTCGGCTGATCGAAATCCCGGTATATTACGGCGGCGAGTTTGGACCTGACCTACCGGACGTCGCCGTGCACTGTG
>SLDA01000628.1 GCA_007125545.1 Thermoflexales bacterium | reverse complement strand
CAGGGACCAAAGACGATGGACCTCGCCGAGCTCCGCGACGGACTGGCACGAAATCATCATACCCAGAAGCCCCTGTATGCACAGGAGACACTCTGGTCGGGCAATAAGTACCATCCCGACTACACCGACGATGCCCTGCGCCGCAATGCCTACGTTATGCTGATGTCGGCAGCCGCGATCAACTTCGCCGATAACGGCGGTCCGGAGGCGGATAGCAGAGGTGACTCCTCATCGGGCTTCAGCGGCACCTTGGACCCGCGCGACGCCCGGCAAGGTCGCCACGATATATTGAAGCAGGTGTGGGACTGCATTGCATCACTGCCTTATGATCGTATGGTCCCGCGCCAAGACCTCGTCAATCGAGGCTTTTGCATGGCCGAAGAAGGGACCACCTACCTCGTCTACCTGCCCGACGCGGGCACGGTAGATGTGACGGTAGCGCCCGGTAACTATGCTGTTGAGTGGATCAACGCAAGTAACCCTATCGACCGAATCGAGGGTGGCTATACAGCGGATGGACTGGGTTTGGCCCCGCCCGACCGTGGAGCTGCTCTTGGCGCGGATTGGCTGGCTTGCTTGCGCGCCGACGAAACCCGTGTTCTTATCTCTCAAGAAACTACAAAGGAGTTGGATTGATGAAAGGTCGTAAACTGCTGATGATTCCCGGCCCCATTGAGTTCGAGCCTGCCGTGCTGGCGGCGATGGGCGCACCCACGACGAGCCACGTTGCACCGGATTTCATCGAGGTCTTTGGACAAGCGTTGGAGCGGATGCGCGAGCTGTTCTTGGCTCCTGACGGTCAGCCCTTTATCGTTGCCGGCTCCGGCACGCTGGCGATGGACCTGGCTGGAGCGAACCTGGTCGAGGCGGGCGACAAAGCCCTGGTCGTCAACACCGGATACTTCGGGGACCGGTATGGAGATCTGCTGAGCCGCTACGGCGCCGACGTCACTCACGTGCGCGCACCCATTGGGCAGCGCCCTTCGCTATCCGAGGTCGAGGCAGCGCTAAAGTCGGACACCTATAAGTTGATGACCGTGACGCACGTCGACACCTCGACCGGCGTGGTCACGGATGTCAAGGCCCTGGCTCAACTGGCACGGAACTACAATGTGCTCATCGTTGTGGATGGCGTCTGCTCGATCGCGGGTGAGGAGTTGCGGATGACCGAGTGGGGGATCGATGTGGCCCTCACAGCGTCCCAGAAAGCGGTTGGGACGCCGCCCGGGCTGGCGCTTGTCGTCGCCGGCCCCCGTGCGATGGAGGCATTCCAGGCCCGCACCAGCCCCGCCGCCAACTACTACGCCGATTGGGCGAACTGGCTGCCCATTATGAAGGCGTACGAATCTCGTACGCCCGGCTACTTCGGCACACCGGCGGTCAACCTCGTCGCGGCGCTCAACGTCAGCCTTGGGTTAATCCTCAAGGAAGGCGTAGAAACCGGCTTCGAGCGACACCGCATGCTGAGCCGGGCTTGCCGTGCCGGCATTCAGGCCCTCGGCTTGGGACAGGTTCCCGTCTCGGAGGAGCTGGCAGCGGTAACCATGACGGCCCCTCGCTATCCGGCGGGCATAGATGTTCCGGCGTTCCTGGGACACGTGGGAGCTGGGGGTGTCATTCTGGCAGGGGGACTGCATCCTGAGATTAAGGGGGAGTATTTCAGGATCGGACATATGGGCCCAGTCTCTCGGGGTGACATTCTCGCGACGCTGGGTGCCATCGAGATGGCCCTTTCAAGCAGCGGCTATGAGTTTGATAGGGGCGCCGGCCTCGCCGCTGCGATGGCAGCCTTTACATAAGGCGCCGCCTCGTTCTACAGTCTGAAACAGCCCCGCCCGTCGGCGGGGCTGTGGTCTTGGGGAACCCGTGTATAATTATGACACATCGTGGCATATTTGGCACGCGAACGGAGGCCGTATGACGAACGTCGCGACGCGGTTGCTCTCGTTGATTATGTTGCTCCAGTCCAGGTCTTTGTGCAAGGCGGCGGATCTGGCGGAGGAGCTGAACGTTTCCGAACGGACGGTTCACCGGTATATGGGGATGCTAGAGGAGATGGGTATTCCTATCTACACCGAGCGGGGGCCGTACGGTGGATTCTCATTGATGCGCGGGTACAAACTTCCGCCACTAATCTTCACGGCGGAGGAGGCTACCGTGCTCTATCAGGGTGCCGGCCTGGTGGAGCAGGTCTGGGGACAGGTTTACCGGGATGCTGTAACCGGTGCCCTTGCCAAGCTTGACAACGTATTACCGGATGACCTCCGGCGGCAGGTGACGGAGTCTCAACAGAGTTTGGTGGTGAGCGGATTAGTGGCGCGCGACTACCGCCCCTGGGTTCCGACCCTGCAGACCTTGAGAGCGTGCATCAAGGCGCGGCACCGGGCCCGCATTACCTACCGAAGTTTCAACTTGGAGGAGACGTGCCGTGAGGTGGATCCCTATGCCTTGACCTTTCGATGGGGGTTCTGGTACATGATCGGCTATTGCCGGCTGCGGAAGGAGATGCGAACCTTTCGTGTCGATCGCATTGGGGAGCTGGTGCAACTATCGACCTCCTACGACCTACCATCTGACTTCTCGGCCAAGGACTACGTAGAACAGTCGATGCGGTTTGAGGACCGGTACGCGATTGTGGTGCATTTCGACTGTCGGTCGGCTGCCTACGTGCGCGAACGAATGGGTCACTGGACCGAGCTGATTGAGCACGACGATGGATCGGTTACCCTGCATATGAAGGTTTCGGATCTCGATTGGGCAGCCGGCTGGGTGCTGAGCTATGGCGCGAGCGCATATGCGTTGGAGCCTCCGGAGTTGGCAGCACGGATCCGTGAGGAGGCACAACACATTCTCGAACGATACGGCTAGTAGCCGGTCCTTCCGTCGTTAGCGTGTGGCACGACCATAGACCTGCCGGTACATGCAAACTTATCGCTGAGCAAAATGCGCTCGTGAGTCGACCCATTCGTCGTTCGTGTTATACTTACCCCTATCCCGGATAGCCCACCCTGCAAGGGGCGCTTGTCCGGGAGCGTGTGTAAGAGTGGGCGTGCTGAGGAGGCATCATAAGCTATGAGTAACGATTCTGAGAAGATCATCTATTCGATGTACCGGGTGAGCAAACTATACGACCAGAAGCCGGTCTTGCGTGACATCTCCATCTCCTACTTCTACGGGGCGAAGATCGGCGTGCTGGGTCTTAACGGAGCGGGTAAGTCTTCCTTGCTCCGCATCTTTGCGGGCGTTGACCGTGAATACGAGGGCGAGACGACGCTCGCGCCCGGCTACACGGTAGGCCTCCTCGAGCAAGAGCCACATCTCGATGACTCCAAGACAGTTCGCGGCGTTGTCGAAGAAGGTGTTGCCGATAAAGTCGCGCTCCTGCGCGAGTTCGACGACATCAGCAACCGGTTTGCCGAGCCGATGAGCGACGCTGACCTGGATAAGCTGCTGGAGCGGCAGGGCGAGGTCCAGGAGCGTATCGACCAGCTCGAGGCCTGGGACCTGGACTCACAACTCGAGATGGCGATGGACGCGCTCCGTTGCCCTCCGGGAGATGTGCAGGTGAGCGTGCTTTCGGGTGGCGAGCGGCGACGTGTGGCGCTGTGCCGGCTGCTGTTGCAGGCGCCCGATATCCTGCTGTTGGACGAGCCGACCAACCACCTGGACGCCGAGTCTGTGGCCTGGTTGGAACAGCACCTCCAGCGCTATCCCGGCACCGTCATTGCAGTGACGCATGACCGCTATTTTCTGGACAATGTCGCCGGGTGGATTCTGGAACTCGATCGTGGGCATGGCATTCCCTGGAAGGGGAACTACTCCTCGTGGCTGGAACAGAAGCAGCTCCGGCTGCAGGTAGAGGAGAAGGGCGAGAGTCAACGCCAGAAGACGTTGGAGCGTGAGTTGGAGTGGATTCGTATGGCGCCCAAAGCCCGCCATGCCAAGTCCAAGGCTCGTATTACTGCCTATGAGACGCTCTTGAATCAGGAGTATGATCGGGCAGCCCAGGATCTCCAGATCTACATTCCGCCGGGCCAACGCCTGGGGGATGTCGTTATTGAGGCTCAGAAGGTAAGCAAGGCCTATGGCAACACACTCCTATTCGAAGACCTGTCGTTCTCCATGCCGCCCGGCGGTATTGTGGGCGTCGTTGGACCCAATGGTGCAGGCAAGACGACGCTCTTCCGACTCATCACCGGTCAGGAGGAGTCCGATAGCGGGCGAATCAAGATCGGGGATACCGTGGAGATCGGTTATGTGGATCAGAGCCGTGATGTCCTCGATCCCGACAAGACGGTCTGGGAGGTGGTCTCCGAGGGCCTGGATTTCCTGCAGTTGGGCAAGCGCGAGGTGAATTCGCGAGCCTATTTGGCCCGCTTTAACTTCACCGGCGGCGATCAGCAAAAGCCGGTCAAGCAGCTCTCGGGCGGCGAGCGAAATCGGGTGCATCTGGCGCGGGTGCTGAAGTCGGGCGCGAATGTGCTGCTGCTCGACGAGCCGACGAACGACCTGGACGTGAACACGATGCGGGCACTGGAAGAAGCGCTGGAGTCCTTTGCCGGGTGTGCGGTCGTCATTAGCCACGATCGCTGGTTCCTGGATCGGGTCGCTACGCACATTCTGGCTTTTGAGGGGGATAGTCAGGCCGTATGGTTCGACGGCAACTACTCCCAATACGAGGCGTACCGGCGCAAGCAGTTAGGTGCGGATGCGGCGCGTCCACACCGGATCAAGTACCGCCAACTGACCCGCTAACCATAGTTACTCGCCGGCACCGCAGCGGCTTTTTCTTCCGCTGCGGTGCCCGCGTCCGTTTGAAATGAAACCCCTGCAGATCATAGCCAAGAGTCTGTCCTTCGTGCCACACTTCGCGTTATCGTACGTAGCGGGTATAATGCCGGAACTGTGCGGGATGAGGCGATCCCTGAGCGAAGCCGGTCGGCAGCGAGGAGTCGAGCCTAGCTCCGAGGGCCGGATCCATCCAGTCACGGTTATCCGGTCTGGAGTTCTAACCTTGCGTTGGAGGTGGGCCGAGTGGTGATGAGGAAGCAGGCGCGGCAAGACGTGCGTTACTCGGTGGTGGTGCCGGCATACCAGGCGGAAGACATCGTTGGGCCATGTGTGGCGGCGCTGGTAGCGCAGTCTGTCCCGCGTGACAGCTATGAGGTGCTGGTGGTCGATGATGGATCCACCGACCAGACGGCGGCGGTGGCATCAGCCGCAGGTGCTGACGCGGTATTGCACGTGCCGCACGGAGGACCGGCAGCGGCGCGGAATGCGGGCGTGGCGGCTGCCAGGGGCGAGATCGTCCTGATGACGGACGCCGATTGTGTGCCATCAAAGGGTTGGATTGCAGCTATGGTCGCGCCTTTCGCCGATCCCCAGGTGATGGGGACGAAGGGGTCCTACCGCACGAAGCAGCGCCCGTGGGTCGCTCGGCTGGTGCAGCTCGAGTACGAAATCCGGTATGAGCGTATGGCCCGCTTACCCTCTATCGACTTCATCGACACCTACGCCGCGGCCTACCGCCGGCACGTGCTTGTGGAGGAGCAAGGCTTCAACACGATATACCCCATGGCTTCGGTCGAGGATGTAGATCTTTCTTTTCGTGTCGCGCGGCGGGGACGGCTCATCTTCGTGCCGGAGGCGTGGGTGTGGCACCGCCACCCGGCAACGCTGAATGCATATCTGCGGCGCAAGGCGCTGTACGGCTACTGGCGCGCGCTGTTGTACATCAAGCAGCCGGATAAAGCCGCGGGTGATTCGCATACCGACCCGATGCTGAAAGTCCAATTTGTGTTGGTGGCTGTGATGGCCATACTGGGCGTGTTGGGCCTGCTCTCGCGGGCGGCGCGGCGCTGGTTGTGGGGTGGCGCGGGCGCGGCGGTCGGGGCTTTCGGGGTCACGACTTGGCCTTTCGTGCGGTGGGCCTGGCCTCGCGATCGCACCGTGGCCCTACTCTGGCCCGGCGTCGTCTGGCTGCGGGCCCTGGTACAGGGGACGGGACTGGCATTGGGGCTTGTGGTGCACGGACGCCGAAAGCTGCGCCGGGATGACAGGACCGGAGCAGCAACCCCGACGTAATGTGACTCCAACCACGACTTCCGGCATTAAGCATGCCGGTTATCTCTCGCGTCTGGTCAGCGCGTAGCCCAACTCTTCGGCGGCGGCCATAATCTCCGCCTCGCTCACCTGAGCCTCATCGAAGTCGACGTCCAGGCGTTGCTTGTGGTAGCTGGCTGAGATCCGCCGAATACCCGGCAGATCATCCTCAAGCCCCTCCAGGAGCATTGAACAGGCCGGACAGTGCATATCGGGAACGTTGTACGTTTGTTTCATCTCATCCTCACTGGTCGAAGACAATCTGACCGAAATACATCCCCATCGAACAACTATAGTTCAACACCTTCCCCAGCGGCTGCGCCGGGAGGTTGACCGTGAACTCCCCGGTCTCGGGCAAGATCTCGCGGATATTCCACTCGGGGATGACCAGCGCTCGGGAGCAGGAGAACAAGTTCTCGCTGACGAAGGTGAGCTCTGTCGGAACGCCCGCGCGGGCGTGGACTCGCCGGGGTTCATAGCCCCAGCCCAACGCCTGGATGGTGATCACGTTCTGCTCGTCGTCAGCCGGGAGAACTGTTACGGCCTCGGCGTCTTGCGCCGCCGTCCGTACCGGCTGCAGAAACGAGAGTGGGACGCCGAGTAGGTTCATGCCGGAGTTCACCGAGGCGAAACCCAGGACCAGCAGAACCACGGCGGCCAGCTGGCCGAAGCCTTTTTGCATTACACCGCCCAGCCGGACAGCCAGGTAGCCCACGGCGAAAAAGACGACGCTGCTGCCCAGCGTGAACGCGGTCATCAGCCCCGCAGCGCGCAGCGCGTCGCCGGTGCCCATGGCTAGCGCCATCATGGCCTGCGTCACACCGCAGGGGATCAGCACGGTCAGCGTGCCGAGAAACAGCGGCGTGACCGCCGTCGCGCCACCTTTGGCCTTGCGCCGTAGGTAGCGGGTCACTGCCGAGGGCGGCTCGAAGGTGAAGTACCTGAAGATCGGATGGACGTTGAGCATGCGCAGGCCGTTGCCCACCATAAAGACGCCGATCGCCAACATCAAAAGCGCGCTCATTCTGGGCGTGAGTTGGAGAACTGAGCCCAACGCGCCGATCAGCAGGCCGAGCAACGCATAAGCGACGAGCTTCGCTCCCAGGAACAACAGGATGGTCCGAGCGCTGGGCGGTTCGGTCGCCGGCTGTTGCTTTGCCGCCCGCTTGCCGGTCCGCGCTCGCTTCCGCGACTGCGAACCCTTCTTGGCTGGTACTTTTGTGGCTGTGGATGGCGCGATCGACCCGGTGAGCAGGCCTCCCTGCACTGCCAGGCAGCTTAACCCTCCGGCGGTCAATCCCGTGATAAACGCTGCGAAAAACTCGACCATATGGCCTCCTCTGGAGCTGCGAAATCCTTCACGAGCATATCAGACTTAGCAGCGCACCCCAAGGGCCACCTGGCGGCCTCATGCCCCGCCAGATGGCGGGGTCACACGCAACGCTACACCCGTCGACACGACCACCCGTTCACGGCAGACAGCACGAAGCGGGTCTCGCATTGGCGAAACCCGCTCCGTCACATTCACCCCTATGCCCAGGCCCGACGCCAGGCCGGGTATCACGGCGTTAAGCCGGGTATCACGGCGTTAAGCCGGGTATCACGGCGTTAAGCCGGGACCTGTTCCTTCTTCTCCCGCATCCAGAAACGATGCTGGGCGATCGCTTCCTTCAACTCGTTCGCAAATGCCTCCAGGTCGGTGCCCCGCACCGTGATCACCCCCTGGTCTACGGTCAGGCCCGCATCAGTCTCGGCAACCTGCACGCCCTTGATATCCGACGCTTGCAGCAGTTCGACGCCCTCGCCCGTCGCCGCAATCGGTTTGCAGTGGCGGAACGCCTCATTCACAAAGTGCAAGGCGTCCCCATCCATCTTGAGCTTGTCCACGCTTCGGCGCCCGCCAGGTACGTAGACGGCATCGTACATGATCGAGCCGGCAGTCACGAAGGTCTTGCCCACCATCAACTCTTGACCATTCGAGCTTTTGAGCATGCCCCCGTGATCGGACACGATCTCCGGATTGGCGCCGGCCTGATGGAGTCTGTCCATCACCTGGGCGACCTCGTTGTGGTCGAACCCATCGGTGGCAATGAAGGCGACCTTGCGCCCTTGCGGACCGGGAGCAGGGAAGCTATTGAGGCTCAGCTTGGGAGACGCGTCCGTGACACCCGTGCCACCCATCTCCTCGGGCGGCGGCATACCGAGCCCCTCGGCAATGCGCCGCGCTAGGGCCCCGTCCACCCTGTTGAACATCTCGAGAATCGCCGTCCGGATCTCCTTCCGGTTCACCTTCCCCACCTCGAAGTGGAAGGCTTTGACAATGTGATCCTTCTCCACGTCGGTCATGCTGTTCCAGAAGAGCGTGGCTTGGCTGTAAAAGTCCTGGAACTTCTCACTGCGCGCCCGAATCTTGCGCCCCTCGACCTTTTCTTGATAGTGCACGTAACCGCCCTCCTCCGACGAGGCGGGCCGGGGATAGTTGTTGGACATCAGGTTCGGGGAATGGGCTGTCTGACCGCGGTTGATCGTCATGCGGTTGTAGCCATCGCGCTGGTTGGAGTGTACGGCGGAAAGCGGACGGTTGATGGGGATCTCGTGGAAGTTAGGGCCTCCCAGGCGGATGAGCTGCGTGTCGAGGTAGGAGAAGAGCCGGCCCTGCAGAAGTGGGTCGTTGGAGAAATCGATGCCCCGCACCACATTGCCCGGATGGAACGCCACCTGCTCCGTTTCGGCGAAGTAGTTGTCGGGGTTGCGGTTGAGGATCATCTTTCCAACCGGCATAACCGGGACCAGCTCTTCGGGCCAGATCTTGGTGGGATCGAGGACGTCGAAGTCGAAATTGTGCTCGTCCTCCTCCTCGATCATCTGCACCCCGAGCTCATATTCGGGGTAGTCGCCCATCTCGATCGCGTCCCAGAGGTCGCGCCGGTGGAAGTCCGGATCCTTGCCGGCCAACTTTTGTGCCTCATCCCAGACGAGTTGGTGGACGCCGAGCTTGGGCGTCCAGTGCCACTTGATAAAGCGTCCCTTGCCCTGGGCGTTGACGAAACGGAAGGTGTTGACGCCGAAGCCCTGCATCATCCGGAGGCTGCGCGGAATGGCCCGGTCGGAGAGCAGCCACATAATCATATGGGCACTCTCGGGGACGCTTGCGACGAAATCCCAGAAGGTGTCGTGAGCGGCGGAGGCCTGCGGGATCTCGTTATGCGGTTCCGGTTTGATGGAGTGGACGAGGTCGGGGAATTTGATCGCGTCCTGGATGAAGAAGACGGGGATGTTGTTGCCTACCAGGTCGAAATTCCCGTCCTGAGTGTAGAACTTGGTGGCAAACCCCCGTACGTCACGGACTGTATCGGCCGAGCCGCGAGAGCCCACAACGGTGGAGATGCGCACGAAGACGGGTGTCCTGACACTGGGATCCTGGAGAAACTGCGCGGTGGTATACTCGGCCATCGACTCGTAGGGTTGGAAGTAGCCGTGTGCGCCCGCACCGCGTGCGTGCACCGCCCGCTCGGGAATGCGTTCGTGATCGAAGTGGGTCATCTTCTCGCGAAAATGGAAATCCTCCATCAGCGTTGGCCCACGGGCCCCGGCCTTGAGGGAGTCGTCGGTGTGGCTGACTTTGACCCCCTGGGCCGTTGTGAGGTGCTCCTCGCTCCCATCCTCGGTGAAATGTCCCAACTGCTTCTGCTTACTATCTTCGCCAAAGTCGTCCGGCGGGCCAACCCACGTACTGCGCTGATGACGTTTGTCGTCCATTTGGTCCTCCTGGTACTCTAAGAATTTGGTCAGCGAAGGCTGAGTCTGCCGCGCAGCAGGCCGCTAGCGGGCAGAGGTGTGATACAAGAAGCTTCACTATACGGCGTCTTCAGGCCATTAGCTTACGGGAAGGGTTGGCACTGCATCGTGAACGTTGGTAGTATTGGAGCGCTAAAAACACCATAGGACTGGAAACCGGACGCTGTCTGGCTTTTCTCCGGGGCAAGCGGAGACGAAATTGTACCGGAGGCGGGTGATGCTAGACTTCAAGCGAAGATAGCAAGGGGGAGGGGCGATGACGGCACGTGACGAGATCGAATGGGGACCGCGGGTGCCGAAGCACAAGCTCCGGCGGCTCTACGAGTTGGATGCGCAGGGGATTGATGACGAGGCTCTGACCGATGACGTGGGGACGACGCTCTGGGTGCGCTGCCAAAGTATCTTAACGGTCCACGCGGCGCAGGAGGGACGCGTCTCCTGCCCACGCTGCCGGAGGCGGGGGCGGGAGACCGTGATTCCGCGCGAGCGGGGCCGCCGCGGCGATCCGCGCGATGAGGTGCTGGCGTGCCCGCAGTGTGGCTGGACGATCACCTGGGGCGACTACCACCTCTCCTACAAGCGCCAACAGCTCAATGCGGGTGGGGCGGTGACGGTCTTCCAGCGCTTCGTCGATGCCTATCCGCGGCTGCGCACGCCGCGCGAGAAGCTGTTGGCGATCGATCGGCTGATCCACGAGTTTCACTTCAGCTTGCACGCCGAGCCGGACCTGCCGACCCGTCCGGTTGCCGTGAACTTGATCGAGGGACGGTTGACGGATGTAGAAGCGTTCTTGGACGAGCTGACCTACGGGCCGGGACTGCCCGGCGAGGTGCGGTCGCAGTATCGCGCGCGCCTGGCGCAGCGCGACCGGTGGTTGAGGGAGCACCGGCGAGGGTAAATCCTCGCGGCCTCAAGACCGGGGCTTCTGCCCGAAAGGTCGGTCTGTGGAATGATGTGACAAGCCGACTATAATCGAGTGAGTCCGGGTGACCGTCGCAATGAGGGCTCTATAGTCTGCTAATTTCTTTCTAGCAAAACCAAGGACACATATGGCAAAGAAGACTTCCGGCACGATCTATCCACTGGCTGCGCTCAGAGCGATGGTGCTGCATACGCAGCTGCTGTCCACGCCCAATCAGGTGTCGCCCGATCCTACGCCTGATAGGATGGTCGCTCTGGTGAAGGCACTCGGCTACGTGCAGATCGATACCCTGCACGTGGTCAACCGCGCGCATTACCTCACCCTGTGGGCGCGCCTTGGCGCCTATGAGCTCGACCACTTTGACACGCGCATCTACAGTGCTGGTGAGCGCCGGCTCTACGAGGGCTGGGGGCATGCCGCGAGCATCATCCCGCTCGAACACTATCGTTACCACAGTTGGCGCACGGATCGGGTCTATAGCTTCAGCGGGGGTTATCGCGAGTGGGTGAACAAGGACAACAACCGCGAACTCGTCGATCAGGTGCTGGCACGCATTCAGTCCGAGGGTGGGCTGCGCGTGGGGGACTTTAGCTATGACGGCCCGCAGCGCGGTGTGTGGTGGGACTGGAAGCCCCCAAAGGTGGCCCTCGAGGCGCTGTTCGCGTGGGGCGATCTGATGGTGGCCGATCGCATCAACTTCCAGCGCGTGTACGACGTGAAAGAGAGGGTGCTGCCGGCCTGGGTCGATACCACGCCCACCTCCGCTGCTGACGGTCTCCGCTTTTGCCTGGAGCATGCGGCAAAGGCGCTCGGCGTGTTCGATCTGCGTCACCTGACCGCCTACGCTTATGTACGAGCCACGCCGGTCAGATCGATCGTCAACGCACTGGTCGAGGACGGTACCGTCGTCGGGATTCAGGGCGAATCGACGCAGGGTGTCAAGACATGGATGGTGCATCGCGACAACCTGCCGCTGCTGAAGCGCGCCGCCGATGGTGAAATTGAGGCGGGCCGAACCACCTTTCTCGCGCCCTTTGATTCGCTATTCTGGGCCCCGAAGCGCGATCAAACGCTCTGGCGATTCAATCAGCTGCTGGAGGCCTACAAACCGGCCAAGGATCGGGTCTACGGCTACTACTCTCTCCCCATCCTCCATAAGGATCGGTTGGTGGGCCGCTTCGACCCCAGGCTCGAGCGCAAAGCGGGCGTACTGCATCTAAACGCGCTCTATCTCGAGCCGGGCATTGAACCGGAGGATGAGCTGGTCGCAGGGGTCGCCACCGCGATGCGTGACTTTCTCTCCTGGCACGATGCTGACGATCTTGAGATCGCCAAGAGCGACCCGGCGGTGTTCGGCGAAAAGCTCAAACGAGCGTTGGTGTGATCACCGTCCTTGATTTTCATTAGAGTCCATTAGGCGAAGGGAGAAGAACCATGTTCTATGGCGTACAATACTATCCCGAACACTGGCCCCAGGAGCGTTGGGCCGTCGATGCCCAGATGATGCAGGAAGCGGGGATCAATAGCGTGCGTATGGGTGAGTTTGCCTGGAGCGCGCTGGAGCCCCACGAAGGCGCCCTCGACTTCGCCTGGATGGACGAGGCCGTCGCCCTGCTCCACGCCCACGGAATCAAGACCCTGATGTGTACGCCCTCGCGCACGCCTCCCCCCTGGGTCTTTGACCGCTATCCCGGCGTCCGCAACGTCGGCGCCGACGGCCATCTCGTCAACTACGGTAAGCGCTACACGATCGGGCTGAGCCACAGCGAATTCATTCAGCTCTCGCAAGCCATCGACCTCGCCGTGATCGAGCACTTTGCCGGGAACCCTGCCATCCTAGGTTGGCAGGTGGACAACGAGGTCGGCGGGGGCAATGACTGCTACTGTGAGCGCTGCCGCCGCCGGTTTCACCGTTACTTGGAGGCAAAGTACGGCACCGTCGAGGCCTTGAATGCCGCCTGGGGCGCGCATTTCTGGTCCTTCCACTTCACAACCTGGGAGGAGGTGCCGCTGCCGGCCAACAACCCGCAGCTCGCGTTGGAGTACCGGCGCTTTCTCTCGGAGCTGAATGTCGAGTTCACACGCTGGCGCTCAGAGAAGATCCACGCCCTGGATCCCGGCAAGTGGGTGACCACCAATTTCCAGTCCTTCAGCGCCCGGCACACCGACTATGCCGAGGTCGCCAAGGTGATCGACCTCAATGGCATGAACCACTATCCCCCTCGCTCACCCGAGTTCATCCTGGACTTCTACCGGGGCGCGCGTGGCACCGTGCTTCCGGTTGAGCAGTTCACGCGGCTGCTGGAAGTGGATACGGGCCCGGGCTGGATGCGGCTCTGGGCATATATGGCCATTGCCCACGGCGCGTGTGGCGTCAACTTCTTCCGGTGGCGCTGCTGCCGCTGGGGCCAGGAACAGCATCGCGACGGCATCCTGCCGCACGACGGGGAGCGCGCACGCCGGTACGAGGAGCTGGCCCGCATGGGCGCCGAGATCACACACGCCGGCAACAGGATCGACCGGACCCGTTCTCAGTCCGAGGTCGCGATCTTGATGAGCTATGAAGCGCGTTGGGCGCTTCAGGCCGGGTTGTCCAATCCGGCCTGGGACCCCGCCGAGGACGCCATCGCCATCCACAACACGCTGCGAGATCAGAACGTGCCCACCGATGCGCTCGACCCGCGCGAGGACCTGTCTGCCTATCGCCTGGTCTTCGCCCCACGCCTGTTCAGTATCGACGCACAGATCGCCGAGAACCTGCGCGCCTTTGTGGAGCAGGGCGGCACTCTCTGCCTGACCGCGCCCAGCGGCGTGGTTGACGAGCACAACGTGAGCTTCGAGTCGCCTCGCCCCGGCCCCCTCGCCGAGGCAGCCGGCATCCGCGTCAGCGACCTCTCGCCCCTGCACGCGCCGTTGCCGCTGCACAGTGTCACTATTCCCGGCTTGGACTGGACCGAGGCCTCCGTCCTCTCCGACGAAGTGCATCCCATCACCGCTGAGGTGCTGGCGACCTATGCAGAGGGCTGGCGCCAAGGGCTGCCTGCCATCACAGTCAGCCGCTTTGGCCAAGGCCGGATCATCTATGTCGGCACCTCGCTGCGAGACGAGGGGCTGTCCGCCCTGGTCGCCTACCTCTGCGCCGAGACCGGGGTCTCCTCTCTCTGCGAGACCCCCGCCGGGCTGCACGTCTACCAACGGGTAGGCCCCAACGAGCGCCTATGGTTCGCGCTCAACTACACCGAAGAAGTCCTGGCCCTCACACCCCCCGGCACGTGGGTGGACATCCTGAGCGGAGAAACCTGCACTGGCGAGATCCGGGTAGCCCCCCTAGATCTGCGCATATTGGCCAGCGACATACAATAAGGCGGCTCACCCGTGGCAAGACCCGTACCTGGCTGTGAACCACGGAACACACGGACTACACGGAACAGGCAGAGCTAATATCCCCCTTCCGTGTGTTCTGTGTGTTCCGTGGTAGCTAACAAGCCACATAAACCACGGAACACACGGACTACACGGGACAGGCAGAGCTACCAATCCCCTTCCGTGTGTTCTGTGTATTCCGTGGTAGCTAACAAACCACATAAACCACGGAACACACGGACTACACGGAACAGGCAGAGCTAACAATCCCCTTCCGTGTG
>SLDA01000005.1 GCA_007125545.1 Thermoflexales bacterium | reverse complement strand
TGCCATTATCCCCATCATCCTGGTGAGCTCGACCTCTGTGACGAGCTGGGGCTGCTGGCGATGGCCGAAATCCCGCTCTATTGGTGGTGCGGAACGTCGGAGACCCTCGAATCCGCTGCGGAGCCGGACCTTGACGCGAGCGAGATCGTCGCAGCGACGAAATTGGCGAATGCGAAGCGCCAGCTCGAGACGCTGATCGGACGAGACCGCAATCACCCTTCGGTCATATTCTGGTCGGTCAGCAACGAAACGCAGGAGGAACACGTCGAGGTGGCGGCGGGTAACCGCGAGTTGATCGAGATGGCGCAGGCGCTGGACCCGACGCGCCTGGCCGTCCACGTCAGCGACCACTGGCGGACGGCCCCCAATTTCGACGCCGACGACGTCATCTGTGTGAATGCTTATCCGAGCGTTGGGCCGATTACCGCACAGGGCCGGACGGACTATGACCTTGCCGAATCCACCGCCTTCTGGCGCGACGAGCTGGCCCGGCTCCACGCGCAGTATCCCGACAAGCCGATCCTGGTGGCCGAGTTCGGCTACACCTCCTTCTTGGACGTGGTCGACAACGCCTTCAGTGGCGAGCTGCACGCCGAGGTCATCGAGGCCGAGTTCGCCGGGATGGATGCCCCCTACGTCTGTGGGACCACGGTCTGGTGCTGGGCCGATCATGCGTGGCCTCCCGCGACCTTCGCCTTTTGCGGTCACCTGGCGATCAGTCCCTATGGCGTGCTCACCCGCGACCGGCGCCGCAAGCCTGCATATTGGGCGGCGCGCAAGCTTTTTCGCGAGAAGCAAGGGGTGCCCGAGGAAGCGCCCGTCTCCACGCGTCCCGAGCCGGCTCCTCCCGGTTACCCCCTGTATATGGTGCGCCCGCATATGGAGGATATCCCGCAGGTCTCGCTACCCGAGGGATTCCGCTTCCGCGCGCTGCACCCCGACGAGGGAGGGCTGTGGACCGACATCGAGCGAGACGCGGAGGAGTATTTCCCGATCGAGGGCACGCTCTTCGCCAACCAGTTTGGCGACGACCCGCAGGCACTGCGCTGGCGGAGCTATATCGTGGAGGACGAGCGGGGTGTCGGGATAGCGACCATCACGTCCTGGTACAATCGCACCTACAAGGGAGAGGACTACGGGCAGATCCACTGGGTGGCGGTGCGCAAGGCCTACTGGAACCGCGGACTGGGCAAGGCAATGATGACACACGCACTCAACCGGATGGCGGAGTGGCACGACAAGGCGTTCCTGGGTACGCAGAGCAAGCGGCTGCCCGCGATCAAGATCTATCTGGACTTTGGCTTCGTGCCCGATCTCGACCACCCCTTTGCCCGTGAGGCGTGGCGCGAGGTCAAAGCCGAGCTCAATCACCCGGTTCTTGCGGCGATGGATCTGTAGAAGAGCTACCAGCCGTTCACCGCAGGCGCAGTATGCGGAACGGGCGTTCAATCATAGCGGGGGTGGAAGATGATTCAGCCTTATCTTGAGGATTTGGAGCGGCGGATTGATCCGGAGGTGGAGGACACACTCTTTGATGCGTGGGTGCAGTTCGTGGAGGGCAAGCACGACGGCGAGCTCTTCTCGCCCCGACGCACGACCCCGAGCCCACCGGGCCTGGACTGGCCCTACGTGCCGATCAACGACGCCTTGGACGATATGGAGCTGATGGCGCTACAGCAGCTTGGCGCCTGCTCGCAAGCGCTGGCGCATGGCACCGGCGCGGTGCTCGCCGTGCGCTCCAACTACGGCACCGGCATTATCCCTACCCTCTTCGGCGCGGAGCTCTTCGTCATGGAGCAGGAGATGGACACGCTCCCGACCTCCATCCCACTTGGGGGGCTGGAGAGTACCAACCTTGACGCCGCGATCGCCCGGGCCGACACCACAAAGTCGGCGCTGGCGGTGCAGGAGCTTCTGGCCCGCGGAATCCCCAACTTGCGCAATGGGTTGGGGGCCCGCGTCTTCGATATGGCCGACGCCTACAGCGAGCTCTTCGCGCCTTACCCCAAGCTTCAGCGCTACGTTCACGTCTACCATCCCGATATGCAGGGCCCCATGGACATCTGCGAACTGCTCTGGGGCAGTTCGATCTTCGTCGCCCTGGTCGAGGCACCCGAGCTGGTAACCCGGTTGCTGGAACTGGTCACCGACACCTACGTCGCCTTTATGAACGCCTGGACCGGCTTTTTTCCCTTTGACGGCAAGCTCGCCGTCCACTGGTCGATGGTGCACAGGGGCAACATCATGCTGCGCGACGACTCCGCGATGAATCTCTCGCCGCGGATGTTCGACCGCTTCATCAAGCCCTATGACGCGCGGCTACTCAAAACCTTCGGCGGCGGCGCCATCCATTTCTGTGGGCGTGGCGACCACTATATCCGCAGCGCCTCGGAGATTGAGGGGCTCACCACGATCAATATGTCGCAGCCCGAGTACAACAACATGGATACCATCTTCGCCCACACCGTGGACAGGGGCATCGCCATCGTGGGACTCCAGCGCGAAGCGGCTGAAGCGGCGTTGGCTCGAGGTCGCGATTTGCACGGGCGGGTGCATTGCTGGTGAGCGTTGGCCGGGAGGCGGCGGTTGGCTAGGGTGCCCCTGCGGGCGCTACCTCGGGGCATCCGCTCGCTGCACGCCACGCTTCCAACCGGCTCCTACTACGGAAAGGATAACCTATGCGAGCAAAAGATCTGCAGTCCCATCTGCGCTCCCTGAACGGGGGATGGATGGATCCTGACCATACGGTCGACACGTTTAAGGCCGGGGACCCCGAGGAAGAGGTCCAGGGGATCGCGGTCGGGTGGATGAGCACGCGCCGGGCGCTGGAGCAAGCGCTGGCTCTTGGCTGCAACGTCTTCGTCACCCACGAGCCCACCTATTACACGCACGAGGATGAGCCCGACCACCCGACCGGGCAGCTACCGGTCGCACGGGAGAAGCGGGCGTTCATCGAAGAGAGCGGGCTGGTGATCATCCGCTGCCACGACCTCTGGGATCAGCTGCCGGGGAGGGGAATCCCCGATACCTGGGGCTCCGCGCTGGCCTTGGGGAAGGCGGTGGGCGGCGAGGGCTACTTTCGCGTCTACGATGTGAGCGGTCGAACCGCGGGAGACGTCGCCCGCCAGGTGGCGCAACGGACCTCGCATTTCGGACAGGAGGCCGTGCAATTTATCGGTGACTCCGAGAAGCCGGTCAACCGTGTCGTCATTGGCACGGGCGCCATCACCCCGCTTTTCGAGTATATGTCCAGGTTCGGCGAGAGCTATGGCGTCGATCTCGCGGTGTGCACCGACGACGGTTTCACTTACTGGAAGCATGGCGCCTACGCCCTGGACGCCAACTTCCCGGTTATCATCGTCAACCACGCGACCAGCGAAGAAGCCGGCATGGGCGCCCTGGCCGACCACCTGCGCGCTGAGTTCCCCGAGGTGCCGGTGCATTTCATCCGCGAGGGCTGTATGTACGAGCTCATCCACCCCGACGCTGGGATTCTGGGTGCACCATCCGCGGATGAAGCTTTTCACTGACGTCCTCCTTCGCCGCTCTTGAAGGCATGGCGTCTTTGGGACAGGTGGGGCGCTCCTCCGCATCAAGGTTTCACGCCGTTTCGCGGAGCACCGGTCACGGTAAAGGTGAGCGACCCTCTCAGTCTCTCTATCTGTAAGGGCTAACACAGGAGGTCTATTATGGAACGACGCAAGCTTGGCAACACCGGCATTGAGCTCTCCACCATCGCGATGGGCTGCTGGCCTATGGGCGGGGAGTATTGGGGCGCCCCTGACGACCCCCTCTCGATCCGCACCGTCCATCGCGCTCTGGAATTGGGCATCACGACCTTCGACACAGCCCCCGCCTATGGCCGTGGCCACTCTGAGGAGGTGCTCGGTGAGGCGCTCGCGGGGCGCCGCGAGGACGTCGAGCTCTCCACGAAGACCGTGGCGGCGCCGGACCAGATTCGGACTTCACTCGACGACTCGCTCGCCCGGCTCAAGACCGACTACGTCGATGTCTACTTCGTGCACTGGCCCAACCGCAGCGCGCCGTTGGCCGAGACCATGTCCACGATGGAAGCGCTGCGGCAGGAGGGACGTATTCGGGCTGTGGGCGTCTCCAACTTCACGGTGGAGATGATGGAAACCGCCGCCAAGTACACGACCATTGATGCCGTGCAGCCCCCCTACAACCTGATCTGGCGCTTCATCGAGGACGACGTCTTGCCTTACAGCGTGGCGCACGGGATCTCGGTCTTCACCTACAGCAGCCTGGCCCAGGGACTCCTGACCGGGACCTATCGTCTGGACACGATGCTGCCGGGCGACGACTTCCGACCGCGCACCGTGCTCTGGCGGACCGAGATGTATAGCAAGTGTCTGTACACCGCCGAACGACTGCGCCGCATCGCGACCGAGTTGGGGGTAACGCCGGCGCAACTCGCGCTGCGTTGGCTGATCTCGCAGCCGGGCGTCACAACGGCGTTGGTGGGCGCGCGCACGCCCGAGGAGATGGCAGAGGATGTGGAGATCTTCGACTGGCCGCTGCCCGACGACGCAATGGCTGCAGTTCAGGACGTCTCCGATGAGATCTACCTTTCGCTGCCCTACTACTTTGACATGTGGGGTAACTGGCAGACGTGGAACAAGCGGGGACCGCAGCGGGAGACCTGAGGCAGGCGTCCGCTAGATAACGCCGGCGCCCATCAGAATGCCCATCACGACGAACGCGCCCGCCGAGATTCGCAATAGCAGCCGTTGAGGAATGATCTGGCACAACTTCTCGCCGCCGAGCACGCCGATGGCGGTGACCATAGTTAGTGCCAGCGAGCCGCCGGCGAAGGCGAGCCAGGGCGACGCTTGCTTACTTGCCAGGCCGAGCACGGTCAGCTGCGTCTTGTCGCCCAATTCGGCGACGAAGAGCAGGCTGAAGGTGGCCCCGAACGCGCGCCAATCCCATGGTCCGAGCTGGGGAGGCGCGCACGCGGCATCATCCCGCAGCTCGCATTCCGCCGCCGCGTCCGCCTTTCGCGCCTCCAGCCAGATAAGAGCGCCCATCACCACGAATCCCAGCGCCGCGACCCCCCGGATCACGTCCTGAGGAATAAACTCACTGACCAACTGACCGCCGGCTGCGCCCAACGCCGTCACCGCCGTCAGGGCCAGGCTTCCGCCGATAAAGACGGGCCAGGGACGGCGGAATTTGCACGTCTGCGACATGACGGCTAGCTGCGTCTTGTCGCCCAGTTCCGCGATAAAAATCAAACCAAAAGCCGAAATCCACGCTGCCCAGTCCAAGCTCACCTCCCACAGTATGAGGAGCCCTCATTATACCACGCAGCAAGAGTAATCTGATGGGCCCATTTCACTGTGGGGCGAGAGCTTGGTTCGCTCGCGTACCGGCAAGCCCTGTCGACGATTTGCCCCCACGATGAAACGCACCCCAACTCACGGATGGATTTCAACTTCACCCTCTCTGTTGACGTGCTTCTCACGGTATGCTATTATGGGTGTGTTGCCCAACGATGCGCCGAAATTGTGCGTGTCACAAATCACTACAGTCTGCACTGATGTCGCAAGTCTTCATGGATGGTTGGAGCTGCTTTCCCGGGGCGCCTACCACCTTTCTCTGCTCTGTTCGATGGTGTGGGGGGTGTAGCGTGGACGTCAACCTGCTCGTCATCTCCGGTGTTGTTAGCTACCTCAGCGGTGCGATCCCAATCTCTCGTATTGCTACCCTTGTCCTCCGCCAGAAGGATGCCCTCGACGAGATTGAGGTGCCGGTTCCCGGCACTGATGAAGTCTATAGAGTGACCTCTATGGGTGCTGCGGCTGCGTCGATGAAGTTCGGCGCCACTGCCGGTTGCACCATTGGACTTCTGGATATCGCCAAGGTTTTTCTGCCCGTTCTGCTGTTTCGTTTCATCGACCCGACCGGATATACGCATCTTGTTGCGGCGATCGCGGGGATGGTAGGTCATAATTGGCCCGTCTTCAACCGTTTCAAGGGTGGGAGAGGCATCTCGTCAGCATACGGAGGCCTCCTGGTCGTCGACTGGCTGGGAGCCTTGCTCTGCGCGTTTGGCGGGCTCTGCTTTGGCCTCTTTGTTCTCCAGGACTTCATTTTCGCCTATCTTGCCGGTCTCGGGTTGATGATCCCCTGGCTCTGGTTCACAACGCGCGACCCGATCTATCTGCTCTATATCCTGAGCGTCAACGTCCTCTTTGCCGTCGCGATGATTCCCGACCTGCGCCAGTATCTCCGCCTGCGCAAGCAGGGCGCGGTCGACCTTGATACGGTGATGGCGACGACGCCAATGGGGCGAGGCATGCTGAAGATGATGCGGGTCGTACGCCCGAACAAGGTGGCTCGTGATGGAAACTAGACTTGTCTATGACCTTGAGCTAGGGCGCCTGCCGGGCAACATAGGCAAAAAGGCGGCGGGTCTGGCCGATCTCCACAAGCTTCGCCTGCCGCTACCAAAGACCTGGGTCGTCACCTATGACGGCTATCGGCACTATCGACAAAACGACGAGACGGTGTTGGCTCGGTTGACGCAAGAGCTAGAGCCTTTGCTGGACGCAACTAAGACATACGCTGTACGATCCTCAGCCAGCATCGAGGATGACGTCAGCCATTCATTTGCAGGTCAGTTCAGGACCGAGCTCAATGTACCGGGCGTCGCTGCTGTGCCACAGGCCATATGGCAAGTCTGGGCAACGGCAGAGTCCCCAGGCGTTAACGCATATGTCCAACGGACAGAGCACGGGTCCGAAGGCTTCGATATGGCTGTCATCGTACAAGAGATGGTTGATGCGCAAATCGCCGGAGTGGCCTTTAGCCGCAACCCCGTCACATCTCGAGAGGAGATCGTCATCGAGTGCGTGTATGGAAGCGGGGAAGCGTTGGTGCAAGACGGGGTCAAGCCTCTCCACTGGGTGAACCGCTGGGGACGTTGGACGGAAAAGCCGGAATCCGATCCGTCGATCGTGGAGGTTGTCACCGCCGTCGCCGAGCAGACCCGGAAGATTGCGAATCGCGTGGGTTATGATGTTGATCTGGAGTGGGCATGGGATGGCGATCGTCTGTACTGGTTGCAGATGCGTCCCATCACCTCTATCCGGGGCACTCACATCTACTCCAATGCGATCGCCAAAGAAGTTCTTCCCGGCATCATCAAGCCCCTAGTCTGGTCTATCAGCGTACCGCGAACGAATGGGGTCTGGCTCGATGTAATCTCGGAGGTCATAGGACCGACCGGCATCGATCCTAGCAGCTTGGCGAAGCAGTTTCACTATAGGGCCTATTTCGACGCTGGGACATTCGGTCAAATCTTTGAGAGCTTGGGCATGCCGCGGGATTCGCTGGAGCGCATGGCCGGTGTCGGGTCAGGCACTGGTTCCAAGCAGAGCTTCAGACCAGGCCCCAAGATGGTGCGGCACCTTCCCCGAATGGTACGGTTTGCGCTCCGCCTCTGGTTGATACAGAATCGTGCTCAGAGAGATCTCACCAACGGGCAACAGGCCTTGAGCGCATTTTCACTGGATCCAGCGCCGGAGCTTGACGGTGGCGCATTGCTGAACAGGCTGGATGCTATCTTCGAAGCGCATCACCCGATCATCTACTACAATGTCATTGTCCCCTTTTTGTTCCGGCTCTACGAAACGTTGTTGCGGAAGGCGATGGCGCGGGCGGGCCTGGACTATGCATCGTTGGATCTGGTGGGTGATCTTCCCGATCTGGAGGCGTACGATCTACCCACCAAGCTGGCAAGCTTGCAGGAGCAATTCTCTCAGCTTGATGAGCGCACGCAGCAAGGCATTCGGCAGTGTACCTATGAGGAGTTTGGTCGAATGGCGGGCGTGGATGAGTTCCGAACCGGCGTTACATCACTGCTCACACAATTCGGCTATCTGAGCGACAGCGTGACAAACTTCTCAAATGTCACCTGGCGAGAGCAGCCAGAGCTGATCCTCCGTCTAATTGCGGACTATCCTGCGGCACCGGCGGCGGCAGTGCCGCGGGTGCAGTTTGGGCAGCTCCCTATTGGCTGGCTGAAACGGCAGCGGCTGCGGCCCTTCTATGGGAGAGCTCGCCGCTTTCGCTTCTTCCGCGAAGCGTTCAGTGCTGTCTATGGCCAAGGGTTGAGCTTGATACGCTCGACGTCACTGGCTGTGGGCGATCATCTCGTGCGCCAGGGTTGGATCCCCGAGCGAGATGATGTGTTCTACCTCTACGAGGATGAGATCCGTCAGGCCCTGGAAGGTGCGACGAACGGCGGAGGGCTGTCGTCACTCGTCGCCCGGCGCAAGGCAGAGATCGCGCTCAGTATGGATGCCGAGTTGCCCACGTTGATCTACGGCGACCAGGACCCACCGCTTGTGCCGCGCACCAACCAACTCCTGCAGGGCACGGCGACGTCGCCCGGGTATTACACCGGCACGGTCAAAGTCATCACTGGGATGACAGACTTCGGGAAGCTGGCTGCCGGCGATGTCCTTGTTGTCCCGTACTCCGATGTCGCTTGGACCCCGCTTTTCGCCCGCGCCGGGGCTGTCGTCGCCGAGTCCGGGGGAATGCTCTCGCATAGCTCGATAGTCGCGCGTGAGTACGGAATTCCTGCGGTCGTTTCCGTCGAAGGAGCGCTGTCATTGATCGATTCTGCTACGGTAACGGTCAATGGGTATACCGGCGAAGTTGTCGTACATGCAGAGGAGACGGTGTGCAAGTCCTAGCGGCGCGAGCACTTGCCAAGGAATACCGGATGGGGCAGCGCAGTGTTACCGCGCTTGCTGGCGTTGACTTCACCGTCGAACGAGGGGAATTCGTGGCGATCATGGGTCCATCGGGTAGCGGTAAGTCGACGTTGCTTCATCTCATCGGAGGCCTGGACAAGCCGTCGGCGGGAGATGTGACGTTGGCGGGCCAAGAGCTCGCGGGGCTTGATGACACTGCCGTGACCCTGCTTAGGCGCAGGAACATCGGGTTTGTCTTTCAGTTCTATAACCTATTGCCAACGCTCACGGCTGAAGAGAACATCTGCTTGCCACTGCTCATCGACGGTAAGGACTTGCGCCCATACCAGGAACGGCTCTCGCAGCTTCTTCATCTCGTGGGTCTTGAGGATCGCCGGCATCATAGACCAGAGCAGCTCTCCGGCGGCGAACAGCAGCGTGTTGCTCTGGTGCGCGCGTTGATCACCGAGCCCGCAATCTTACTGGCCGATGAGCCTACAGGCAATTTGGACTCCAAAACCGGTCTCGTCATTATGGAGCTGCTGCGTCGCCTCTGCGACGCACTGACCCAGACGATTGTGCTGGTGACCCACGATCCCCGCACCGCCTCATACGCCAACCGCGTGGTGTTCCTCAGGGACGGGCGAATCGCTCACGAATTGCACATCGCCCCGGAAGTTCCTCTCCAGCAGAATCTGCGGAGCATCGTCGCCATGATGCAGGCCCTGGAGACGGAGGCGGACCTCGTAGATGCGGACACCGGCATGCCTGCCCCTGACTTGGATTAGCGTGGAGTGCTCGACGTGCGCCTGATACGGTTGATGACATTGCGCTCGTTGCGGGCTCGACCGACACGATGGCTGCTCAGCGCCTTTGGTATTGTCCTCGGCGTCGCGACCATAGTGGCGATCAGCATTACCAATCGGACAGCGCTCCTCTCAGTCACTCAACTCTTTGAGAGTACGTCGGGCAGGGCGAGTCTCGTCGTCGTTCCTGCAGATAAGGCCGAGCACGGATTCCCCGAAACTGTGTTGCGACGAGTGCGGGAACATCCGGAAGTGGACATTGCGGTGCCGGTCTTGCATGTGCCGACGGTGTTGGTGAACCAATCCACCCCAGCAGAGATCGATCTCGATTTCTTCGGTACTTCGACCGGCGGGCTGTTGCTGTATGGCATCGATACTATGAGTGACGTCTTGGTCCGGACCTACCAACTGCGTGCCGGACGCTTTCTAGGCCCGGAGAACAGCCTATACGAAGTCGTGCTCACAGAGACTTTTGCCAAAGACAACGACATTCGGCTGGGCACCTGGATCGAAGTGGTAGCTGGCAACAGCGTCGAGTTGCTTCGCGTCGTGGGTCTAATGGCCAAGGATGGCCCGGGGCAGTTGAACGGTGGCGCGTTCGGGGTTATGCCTCTATTGGCTGCGCAAAGACTGTTCTACCGCGAGGGCAAGATCGACCAGATTGACGTCGTGGTTTCCAACGCCAGCGCTTCCGGTCCGCGGTTGGAGCAAGTGAAGGAGGATCTGCAAGCGCGCCTGGGCGAGACCTACGTAGTCGTCTACCCTGCCAGCCAGGGTCAACGCATGACCCAGATGTTGGGCAACTACCAGATTGGGCTGAACTTCCTCAGTGGGATCGCGCTCTTTGTCGGAGCTTTCCTGATCTTCAATGCCTTCTCGATGAACGTGGTGGAGCGCACCCGTGAGTATGGCCTGTTGCGCACAATCGGTATGACGCGTCCGCAGGTGATACGCCAGGTCCTTGTGGAGGCTGGTCTGCTGGGTCTGGGAGGCTCGGGAGTGGGGAGCGTGATCGGTGTTCTCCTCGCCCGCGGCTTGACCCGGGCGATGGCCCTCTTGCTGAACCAGGACCTGGCCCGGGTCACCGTGCAGGGAGATCTGGTTGTCTTTGGCGGTGTCGTGGGCATTGTTGTAGCGGTGCTCGCTGCCGTTGTGCCCGCCGTACAGGCGGGTCGGATCACACCCTTGGAGGCGCTGCGCGTACGGGGAGCGCAACAGACGAGCTGGGTCATCCGTCGTGGGTGGCTTCCGGGTATCGTACTGCTTGCCCTCTCCACGGCGGCGCTGATCGCTAACCCCTTTCCTTACGACGTTCAGTTTCGTGCCGGGAGCGTCGTGGTCTTCTTCTCCTTCGCAGGCGGGGCATTGCTGATCCCTGTCACGGTCACGGCATTGGAGAGATTGCTGAGGTCCTCTATCTCGCGACTCTACGGCAGTAGCGGACGCCTGGGCAGTGCCAACCTACAGCGTGCGCAGGCACGTACGGCGCTGACCGTGGGTGCGTTGATGGTCGGCGTCTCAATGATGGTCATTGTATGGGCCATGACCGACTCCTTTAAGGGTGATCTGGACGTGTGGCTCCGTGGCTATGTGGGTGGAGATCTGTATGTCACATCGTCGCTGCCCTTGGGCAACGACATCTGGAGACGGCTCGAGACGCTGCCCGGCGTCGCTGCGGTGACGCCGGTTCGCTACTTTGAGGTCACCTGGGTGAAGCCAACGGGAGAGCGCGAAGAGATCACGTTTATGGCCGTCGATCCCGCTTCTTACAGTCGCGTGACCTCATTTGTCTACACCGAGGCAATGCCCGATGAGCAGACAGCGCTCAGGATGCTCGCAGGCGGCGATGTTGTCTTTCTCTCCAGTATCATGGCGGAGCGTTCGGGCTTGCGTGCCGGGGACGAGATCACCCTGCTTACACGCACCGGCGCACGGCGTTTCACCATCGCTGCAGTGGTACTGGATTACTACAATCAGGGTCTCGTTGTGCAGGGCAGTTGGGTGGACATGAGGCGCTACTTCCGGCAATCGGGTGCCAGTGCTTTTATGGTGAAAGCAGCCCCAGACGCTGATGCTATGGCGGTGAAAGATGAGATCGAGCAGGCGGCCCGCCGCCGCGATCAACTGATTATCGCGTCCAATGCTGCGTTGCTGCAACGCGTGAACGGGTTGATGCGCCAGGCCTTCAGTATGTTCGACGTGCTCGCACTCATCTCTATGCTGGTAGGTTTCTTTGGCATCACGAACACGATCACGATGAACGTGACCGAGCGCACTAGGGAGATCGGGATGCTGCGCTGCGTGGGTATGACCCGCGCGCAGATTGTGAGGATGGTCTTGGCGGAAGCGGCGCTGATGGGCGTGATCGGTGGCGTGCTCGGCTTGATCTTCGGTATTATGCTCTCGCGTATTTTCATGTTGGCGATGACAGTGATGTCAGGGTATCGCCTCACGTACGTGTTGGGGCTCGGTCGGGTGATCCTTGCGGTCGTGGTTGCTGTTGCTGTCTCACAAGCGGCGGCGCTGCTGCCATCGTTTCGCGCCGCTCGCAGTCGCATTCTCGACGCCATTCACTATGAGTAGGTAGGTCAAGAAAAAAGGACGGTCAGGTCTATGCGCCACTTGCTATCGAAGTCCTGGTTTGTGCTGATAGCTTTGCTGCTACTCGGCTGCCGACAGGAGCGGGTCCCTGCTGGCACTATCGAACTACCGGTCGACGGTGACTCGAGCCTTCCCAAGGTCGCTACCGTCGCCGACGGGCGGGTTGTACCGATGCATTGGATTCGCTCGAGTTTCCCCGGGGGAGGGATAGTGACCGAAATTTTCGTGAGACCGGGTGACACAGTGGCGGAGGGCGCTGAGCTGGCCCAGCTCGGCGGTAGTGCGCAGGCCGAGGCGGCGGTGGTGCTTGCGCGAGCGGAGCTGCTCGCAGCGCGCCAGGCACGTCGGACGCTGGAAGATCAGCTGGCGGCAGAGCGGGCGCGGACCATGCAGGGGGTGATTGCGGCGCGTCAAGCGGTCACTGAGGCCGAGGCGCAGTTAGCCTATCTCGAAAGTGACGCGCCTGCGGCCGAGGCCGAAGGTGCAGATGACCGTTTGGTGGTGGCGGAGGCGGCGCTCGCGGACGCGCAGGAAGACTATGCCGATTACGCAGATGAGGAGCGGGGAAACGCGACGCGCGCCCGCCTCCAGATTGCTCTCACCGGCGCCCAAGTTGCCTACCAGGAGGCTGTTCGTGCCCTGGACGCTCACAGCGACGCCGCTCGTGAACTGAGAGTTGAGCTTGCCGCTTCTGCGCTCGAGGCTGCCCTCCTTCAACATACTGTCGCTCAGGCACTGTATGATAGATTGCAGGAGGACGATGCACTGGATGTGGTGGTCGCGGAAGCCCGGATTGAAGCGGCAGAGCGACAGCTTATCGCAGCAGAGGAGGCCCTCGGAGCACTCACCCTCACCGCACCCATCGCAGGGACGGTGGTCCAAGTAGCGCTCAAAGTCGGTGAACCGGCGAGCCCCGGTGTGTCTGCCGTCGTGCTGGCCGATCTATCGGAATGGTGGATCGAGACCGACAATCTGACCCAGACGGACATCGTCACTATCGAGCCGGGGGACGAGGTGAGTGTAATCGTCGACGCGTTGCCGGAGTTACAGTTTACCGGTCAGGTCATAGCCCTTGATCGCCTTTACCAAGACAAGCGCGGTGAGGTGACCTATACCGCACACCTGCGTCTGAACGGCACCGACCCCCGTCTGAGATGGGGGATGACGTGTGCGGTAACGTTTGCTCAGCAATAGTGCGAACAGCTTGTTCGTAGGCCTAAGCGGATGGCGCTCGCCGCCGATGCCTATCCATAGAGTCGGCGGGCAGCACTCGCTGCCCGCCGACTCATCTCTGTTCCTCTATCTACTCGCCGTAAACCGCTTCCTGCAGCCCGCGCAGATACCCGATCGCGAAGAGGCGTCCGATGTTGGAATAGCCGGGGCGCGTGTTGTCGTCACCCTCCATCGTCGGCACGTGATCGGGGCGGCAGACACCCTCGTAGCCGACATCTCTATAAGCCCGCATACACGCCAGCATATCCGTCTTACCCTCGTCATGGAAGGTCTCCACGAACTTGTACTTGTCGCCGCGGACGTCGCGGAAGTGGACGAAGAAGATCTTCTTTTGCTCGCCGAAGTGGCGAATCGCCGCGGGCAGATCGTCCGTCATCAGCGTGAAATTACCCTGGCAGAGCGCGATCCCGTTCACGGGGCTCGGCACCAGGTCCAGCAGCCGCTGGTAGTTCTCGATGCTGCTCATAATGCGGGGCAGGCCCCGAATGGGCGAGAGCGGCGGATCGTCAGGGTGCATCGCCAACTGCACGCCCGCTTCCTCTGCCACCGGCACCACAACCTTGAGGAAGCGCTCCAGGCTCTCCCAGAGCACGTCCGGCTCGACCTCGCCATACTCGGTCAGTGGCGCGTTCTTGATCAGCTCAAAGTCGAAGCTGGTTGCCAGGGCGCCGCCCCGGGCGGGCGTCGTGGTCGAGGTGCGCATCCAGTTCATAATCGGCATCCACTCGTAGCACCAGCAGGGAATGCCCAGCCGGCCCATGTTCTGGATCAGATCGATCACATACTCGAGCTCCTGCTCTTGTCCCGGCAGGTTGAGCTTGATCTTGTTCATCGGCGGGCGGCTCTCCAGCACGTCGAGCGAGAACCCGTAGTCTTCGTACATCGTCTTGACCCGCATCAGCGACATATAGCTCCACGGTAACTGCTCGCGGGGGACATCGAGTCCTAGACGCAGCGCCATCCCGCCCACAGCGTGGTTGACACCGGCTTGTTTCACAATCGTCCACAAGGGGGAGGGGTGGGGCGGCAGCATTTCAGCAATCTTGATCATCGTCTATCAGCTCCTATATAGTGTGAGTTGTGGCTATCATAGCACTGTTGAGAATGAACGCTATGGGCCGAAGTGCCGGTCGAGAAACCCCAT
>SLDA01000246.1 GCA_007125545.1 Thermoflexales bacterium | reverse complement strand
TAGACGGGACACATACCGGCATTGCCACGAGCACCTTAAGCGGCAACCCCTCAGCGGCATCGTGAAAGAGCTGCACCGCCTTCACACCAAAAACGTTCGTTAGCTCGTGGTTGTCACACGCGATCGTAGTCGTCCCGTGGGGCAGCACCGCCGCCGCGAAGTTGCGGATATCCACCATACTGCTCTCCACGTGATCGTGGGTGTCGATGAAACCGGGAAGCACATAGCGCCCGGCAGCGTCGACAATCTGGGTAGAGGCTGAGGTCTGAATGTGTTCAGCGTCGCCCACCAAAGCGATGAGCCCATGGCGCACGACAATGTCGACATCCTCCTGGACCCGGGCCGTATTGACGTTGAGAAGGCGCGCATTCCTGATGATCAGATCCGCCGGTTCGCGCCCCATCGCGGTCGCAACCATGGCCTGAGTGACCTCAGACAACTCCGTCCGCTGATGCTCATATCCTTTTGCCATTGCAAGGCTCCTTTCCTCGAATAAGCACGCACATGCAACAAACCCTTTGCGTAATAACTATATGCGCTTAACGTCGAGAGGCAAAACACAGCCCCACATCCGTCACGTCCATCGATCAAATGGGCAAGGTTGATCATAGCTCGATTGGTGATAAGCTTGCTTGCAATGAGACATTCGCTTTCAATATACCAGGACACGACATTGAATGAGGACACCGCCTGAGACGTTTGGTGCCGAGGCTCGCATACCTCTGGCGCCGCTCCTGCTGACCAAGGTTCAGCCACCGCCCGTCCGCACCAACACCATCCCACGACCTCGCCTCACCAACCGGCTCAATGGCGGTTTGGCAGGGAAACTCACGCTACTCTCGGCACCACCGGGCTTCGGCAAGACCACGCTTCTCGCCGCTTGGGGAAATGTGCTGCCGGATCCCTGGTCCCTGGCATGGGTTGCACTCGGACCGGAGGATAACGACGTGGCCCGCTTCTGGAGTTACATAATCGTGGCACTTCAGACCGCACAGCCTGATTTCGGCGCCGATTTGCTGGCGCGTTGGCACTCACCTCAACCTCCGCCCTTCGAGGCGCTACTGGCACAACTGCTTAACTCGCTCGTTTCGCTAAGTGTGCCCGTCATCTTGGTTCTCGACGACTACCATGTCATCCGCGCCCCCGCCATCCATCAAGCCCTCGACCAATTCTTGGAATATGTGCCTCCGTCGCTGCGCCTAATCGTAGCGGGACGGCGGGAGCCGCCGCTGGCCCTGGCGAACCTCCGGGCACAGGGCCAGCTCAACGAACTACGCGCCGAGGATTTACGCTGCACCCGACAGGAAGTCACGCAAGTCCTCAACACAGCGCTGGAGCTGAACCTTGATGACCCCGCCCTGGAACTGCTGGCAGCCCGGACCGAGGGCTGGTTCGCGGGGTTGCATCTGGCGGCGCTCTCTTTGCGTGATCGCGCAGATCCGGCGAGCTTTATCCGTGCCTTCACGGGCAGTCACCGCTACATCCTCGACTACCTCGGCGAGGAAGTTTTGGAGCGCCAGCCGCCCGAAATTCGGAACTTCCTGCTCCGGACCGCCATTGTGGAGCAGCTTTGCGCCCCCCTCTGCGACGCGCTTCTGGACGATGTGGAGGGAACGAGGCCACACCAGCCTTCCGCCACTACCCTGCACGCTCTCGAAAAAGCCAACCTCTTCATCACCGCACTGGATGACGAACGGCGCTGGTACCGGTACCATCCGCTCTTCGCTGAGTTTCTGCGAGATCGATTGCAGCGACTACTACCCGACCGTGTTGCGCAGCTGCACCATCAGGCGTGCAGCTGGTACCGAAACCAGGGCTTACTGCGCGAGGCGGTCGAGCATGCGTTGGCTGCGCAAGACTTCTCCGGGGCTGCTGAACTGGTCGCCGAAGAAGCCGAACACTTGTTGCGTCAGGGGGACGCCGGCGCGGTAGCGGGCTGGCTCGACGCGTTACCCCCAGCTCTGCTGCGGGATGCACCAGTCCTACGATTACTGGGCATCTGGATGGCCATGTTGAGTGTCAAGACCGAACTTGCAGCCCACGAGTTGATTGCGCTCAAACGAGATCTTGAGGCTGGTGAGGCAGAACCGGCATTGTGGGGACGTTGGCATGCTATTGCCGCCTATGTAGAACGCGTGCAAAACGCTGATCTCGTTGGCAGCACCAAGCACTCAGAGCGCGCACTCGAGCTGCTACCGATTGAAGACAGCCTATGGCGGAATATCGCCTGGCAGAATTTGGGGATTACGCCCCTGATTCAGGGAGATGTTCGCGCCGCGGCCCGGATTTTCGAGGATATCGCGCGTGACGTCACACCCGAAGATGATCTCTTCAGCAAGCTAATGTCACTCACCTTCCTGGGACGCTGTCAGATCGCCTTGGGAACGCTACGGCAGGCCGACATCACCCATCGTAAGGCATTGGCATTGGCGGAACAACATGGCGCAGCCAACTGGCCTAGCCTTGGCTACATTTATCTCGGTTTGGGTATTTTAGAGCGCGAGCGGGAACACACTTCAGCGGCAGTGCAGTGGTTGGAGAAAGCTGCGGCACTGGGGGCAGAGGCCAGCAACCAGGAAATCCATCTCAACGCGACAATGCTGTTGGCCACCCTACGGTGTGACACAGCCGATTTTGCCGGCGCTGCGGAGGGTTTGGAGATGCTTGCGAAGTATGTGCCGCTGTTGGGTCCGGCCTATCAATCACTCTGTGATGCGCTTCAGGCTACCTGGTCACTGGCACAGGGAAATCTGACGGAGGTGCGGCGGTGGGTTGATACGTGCGGGCTCGAACTTACACCCGTACCGGGTGATCCCTTGCCTCCAGCAATGAGCTTCGGTTCTCACGAGCTTCTCTATTTCGCTTTGGCGCGCTCACTCTTGGCGCTGGACCGCCCCACTGAAGCACAGAGCATCGCCGCGGCCCTCCGCCGCAGTGCAGAAGCATACGCGCGTACTACGGGCATGGTGCAGGCCTTGGCCCTGGAAGTGGCGGCTCTACAGGCACAGGGTAAAACCAAAGCAGCCCAAGATACGCTTGAGCAACTCCTGGATCTGGCCGAACCGGAGAGGTATGTGCACAGCATCACAGAAACCGATCCACCTGGGATGTCGCTGCTAGGAGAAGTGCTGCGCCGTTACGCCGCGAAACACCCTACAAAGGCATATATCCACCAACTGTTGGCCGCACTTCCGGAGATTGCGCCGGTCCCCGGCCTTTCGGAATCCACGGCACAAACCCTGTCGCTGGCAGAACCGCTGACCGATCGCGAACTGGAAGTCCTGCGCCTGCTGCCCAGCGAGCTTTCCGCTCCGGAGATCGCCGAACGGCTCTACATAGCACCGAGCACCGTACGCAGTCACGTTAAGCGTCTATACGGCAAGCTCAATGCCCACAATCGCGGCGAGGCTGTCGCCCGTGCGCAAAGCTTAGGGCTTATCTAGCCGGATTGTCTTTTAGCTCGGAACAGCGCAAGCCACACCAGATTGGCAACCCAGTTCCCCTAATTGGGGGATGACAACTCCCCTAATCATAGGTTACACTGCGGTCACATAGAGTATGGACGTAGGCTAACGCGGTGACCCAAAGATTGTCCGGGGGCTTCTATACGTCAGACCACTCAGAAGCAAGTTGCGCTGTTGTCAGCACCCCTGTTAGTGGTGTAAATTCCGACAGAACTAGGAAAGAGGGGAGATCGCTCGAGCGTAGCTTCCCTGATTCGAAATCTCGAAAGGAGATGTTCATATGAAGATTCTTATCTATGGAGCCGGTCCGTTAGGCAGTGTATTCGCGGCCCGGTTGACCCAAGCCGGACACGATGTTGCGCTCCTGGCGCGTGGACAGCGGCTCGCAGACTTGCGCCAGCACGGCGTCATCTTGGAGAACTCCGTCACAGGCGAACGGGAGATTACCCCGGTGAAGGTGGCGGAGGCGCTCGAGCCAGACGATGATTACGAGTTGGTCATGGTCGTCATGCGCAAGAATCATGCTTTGCAGATCCTGCCCGTGCTGGCAGCGAACAAGCGTATCCCCACAATGCTGTTTATGATGAACAACGCTGCTGGTCCCCAGGAGTTTGTTGAAGCGGTGGGCAAGGAGCGGGTTATGATGGGCTTCCCGTTACCGGGTGGCAAACGCGAGGATCCGGTGATCTACACCGTTCCCGATATCGAGTGGCGCCCTTGGGAATTGCCCATCGGTGAGGTAGACGGCAGCATCACGCCGCGGACACGACGTGTTGCAGCGGTTCTGGAAGACATGAAGGGATACAAGGTCGACATCCGGACCGACATCGACGCATGGTTGAAACATCACGTCGCCGTCGTAGGCGTTATGTCCGGTGCGATTTACGCGGCGGAAACCGACCTGGACCGGCTAGTACGCACTCGCGACGCTCTGGTTCTCGGAACGCGAGCTATGAAGGAGGCCACGCGGGCACTCGAGAACGCAGGGTTCCCGATCACCCCTCCCTTACTGCGTCCCATCGTCCGTTTACCCGAGCCGCTGCTCGTCGCTTTACTCAAGCCATTGCTCGGCATGGAGAGCCTAGAGGCGAGCCTTCAAGGTCACGCACAGGCGGCGCGCGATGAGATGCAGCACATACTAGGGGAGTTGCGCGAGGTGATCGATACGACGGGAGTGGAGACCCCCTCTCTCGATCGTCTGTATCCGCACCTGAAACCGGAGACGCCACCCCTTCCTGACGGCAGCAAGCGCATACCGCTGCGTTGGAGGGAGTTGGCTATCCCAGCTCTGATCACGACAGGCGCGCTTGCCGGCATTGTGTTCCTCTGGCGGCTCAAACGATCGCACGACGCGAACGCTTAGCAGCACACGATACACTATCTGCCCCCGGCGACCCGACGCCGGGGGTTTTTTGTTACTCTCAGAAAATCTCACGTCCTGGCGAGCATCTCCAGGCATCAGTTGAAGGGGGACGATTCCCCCAATCAACTCCCCCACCTAGGGGAAGACAGCTCCCCTACCCGCACGTTATAGTAAGGCCAATGATCAATCGAGGGTATCCGGGAGAGGGACTATGTACGAGATCGTTCTACAAACTGAGGATCTGCGCAAGCAGTTCGGTGGTCCGGGCGGTATTGTCGCGGTGGACCGTATAGATCTGTCAGTGCGACGCGGCGAGGTCTTCGGCTTTCTCGGTCCGAACGGTGCAGGCAAGACAACGGCGATCGGCATGTTGCTGGGATTGCTGCAGCCCACTTCCGGGCGGGTGGAACTTTTCGGACAACCCGTCACACCGCGCCACGTCGCGGCACTGCGGCAGGTAGGCTCCCTGGTGGGGGCGCCGGCGATGATCCCTGGCTTCACTGCCCTGCAGAATCTGCACGTGCTCGCCGGGCTGCACCCCGATGTGGACGAACGCCGTGTTGATGAAGTTCTCGAAATTGTCGGACTGGCAGAGGCTGCCAATCGGCGGGTCAAGGGCTTCTCGCTGGGCATGAAGCAGCGGTTGGGCCTGGCCGTGGCGCTGCTTCATCGTCCCGAACTTCTCATCCTTGATGAACCCACCAATGGCCTCGATCCAGCCGGTATGCGTGAGATCCGCGAGCTGCTGCAAACGCTGGCGGGAGCGGGCGCCACCGTCTTTCTGAGCAGCCATCTGCTCCATGAAGTCGAACAGGTTTGTGATCGGGTAGCAATACTCAATCGCGGTCGGGTGGTCGCACAGGGTGAGGTAAGCCTGTTATTGGGCGACCAAGCTGTGGTTCGCGCTTGCGTGCCGAATCCGGTAGCGGCAGCACAGGCACTGCGACAACTGGATGGTGTCACGGAGATCGAGTCTAACGGCAGCTATGTGCACGTTAAAGGTGTGAGTAGCGAGGCAGTGAACTTGCATCTGGTCCAGCATCGTATCATCCCCAGCGAACTCACCTCGGGCCGTCCTGACCTGGAAAATGTCTTCCTGGAGCTGACCCGATGAATGGGAAGCCCTCATTAGGTCGACCACTCACTTGTTTGTTATGTTTTCGAGGAGGTTGTCATGTTTGCTAATCTGTGGGCCATTGAACAGCGCAAGACGTTCAAGCGCAAGGCATTCGTAATCACATTAGCAGGGACAGCGGCATTGCTGGTGTTCCTGGTTCTGGGCACCCACTTTTCAGCTCAGGTAGCCGCTCAACAAGGCGGTGGCATAGGAGAACTGCCTTCGATGCTTTGGCCAAGCGGAATAGTGGTTTTGTTGACTGATTTTCTGTCGCCGGGCTTCATTGGGGGCATCGTTCCGGTGATCTTGGCCACCGCATTTCTGGTGGAGGAGTACCGCTGGGGCACGCTGCAGCTCTGGTTAAGCCGGGGTGTGCCACGTTCCACGGTACTCGGCGCGAAAGCCGCAGCGCTCGTGCTCCCACTGCTCTTGACACTGATCGCGGCCACGCTGATCGGCGGCGGCGCGAGCGCTCTTGTCACCCACCTGGGCGCAGGCCCTGGATCGGCAGAACAGGTGAATTTCGCGCAACTGGTACTCAGCCTGCTGCGGACGCTCACAGCGATGTTACCGGTGGCGGCGTTGACCCTGCTGCTTGGCGTGCTCACCCGCTCGACAGCGGGGACATTGGGGGCAGCGATGGGCTATCTGCTTCTTGGCGAGCAGCTCCTCGGCGGTCTTTTGAGCCTGACCGGGCTCAGCACCGCTGCTCTTTACCTACCCATCACTGTGAGCACCGTGCTGACCTTGTATAACCACACGCTGATCAAGGGGTCCGAGGCTGCCAAGTCAATTCCGGTAGGCCAAGCCGCCGCCTTCGCCGGCGCGTTACTGTGGACCGCAGTCTTCCTGGGGCTAGCGATGTGGCGCTTCAACCGCCAAGACCTAAGTATCTAAGCTCGCAACCCCGCATCTTGAGGAGGGAATCATGATGAAAACAAATTGGAGAAACATCGGATGGTTCGTGGGGCTAACGTACGCCCTCAGTTGGACGCTGAATCTAGTAATCTGGCTCGGCGGCGCCTATGAAGGATCACTCACGGCTGGACTACTGCAACTGCAAATGCTCATTCCGGCGCTCGTCGCCATAGTGTTGCAGCGTTACATTTTTCGTGATAGCTCCATCCACGTCAGCCATTACCAAGAGCGACCTCGACAAGTCCTCAATCTCTTCTTGGGTTATGCGGGCGCACAGGTGCTGGTTGTAGTCCTCGCGATACTGCTGCCCGATCTGACGCCTGTCTTCGCTGTCGTGGGTACGCTGCTAGGTCTGATCTCTGTGATCGCTCTCTTCGTCATCCGTGCGCGCAGTAATAGCGCCGCCTTCGCCCGTGCCGGGCTGACCCTGGGACGGGCCCGCGATTGGGCACTCTTCAGCCTGCTTTTTGTTCTTTACTATGTCAGCCAGACAGCGCTTACCGCCGCCTTCGGCCTGGGCACTCCTGTGAACGTTTCGGAGATGGCAGCGGAGTTGGGGATGTCTTCCGGCGCCTTCATGATCAGCGGTCTAATTCAGAGTATCGTCGTTTCCCCGCTGCTGATAGCCCTCTTCATAGCCTTTGGCGAAGAATATGGTTGGCGGGGTTACCTTCAAGGAGAACTCGTCCGCTCGGGTAAGGTGCGGGGCGTGGCTCTGACGGGCCTTATCTGGGGTGTTTGGCACCTACCGGCGATTCTTCTGGGGCATAACTATCCCGGCCGACCACTTCTTGGCTCAGCGTTGATGGTCGTTTATACGCTGCTCATGGCCTTCGTACTCGGCTATGTGATGCTGAAAACGCGCGCCATCTGGCTCGTGGCTTTGCTGCACGCGATTAACAATCATACCTACCAGGCGCTCACAACGCTAGTCTACTCGCCCAACGATGCTGTGTTCGCGTTTGGCGGTGCAGGCCTCTACAGTATCGCCATCCTCGCCGTGATCGTGGCCCTGTTGCTGCGTGATCCACTGTGGCGAGAAGACGCGGAACACCTCAAGCTGAGCGACAACCTTACTGAACTCCCTACGGTTATGGGGTAAGGATACCTAGGATAGTGTCATGCAGCAAGTACGACTGCTTCGTCCCCGGTTAGTAGCCCAGCTCGACAGCGCCCGGCAGCACCGGTTGACGGTACTCAACGCGCCGGCGGGCTACGGAAAGTCCACGCTCCTGAAGCAGTGGGCGCCGGTGAGAGCGCTCCGGCTGAGCCTCACGGCGGCTGATAGCGATCCGGAATTGTTCAGGATGCACCTCTTAACACTACTGGATGAGCATTACCCTCATGCCCGGGCAAGGCGGTTTTCACCCTCGCCCGAGCATCTCGCAGCGGAGCTGCTCAATGCGCTGGCGACCTGCGCGAGTGAAATGACGGTTATCTTGGATGGTTACGAGCACATCCACCATCACACGCTCATTCAACAAGCGGTGGAATACGCTCCGCCGACATTACATCTGGTGATTGCCACGCGCAGGCGCCCGGACTTACCGCTGGGCAGATTGCGGGCGCGAGGGCTGCTGCTGGAACTAGGCATCACCGATCTAGCCTTCAGGCCAGAGGAGACGATTGCCTATCTGACCGTTGCCTGCGGCGCGACACCTGAAGCGAGCATCGCGCTTCACAAATGCACTGGGGGCTGGGCTGTAGGACTGCGTCGCGCCGCCGCGTTGACGGCAGAAGGGCTGTCCTCCGCAGAGGTGGTCCGATATCTGAAAAGCGACCCCACCCTAGCCAGATATCTCGACGCGGTTGCGTTCGCCGCCGAACCGGCGCCCGTTCGCGAAGTGCTGCTCGCGGGAGCACAAGAGGGAACGTTCGACGCCACCGCCTGCGACCCCGCCGTTCAGGAGCGGCTGGAGGCCGGTCATCTCTACATCACGCCTCAGAATGGGGGATTGCGCTACCGGCTTGAGCCCCTCTATGCCGCCTTTCTACGGAGGCGCGGTACAGCATGCGGGCAGGGGGCATCCTCGGCTCATTATAAGTTGTGAAGGGCGCCGGTAACTGCCCCGTTAGAGGCCATCACTTGTGTTAATATATGAATCCATGAATGAGGAGGAACGGACATGTACCTGACAAACGAAATTGGCACAGTTTACTATGAGGCCTATGGGCCGGAAGGGGCGCCGGCGGTCGTCTTTTCGCACGGGGTGGCGATGGATCATAGAACATTCGAGACCCAAGTCAAGGCACTGGAAAACGACTTCCGGGTGATCGTCTGGGATATGCCCTATCACGGGTACTCATCACCTATCGACAAGGAACTGCAATTCTCCAAGACTGCCGCGGATTTCGTCGTAGCCATTATGGATGAACTAAGCATTAGCGAGGCTGTATGGGCGGGACTATCCCTGGGCAGCTTCGTGGTGCAGCAAGCAGTATGTAACCATCCGGACCGAGTCAGGGCGGCTATACACATAAGCGGAGGAACGTTGTATCCCAGATATCCCTCCGTTCTCAAGGCATTCATACCTTTCGTCTACGCTATGTTGAAGCCGTTCCCAACCGGACTTCTGAACAAGTCCTTTGCCGAGCATAAGGCCCTTACAGAGGATACGAAGGCCTATTTGATGCAAACCATGTCCTACACAGGCAAGGATGCGGTTATCCACTTGATCAATGAGATGGTACGAGATATGGTAATGGGGCTGCCTGAGCCTCCCGAGCACCCGGCGCTGATCGTCTATGGCGATCACGACCTTCGCTTCATACGACAGATGTCAAAGACGTGGCACCAGAGGCAACCCAACAGCCGGCTAGTCGAGATCCAAAATGCCCATCACATCCTCAATCAGGACAATCCTGAAGCTTTCAACGCGGTATTGCGAGCGTTCTTGCAGGAAACGGCCGCATCCTGATGACCACAAAACTCAATCATCCTCTACCTAATCGATGCCTCACCTAAGGAGAGAATCTGTAATGGAAAAACCACCAGCCATAGTTGCTAACGGTCTCACCCGCCGCTTCGGCGATCTGACGGCCGTGGATAGCTTAGATCTTGAAGTTCGCGCCGGCGAAGTATTAGGCTTTTTGGGACACAACGGTGCGGGGAAGACCACCACCGTCCGGCTGCTCAACGGCGTCCTCACTGCCACTGCTGGGTCCGCGCGCGTCCTGGGCCTCGACCCTGCTGTTGACGGCGCAGAGTTGCGCCGTCGCACCGGCGTACTTACTGAGACGCCGTCCGTGGATGAGCGCCTCACCGCATCGGAGAACCTGAATATCTATGCGGAACTCTATGGTGTCTCCGAAAACACCATTCACAAGCGTGTGGCCGGCCTACTGGATATGTTCCAGTTAGCTGATCGCGCCAACGATCGGGTAAGCGGTTTCAGCAGAGGCATGAAGCAGCGGCTGGCTCTTGCGCGGGCGTTGCTTCATCAGCCCGAGTTGCTCTTCCTCGACGAACCGACCTCAGGCCTCGATCCCGTTTCCACCCGCCAGGTTCACACGTTGATCCGCGAGCTGAGTCGCAACGGAGGCCACACCGTCTTCCTCTGCACGCACAATCTTGAAGAAGCCCAGCGGCTCTGCGACCGCGTCGCCGTCTTGGAGCAGGGACGGGTGGTCGCGCTAGGGACTCCGACGGAGCTGGCCCATAACTTGGGTCAGGGAGTGCGGCTCGAACTCGAAACAGCACCTGGATCAGTGGCGGCAGCGTTGGAGGTCCTGGCGGCATTCCGGGATGCCCGCGACGTGTCCCAGACAGACGGACATCCTCGGTTGACCCTGGCTCTTCCGGTGCGGGATAACATCCCGCAGTTGGTGTCCAATTTGGTGGCAGCGGATGTACCCCTCTACCGGATCACACCGCAGGAGCCGACATTGGAAGACGTTTACTTCGCATTACACGAGAACAAGGAGAGTTAGGTATGAACTGGCGTGCTATCAAAGCTATCGTCCGGCGGGATCTGCTCGCCGTCGTCCGCAGCAAAGGGGTGATGCTGCCCCTCATACTCGTGCCGATCGTGTTAATGATTATAATGCCCGCGGCTATGGGACGCTTCGGACCTGCTATGACCGAGATACCTGGTGCGAATGTTCCCGATGTTGCACAACTCCTGGAGATAATGCCGGAGAGTATGCTGGCTCAATATGAACGCTACAATACGGACCAGTTACTGATCATCTTTACCCTCGTCTACATGTTCGCACCGATGTTCTTGATCATGCCCCTGATGGTGGCGAGCGTCGTGGCGGCGGATAGCTTTGCAGGCGAGAAAGAACGCAATACGCTCGAAGCCCTGATCTATACGCCGACCACCGATCTGGAGCTCTTCACAGGCAAGGTGCTTTCCGCATGGGTGCCGGCGCTACTGGTCTCGCTGGTAGGCTTTGTACTCTACGGTCTAACGGTCAACATCTCCGCCTGGCCCACTATGCAGGAGATCTTCTTTCCTAACGCCACCTGGCTAGTGTTGGTGTTCTGGGTCGCGCCTGGCGCGGCGGGGTTGGGATTGGGAGCGACGGTCCTGGTTTCCTCACGGGTAAACTCTTTCCAGGAAGCCAACCAGATCGCAGGCGTGGTGGTGCTACCGATCGTGATCCTGGTCATAGCCCAGGCTTCGGGCGTGATGTATTTGAGTTTGGCACTGACCGTGGTGTTGGGTATCGTCATCTGGCTGATCGCGATCGCGCTCTTGTGGGTAGGCGTCCGGACCTTCCGGCGCAGCGAGATCATTGCCCGGCACTAGACAAGAGTACAGAAAAGGTCTCCGGAAAAGGGATCGAAAGCAGACGATGAAACGATCACGACGATGGGTGGTAGGAAGCCTGCTGGCGCCCCTGGTGGTATGCGGCGGTGTGAGCCTGATCTCAGCGGCGAGTAATATCGGCCTACCCAGAGAATCGGCGGTCGTTGAGCAGTTGAGTGAGATGGAATCGGCGCGCTTGGAAGAAGCCTTCCACCTGCGCCAGAGCCTGGGCGACGCGGCATGGCCCGGATGGGGTGGCGCCGACATACCTGCCATCGTCTACAACGAGCGCTACGCTTTCCTCGTCGGACTGCACGACCCAGAACCGGGATGGGTCAAAGTGCCACAGGGCAGCGCGCGCGGCGGTCCATGGGAGGTGGTGCCTCACGATCGGTTCAAGGGAGAGCCCTACAACCGGCAGCTACTACCCTCCGACGTCACCCCCGAAGCGTTCACGGTGAAAGTGGGCGACCGCTGGGTCTCCAGCTTGACGACCAAGGAATGGATGCAGGTTATGTTGGCGCAGCAGCTCCGTGAGGATTTACCGGCGTTTCTACGCCCCATCTTTCCCTACCGGCTGGCGACGTCGCTCTTCATCGATAGCAGTGACTTCTATATCTCGAGTTTACTGCACGAGAGCTTCCATGCCTATCAGGGGATAATTGCTCCGGATAAGCTTGCAGCGGCGGAAGATGCCGTCAGGCGGTCGGAAGCTCACTATCCCTTGGAAGACAGGTCCCTCCGTGATGCCTGGCAGATCGAACTGGATCTGCTGGCGCGGGCTCTGCGGGCCGACACACCGGCGGAGACAGCAGCCTTGACTCGTGAGTTCCTAGCAAACCGGGAGCAGCGCCGTGAAACGCTAACCTCCGATCTGATTGCCTACGAGCGCCACCGCGAGTGGCAGGAGGGCCTGGCCCGCTATGTGGAACTGGAGATATGGCGGCAAGCTGCCACCTCAGCTGACTATGAGCCGGCACCTGCGGTACAGCATGACCGGGACTTCAAAGGCTACCGCACCTTCGAACGGCGCTGGTCACGGGAGGTGGATCAGATACGGCGCATGGCAGGCAACCGGGGAGATGGGCGGTTCTACTATAGTGGAATGGCGCAGGCAGTTCTACTGGATCGTCTGGCGCCTGGCTGGAAAAACGAGGCCTTTGACGATGGCATATGGCTGGATGACCTGTTGGTGGGGGCGCTGGTACAGTGACCCAATCCGTCACTCGCAAATAGGGGCATTCCGCCGGCATAGTGATATGGGAGGAGTTCTATGGATCTGGGGCTGTTGATCAAGTCTGTTCCCGCAACATTCTGGGGTATCGTTGTTGGCTCCTTGTTCACCGTCATAGGTGTCGTGCTGACAAACATCGAGAACACCAAACGACTGCGTCTGCAACATCGACACGAGTGGACCCTGGAGAGTAAGGAGCGGGATCTCGAGATGCGCCGGAATACCTATCTTGACGCTATGGAAGCTATCGCGGCTGCAGTGGCCGCCGTCGGCCGGTTCGGTGATCTTAGCATCTCGTCTGACGATCTTATGAGAGTGTATACGGACAAGTCTGCGGCCATCGGCAAGGTCAGTATCGTGGGAAAAGAAGAAACCATCCAGGCGGTGGCGAACTTCTCTCGAGAACTCACGGGCACATTCTTACGCTTATCGTCAAAGCGGGAAAGGCTAAACTGGGCGCTGCAGCAATCAACGATCGTTGAGGAAAAACTAGCGCTTGCCTTGCGCGAACTAGAGCAGCTACAGGACCAGCTGAACGCATTCAGCTTTTCAGGTCAGCGGGACGAGAGCGCGAAACACGCCTTGCGGAAAAACGTCGAATTTCAGGGACAGCAGATTGGGGACTTGCGGTCAGAAGAAGCGAAGCTCCACCAGCAGTTCTTCCCGGCTCAGATGGATCTGGTGCGGGAAACAGTCTCGGAGGTTGCATCGCTAGACCGTTTGCTTGTGCCCGTGATCAAGCTTGTGCGAACGGAACTCGAACTCCCGTTTGATTCTGACTTCTATACTGAGATCATCGAGGATGGCGCCCGTAGACAAATGGAGTACCTGGAGGAATACATCGCCGACGTATCCGCGGCGTTTCTTCCAGATCAAGCTGATGAAGCGGTGGCTGGTGCGAAGGCAACATCATAGATCGTACGTTGTCTTCAGTAAATCGAAAGGGTTACCATATGAAGCTCCTAAACATTGGAACCGGCGTGATCGGCACCACCTATGCCTGGCAGATCGCGGAGGCCGGGCACAAGGTGACGTTCTACGTGCGCCCCGGCAGGAAAGCAGCACTTGACCGCGACGGCATCAGAATCAACTACACCGACTTGCGCACCAAGCCCAAGGAGCAAGACAGCATCATCTTTCGTCCGCCAGTCGTCGAGTCTTTCACTGCAAACGACGACTACGACGTGATTCTTGTCTCGGTGTTGAACCATCAGTTAGAACCTCTGCTGCCCCTATTGGCGCATCACGCTGGCAATGCAGATATCCTCTTCTTTTTGAACCTGTGGTCGGGAACCGCCTTGATCGAACAGTATCTGGACCCGTCCCAATTCTTCTTCGGCTTTGCCCATACCGTAGGCGGTGGACGCACAAACGGTACGATCAATACCATCATTTTCCGTGAGGAAACCCAGTTGGGCGAGGCGGAAGGCCCAGCCACCCCACGCCTGCTCAGGATGGCCGAGGTGCTGAAGGATGCTGTCCTGAATCCAGAAATCAATGATAAGATGGTGGATTGGCTGACGGTGCATTATGTACAACAAGCGTCATCGGTCGGCGGTATGCTAGAAGCCGGCTCCGTTGACGCTTTCCTGAAGAACTCGGCCATAGTCAAGCGCACGCTGCTGGCCTATCGCGAGGGTATCCATGTGTGCCGGGCGCGCGGAATTGAGCCCGAAACCGTCATTCCAATGCCATGGTTCCTGTTACGCGCGCCGATGTT
>SLDA01000114.1 GCA_007125545.1 Thermoflexales bacterium | reverse complement strand
GGAAAGTTCTTGGGGCTGAAGTACTGGGCGATGTTGTAGAAGTTGCGTCCGACGAAGTACTGAATCGACTTGTGGTAGTTGCGGTGACCCTCGGCAAGATATCGCAGGAATGCATGGAAGCTACCCGGTTCGACGGCCTCTAGCTGCGCCTGCATCTCGTGCATGTTGGAACTCAAGGATATCTCAAAGCCATCACCAAAACGCACTCGATAGGTCGGATCGATGCGCCGCAGGTCAAGGTGCTTCGCCATGCTCTCGCCCAGAGCTGCGTAGGTCTCCTCGAAAATCTCGGGCATAAGAAATAGCGTTGCCCCTGTATCGAAGCGATGCCCGTCCCGTATGAGTTGACCACACCTACCACCGGGCACGGCATTCTTCTCATAGATCGTCACATCATAGCCGTTGCGCGCCAGGCGCCCGGCTGTCGCTATGCCACCCAATCCGGCACCAATTACTGTTGCCTTAAGTCTAGCCACCACGTCACCCCCATAATCTTAAAGAGAACCCGGTCGTCTATTGACGCCCGCGTGCTCGAAGCAGCAGGGCTGCCCCAACCGCTACCAGAATCATCGGCCACATAATCTCCGTCAGCCCGAGGCCTAACGAAGCAAAGACAATGACAAGAATGACATATCCGAGGACATTGCGGCGATAGGCTGGGACGAGCAACCGCACGACTATCTCTATCGTCACCAGCATCGCAACACCGAGAAAGATCAACGTCCATACTGCGTTGCCAAAGGGCAGACCTGACGCCAGATCCGCAGCCGCCAACGTAAACCAGTCGAGCAGACCGAAGTTGGCCGCCAGCAGCACACCCCCAACCCAAATCAAGATAAGCGCCCAAAACAACGTGTCCAAGTCGACGCGGTGCGCGCGCGGCCTATAGTGTTGCGGAAGGTTCGGGATTACATACCGTTCAGCGTCAGGGACCGGAGAAACGGCGGCGCCGCGGTCGGCGGCGATCCCGTCTTGTGGACGGCGTTCTGGCGACACATTTTCTACGATCTGCACTCTCTCCGGCTCGCCCATAGCCTCCTCTTTTCTTCGATCACTCTATCGAACTCGCCTCTCCACATTCCTGATGTGAATCACGCCGCAGATGTATTGGACCAGACAGGCGCATTATACGGTGCATTCGTCTTCCCGCAACAGCCGCACCATTATGAGAGCAACTTCGAGTGCGCGACCCAACTCCCCGTGTGGTCTTCCATCTCCAGATCGCGGCGAAGAGTCCCCGCCTCAACCAGCGCATCAACTGCTGTTTCCACTTCTCTCTTTGGCCACCAGAAGACTTTCACGATGTCACCAACCTGAGCGGCACCCACCGATTGAAAGTAGAGATCGAGCAGATAGCGCTGCGCCTCGGCAATCTTTATACAGCGTGCCTGCTCCAGAAACTCCGGATGGTAGCGGTGAACACATTCATAGATGAAGGCGTAATTCCATGCGCCTGCCTCCGCTACCCCGATGGGCATCACCTTGAAATCGGACTGCAATTCCTCCAGTCCCCGGTTGAAGCGGTAGCCCGACTTCTCATCTATCAACGAGGTCGCGCGCCGCAACGCCACGGCATTGAGCGGTCCCTCACGGAGCAGCGCCTCGTAGATCACCTTGGCCTCCAATGTCATAAGCCCGTCACGGTACTGGTCGAGGTAATCTTCTTCGGGCGCGCCGAAGTTTTCGCTAAGGGCGTAGAAGTAAGGAGCGACGCTCAGTGAGATCATCGTCGCTTTACGACGCAGAATCTTTCCATAGTACCACAGCCGCTTACCCAGCGCCCCGTCCTTCCATCCCCAGGTGACGTGGCCCGGGTCGTCGTGGTTGTTGGGCACGGACCGATCGCCGGCAACCGCAGCCCAAAGGCTGGGCATGAGTATGCCTGTGATCGGCCAAAACATAACGAATCCACGGTCATTGACGTGCTCCACCGCAGCTTCTCGCGTCTTGATACGCAGATCCCTGCGCGTCCGGTAGGTCTGAGCCCGATATGCCATTACATCTTCCGACCCCAACATTATCACTCCTTCTACAGGCAGTCCTGGGACCATGGACCGGTCCCGGCGGTGCTGAGCGCGCCGCGGCCCAATTATGCCTGATCCCTAGCATAACGTCCACCCTTACTGCAATCGGACCGTCGTTACGTCAGCTAACTCACGCTCCATAGCCAGGATCTTCATAGGAGCTATTATTATCCAAGACCTTCATACCCGTGCGATGGCTGTTCATAGGAGACCTGGAAAGCTTACGTCCGCCTGTGCGTTCGCTCCGGTTCCTCGTCCTCTTCCATCTGGGCTACGGCAATGGCCCTTTCCAGCACCGGGTCTCGCCCGGCGTATAGATCTTCGCGCCGGGGGAAGACCAGAGTGTCGGGAGCGAGCCCGACCCCCTCGAACCTCCCGCCTCCGGGTAAGTGCGCCCGCTTGGTGCTGATGGCAAACGCCATCCCATTTCCGAAGTCATGGTAATAAGGCTGTCCGGTAGAGCCTCCGGTTGGCTCTCCGATCAGGGTAGCTCTGCCGTTGTGCCTAAAGGGCATCACAAAATCCTCTGCCGCCGAATAGGTGGCACAATCCACGAGGAGGATGAGACGTCCTGAATACGCTTCAGGATCGGGATCGCGGACGGGAGACTGCCGGAGAAGCTGTGAGTCGCCGAAAAGCTGCCCATCGTGACCGCCCTGGGCTTGATAGCTCAACAACCCCACATTGAGGGGGCTGCTCTCGGTCCACCAGCGATAGGGGCGATTCATGAGCGCCCGGGTCAAGCGCTGAGGCGTGCTCCCTCCGCCATTGCCCCTGACGTCCACGATCAGACTGGCTGCGCGGCCAAACTCCTTGACCAAGGTCAGAGCCTGTTCTTCGAAGGCGGGATCGAGGAAACTCGGAACCTTGATATAGGCCAGGCTCCCCTCCAACCAACGACCCCAAGTGCGGTCCGAACTCACATCCCCTTGGATCGATGTGCGGTCCACCCTCAGTGTAAGGTAGGCACCATCTGCATCTTCGCCCTCGATGATGTAGCTTTCTGGGAGGAAGAGCCCGATCAAAGCCGGGAAGATCGCGTTACGATCCCCGAACTGCAGTGTCCGCGACTGGGAGCTTCCCACTGTGTAAGGGACCAGCTCCTCATACCAGAGCTCAACCGGCTTATCCTCGATGCGCACAACAGCATCGCCTACCCGCAAGCCGGACAGGCTCGACCGCACGACCGTCCAGCGATCCTCCAGGGGACGAAGCGCCATCCCTGTGGAGGGCAACCTATCAAAGACCTCATCGCGGAAGCGCGTATGACCGTTGTTCAACGTTGCCAGGAAGGCCATCATCAACAGCGAGAAATCCCTCCGGGTCTTGCATGCCATGGCCTCCTCGGTCAGCGCCGCAAAGGCCGCATCCAGCCCGGACTTGTCCAGCCGTGCATCCTCCCAGTGGGCAAAGTAGAGCGGGATGGACTGGAAAACCTTGCCGAGAATATAACTTCGTAACCCAAGTGACATCGCCTCTGCAATACAATCTATCAATCTTCTCCTCCAAACTCGGTCAGTTCCATCGGCTCCAGATGAGCTGCAGATCACACGCCGTTCCCAAACCCATGGTGAACCAGAAAGGATCGTTACTGCGCAGACCACGCAAGACCCAGCTTGGTTCCACGAGGAAGGACATGAAGCGCGCCCTGTCGATCAGGTGCACAATCTCCGGCGTAACCCGCGCCACACACCGCACGAACCTCTCACCTAAGATATCCGTGCCTCCCTGCATCCATAGTCAGCTCCCGGTCCAGGCCAGGGCTGCCGGACAGCCCTGGCAGGGCTTGCGATACCACGGACAAGCGTCGCAATCCGTCCCACACGGCGCGACGGCCAACACGGGCTGCACCTCACCCCGCGACCACGGACTGCTCGTCGCTACCAAATCCGGGAAGAAGAGATCGGCGTGCTCCAACCCCAGCAGCTCAGGGCGCTCTGCCGGGATCTCGATCCACCATCGCTTGTCCTGCGGCAGCACGAACACTCCAAGCAACAGTCGCCCCGTCGCAGTATACATCGCAGCATAGGGACAACGGCCATACTCCTCCGCGTACTTGGCGGCAAGTGCCTCGCTCGCCGCCTGTCCCACCAGAATCGCGCAGATCGGTTCCCTACATTCGGGCATGCTTGCT
>SLDA01000443.1 GCA_007125545.1 Thermoflexales bacterium | reverse complement strand
GGGCTGACCGTGAATGTACCCGGCAGGGACGCTGCTGTGTTCGAGGTGAAGTAGCGATGGCTGAGATGACATCATGCGAGCGAGTGCTGGCGGCGCTGCGCTGCGCGGAACCGGACCGCGTCCCATTCCTGGAGACCGCGATTGACGAGGGCGTGGCGCTGGCGCTGCTGGATCGCACCGGGGCGGAGGGCGAGCCGCAGGCGGAGCTGGGCGTGGGCGACGAACCGGTCGTCCAGGGCGAACTGTTGGGCAGCGGGCGCTACGGAGCGCTGGAGCTTGCCGAGAGCCTGGGGCTGGACGGGTTGGGCGCCTACTTCTTTGTGGCGCACGAAGGGGTGCAGGAGCAGGCGGAGGGTCACACGATGATCCACGGCGGGCGCATCAAGACGCGCGCGGACCTGAACGCGCTGACGCTGCCTGATCCGGACGACCCCGCGCTCTACGAGCCCTACCGGCGGTTCCTGGCGCGCTACCGCGACTCGGGGCTCGCGCGCTACTGCTTTCTCAACCTGGGCTCCGATCCCGTGATCCTGGGCATGGGATTCGAGACCTTCTGTATGGCGCTCTACGATGATCGGACGCTGGTTGAGGATCTCTTTGCGCTTTATACGGAGTGGTACGCGCGGGCCGCTCGCCACCTTTGCGAGCTGGATTTCGACTTCCTCTGGTTCGGCGATGACATCGCCTTTAAGACGGCGCCTTACGTCTCGCCCCGCATCTTCCGTGATCTCTTCATGCCCCACTACCGGCGGGTGGCGGAGCAGATCACCAAGCCCTGGGTCTTTCACTCCGATGGCAACCTGATGCCGATTCTTGATGACCTGCTCGCGTTGGGCATGGCTGGCCTGCATCCCATCGAGCCGGGAGCCATGGACCTCGGTGAGCTCAAGCAGCGTTACGGCGCTGGCTTGTGTCTCGTGGGTCACATCGATGTGGACACGCTCAGCCGGGGAACCCCGCAGGCAGTCGACGAGCTGGTGGCGGAGGCGATCCGGGTGGCCGGGCCCGGGGGTGGATATATCGCGGGTAGCAGCAATAGCCTGCCCTATTACGCCCGTGCCGAGAATGTGCGCGCTATGGCGCGGGCCATTCAAAAGTATGGAGCGTATCCGCTCAACTGAACAGCCCGGCGCCCTTCGCAAGGCCCTGAAGGACGCCGGATTGTGATTGACAGGCGCTTACGCGACGTGGTCCGGGTCGGTTATGCGCTGATCCTCGACTTGCTTCTCCTGAGACGTGGCTTGCTTGCCTTCGATAAAGGCGTCATATGCAGCGCGGTCTACCGGCAGGGTGACGGGCTCGCCGGTGTGGCCGGAGAGTAAGATGGCATTGGCCAGCTCCAGGCTGTAGATCGCGTCGGGGCCTGGCGAGATCAGCCGTTCGCCGTGTATGATGGCACGGGCTACATTGGCCACGATAGCGGCATGTCCCGTCTGTTGCGGCTCCAACTCGACGGCAACCTCTTTGGCCTCGGGATGGCCCCACATCGCCTCCACGCCATCTGAGGCTGCGCGGACGCCGGGTATGACCTCCCAGAAATGGAGCGTATCGTCCTGAATCACCAGCTTGCCGAGTTCGCCGGCGAGTTCTATGCGCATCCCCGTGGGATACTCATTCACACTTTCCAGGAAGTAGCCGATGGCGCCATTCTCATATTCCAGGAGAGCCGTGGCTTCGTCCTCGACTTCAATATCATGCTGCCGGGTGTTGACGCGCGCGCTCACGCGAGCCGGCATGCCTGCGAGCCAGGTGAAGATATCCATGCCGTGGGGTGCCTGGTTGAGCAGGACGCCGCCCCCTTCTCCCTTCCAGGTTGCGCGCCATCCGGCAGAGTCGTAGTAAGCTTGGCTGCGGAAGTGCGCGTCGATGAGCAGCGTGCGATACAGCGGGCCCAATAGGCCCTCCTCCACCAGCCGTTTGGCCGCCTGGTGAACGGGCAACGTCCGTTGCTGGAACATCACCGCGAAGATCACGCCGGTCCGTTCGGCGGCCTTGATCATAGCCTCGGCGCCGGAGACGGTCACTGCCATGGGCTTCTCGCTGATGACATGAATGCCGCGCTCCATAGCGTCTATGGATATGGGCGGGTGGAAGTAGTGGGGTGTCGCGACCAGGATGGCGTCGACGAGACCGCTGTCCAACAGGTCCACGTGCTTCTCGAATCCGGGGACCCCATAGGTCTCGGTCGCGTAGCTCAGTGCTTCTGGCGAGATGTCGCAGACGGCGGTCAATTCGGCTTCGGGGATGTGCGGCATATTGCGGGCGTGTCCGTTGCCCATGCCGCCGACACCGACGATGCCAAAGCGGACGGTTTCCATAAAGTCCTCCTTGTCTGAGGTTCGGGTTAGGTTGCTTTGAGTATAGTCCTGCAGGCCGGGATGGGAAATCAGGTCGCCTGGGTCGCGCGGACCTGGACCCCAAGGGGGTTTTGCGGTATCCTTACGTGCCAGGGACGCAGGGACATGAAGGCAAATAACATAGCAATAGCCAAACCAATCAAGAGAGGCCCGCTTATGCGGCGCCTATGCGGGGCGTCTTCCGGACGATCAAGACGCCTCGAGGGGTCATCGGAGGCCAGGCAGGTATGCTGCACTATGCCTTGACGATCTTTGTTTCATCGCTCCTACTCTTCCTGGGCCAGCCCCTGATCGGCAAGGTTATTCTGCCCTGGTTCGGGGGGTCGTCGGCGGTCTGGTCGACCTCGATGCTATTCTTCCAGCTCTTGCTGTTGGCGGGTTACTTCTACAGCCACGTACTCGTGCGGCGTTTGGATCACCGAACGCAGGTCCGGTTACACTTGGGGCTGCTGGGTGCATCTCTCGGCCTGATGGGTGCCAATTGGGTGGCTTGGCGTTCTCCCATCATCCCTGCTGGCAGCCTGGGAAGTGCGCTCACCGGTGTGCCCTGGCTGCAGGTATGCCTCACGCTTGCGGGCAGCGTCGGTGCACCCATTTTTGTCCTCTCAACGACGAGCCCGTTGGTGCAGGCCTGGTTTGCGGTCCGCTACGGGGGTCAATCGAAGTCACCTTACCCGCTCTACGCGTTGTCCAACGTAGGATCTATGATGGCCTTGCTCGGCTATCCCTTCCTGCTGGAGCCGCTGCTCTCGACCGGAAATCAGGCGTGGGCGTGGACCGCCGGCTACGTAGCGTTTGCGATTGGGCTCGCGATGGTGGCCTGGTCGATTCTCAAGAGCCGGGATGTGAATCTGCCGGCAGAACCCTCCTTGCAGGAGTCCGCTGACGGGTTGCCGGCTAACCGGCAGGTGACATGGTGGCAGCCGCTCCTCTGGCTGGCCTTCTCGACCACCGGCTCGGTCCTGCTCCTGGCGACCACCAACCAGATTACCCAAAACGTGACGACGGTCCCCTTGCTCTGGGTCGGCCCCCTGGCGATCTATCTCCTGACCTTCGTCATCGCCTTCAGCGGTGACAAGGGGTATTCTCGGTGGATGATCGCGTTGCTTTTTGTCGCCACGCAGATCTTTGGCTCGGTCTATCTGCGCAATGACATTCTCTTCCCCATTCCCTTCTCATTGGCCGTCTACGCGCTGTTGCTCTTCAGCGGCTGTATGGTGTGCCATGGGGAGCTGGCCAGGTTGCGTCCGAAAGCAGAGGATCTGACCCACTTCTATCTTCTCTTGGCGGTGGGCGGCGCCCTCGGTGGTGTCCTTGTGAATCTGATCGCTCCGGCTGTGTTGATCGATACCCGTGAGTTTCCTCTGGCGTTGCTCGCGTGTTGGGTTTTCACGGGACTCGCCGTTGCCCTACCGCCCATCCGTGGCTCGAGGCCGCGCTTGCTGGAGCGGGAGTGGGCCCAGTTGCTGCTGGTTGGGGTCTTTGCCTTGTCTATCTTTTCGACCTTCTACATCACCTCTCAGTCGGTGCGGGCTTTCCAGCACACGACAGTGGCCGCCGTCCGAAACTTCTACGGGGTTCTGCGCGTCCAGGAGTCGGAGCTGGGAGAACCCCCGGCAGCCGCCTATCGGATGGTACACGGCACAACGATCCACGGCGTGCAGTATCAGGCACAAGAGGCGCGTAACGTGGCGCTGAGCTACTTTGGTCCCACCAGCGGCGTGGGCATGGCGTTGGGGACGCTCGATCTTGCAATGCAGCCCCGACCGCGTCGCATTGGCGTGCTCGGTCTTGGGGCCGGTACGCTCGCTGCCTATGGTCGTGAGGGTGACGTGATCCGCTTCTACGAGATCGACCCGGCGGTGATTCGCTACGCGGAAGGCGAGGGTGGATACTTCAGCTATCTGGAGGACACGCCCGCCCGTATTGAGCTCGTAACAGGCGATGCGCGGGTCTCGCTAGCCCAGGAATTGGCGCGAAATGAGGCGCAGCGTTACGATCTGCTGGCGGTCGACGTCTTCAGCGGCGACGCTCCCCCCGTGCACCTGATGACGCTGGAGGCGATGGAGCTCTATCTGGCGCATATGACGGCGAACGGGTTGCTGGCGATCAACATCAGCACGACGCACATGGACTTCAGACCCGTATTGGCTTCCCTGGCAGCTGCGCTCGATCTGCACGGGGTGGTAGTGGAGGATATGGGCGACGATATCCATTTCATATCTGTGTGGGTCGTGCTCTCTCGTACCCCGGATCCTCTGAGCCATCCCATCTGGTCGGACGCCGCCGACCTCGAGCAGTACATCGTACCGCACGCACGTCTTTGGACCGATGATTACAGTAATCTCGTCCAGGTGCTACGGTAGCCGGGCATCTCGCTGAAGGTCGTTAACCACAGATTCCTCCACTCTGGCCTGTCAATCCCCATAGGATAGGCCCAACGTTGTTTGCTCCCTCCTGTATCAGGGTATAGAATGAGATTGCCTACCAGTGTAAGGCCTGCGTTCTTAGGACCTGGATGGGTCTGCCGGTAGGTGTCGATTGGCGTTGTGCCGGCTACCGGGGAGAATAGTCCCGAGTCCAGGTTGTCAAGACATCTGCAACTCTCAGGAGGTAACCTATGGCTATATCTTTTAGAGGTCCTGGTCCTATTCCCATCGATTTGAACGTGAATGGCGAGGAGCGTACGGTTTTTATCGAGCCTCGCCGGACGCTGCTCTCAGTTCTTCGCGAAGAGTTAGGCCTGACGGGGGCCAAGCACGGATGCGGGCGAGGGCAGTGCGGTGCTTGTACGGTCATCATCGACGGAGAGACGGCTTACGCCTGTCTGACGTTAGCGGTCGACTGTGAAGGCCGATCCATCCGTACCATCGAAAGCGTCTCTCACGGTGAGCAGCTCCATCCTGTGCAGGAGGCGTTCATCGAGCACGATGGCTATCAGTGTGGCTTCTGTACGCCTGGTCAGGTGGTAGCGGCAGTATCGTTGCTCGAGCACAACCCATCGCCCACGGAGGCTGAGGTGCGGGAAGCGATGGCGGGCAATGTGTGTCGCTGTGGGGCGTATCCCAATATCGTCACTGCCGTGCTGGATGCGGCACGGCAGGGGACCGGTCGCGACCCCGGCGTATCCGGTGCAACGGTTGCCAGCGGAGAGGAGGGATAGGCTATGCCTACGATTAGAAAGACGCAGGTTGAGTTTGAGGGTCGTATCGAGGAGCGTGAGGTCATTGTTGAGGAGGAGCACATCGAGAGTTGGGGACACGATGTCGAGATGCGGTGGGTGGGCAAACCAACCCCCCGGGTGGATGGCATCGCGCGGGTCACCGGCAAGGCGGTCTATACCCACGACATCCAACTCCCGGGCATGCTGATCGGGCGCTTTTTACGCTCACCTTTTCCCCACGCGCGGATCACGCGGATCGACAGCAGCGCCGCCGAAGCTTTACCGGGTGTGAGCCTCGTTTGGCACAAGGGTAAACAGCCAGCGGTCCGATCGTTGGATGGGCGTGCAATCTTCGTTGATGAGGTGAACTACGAGGGCGCCGAGGTCGCGTTCGTGGCTGCGCGCGACGAGCGCGTGGCTGAGGATGCGCTGGCACTGATCGAGGTTGACTACGAGCCGTTGCCCTTTGCTTCTGACTTTCACACAGCCACTGCTGCGGATGCGCCCAGCGTCGTTCTCGGTGAGGACAACTGGATCGACAGGGAGGGTGATCTCTACGAGCGCGGCAGCGTAGAAGCTGGGTTGACCGACGCCGATGTCGTCGTCGAACTTGAGTTCACCACGCCGGTCGCGGCGCACTGCTGCCTCGAGACGCATGGAAGTGCAGTCGCGTGGGAGGGAGACCTGGTCACCGTCTGGCACTCAACCCAAAGCATCTTCGGGACGCGTAGCAGTGTGGCTGAGGCGCTCGAGATCCCGATGGATAGGGTGCGGGTTATCTCTGACTACATCGGGGGTGGCTTCGGCAGTAAATGGGGTGCCGAAGCCTTCACGCTAATGGCGGCTCTCGCGGCACGCGAGACCGGGCGCCCGGTCAAAGTGGTGCTCAACCGCGAGGAGGAGCATCTGGTTGCCGGCTATAGGCCCGGAACGTACCAACGGGTCCGCCTGGGTGCCAAACAGGATGGGACACTGACCCTGATCGAGCAGGAGGCTGATGTGACGACCGGAGCCTTTGGCGGCGGTGGACACGTGGTCGGTGGTCCTGCCAAGGATCTCTATCTCTGCCCCAATGTGCGCACGCGGGTGCGCGCGGCGCGTGCCAATACCGATGGGGCACGGGCGTTCCGTGCTCCCGGCTATGTCGAGGGCACCGTTGCGCTGGAGGGTGCGATGGATGCGCTGGCGCACAAGCTTAGGATGGACCCACTGGCGCTGCGGCTGGCCAACTACGCCGAGAAGAGCCCGTCCCGCGGCCAATCCTATAGTTACAAAGGGTTGCGGCGCGCGTATGAGATGGGTGCCGAGCGGTTCGGCTGGTCGGATCGGACCGCCTCAGCACAATCCGATGAGGGTCCGTGGCGGCGTGGGGTTGGAATGGCGAGTCAGATCTGGGGTGGGGGCGGCGGACCCCCCGCGAATGCCATCGTCAAGTTGCTGCCCGATGGCACTGCTGAGGTTGCAGTCGGGGTTCAAGACATCGGAACGGGCACAAAGACGGTTCTTACGCAGGTCGCGGCTGAAGAGTTGGGCCTGCCGCTCAGCGCAGTTCGCTGCGTGGTGGGCGACACGCTGCCGGCTCCCTTCGGCCCCGGAAGTGGGGGGAGCGTGACGTTGGCTTCCTCTACCCCGGCAGTTCGCTCCGCTTGTCGCGAAGCCCTGCGCCAGCTCATCGAGCTGGCAGCGATTATGCTGGGCTTGGAAGAGGCTCCTGCAGGCGACTTCACGGTCGAAGAGGGGGAGATCGTCTATGGACCGGACCCCGAGAAACGGATACCCTTCAACCAGGTAACCGCGAAGATGGGCAACTATATGATCGTAGCGAAAGGTGCCCGCGGTCCCAATCCGGAGGACAGGGCGGTCAACACCTTCGGCGCACACTATGTCCAGGTCGCCGTCAATGTCGAGACAGGGCAGGTCCGCGTGGAGCGGCTTGTGGCAGCCCATGATATCGGCCGCGTTGTCAACCCGCTGACCGCGGAGAGTCAGGTCTTTGGTGGGGTCGTCATGGCGCTCGGATACGGAACAACCGAAGAGCGGGTGATCGACCCCGACACAGGCCTACAACTGACCCCCAATCTGGAGGAATACAAGGTCCCGGTCATGGTCGATATCCCCGAGATCGAGGTGGTTTTCGTGGATGTACCGGACGTCGAGGCCAACAGTGTGGGCAGTAAGGGGCTGGGCGAGCCCCCCATAATCCCGGCGGCAGCCGCGATCGCGAACGCCGTCTTCGACGCCGTCGGAGTGCGGGTGACCGATCTCCCTATCACGCCTAAGCGGTTGCTTGCGGCGCTGCGACAAGCTGCTACGGAGTCCAAGGAGGGAACGCGATGAAACCCTTTAGCCATGGCAACGCAACCTCGATCGAGGAAGCGCTAGAGGCTTTAAGCGGGATGAGTTGGCCGCTGGCGGGTGGGACCGATCTGCTCGCACTAATGAAGGAGGAGGTCGCCGCGCCGGAGCGCTTGGTCAATCTCAAGACGATTCTCGGATTGGATGCTATCGCGGAGCGCCAGAGCGGCAACGAGAATGAGTGGCATATCGGCGCGCTCACAACTCTCTCGGCGTTGTCCCAGACGCCGGCCTTTGCGGATCACTTGGGACTGCGGTGTTTGGTGCAGGCGGCGCAAGAGTCTGCCTCGCCCCAGCTGCGCCACATGGCGACGCTCGGTGGCAACCTGGTTCAACGCCCTCGCTGCTGGTACTTCCGCAATCGCCACGTTCCCTGCTGGCGCAAGGGCGGCAGGCGTTGCTTCGCCTTCAAGGGCGAGAACAAGTATCATACAATCCTCGGTGGCGGTCCTTGCTATGCGGTGCACCCGTCCGACCCGGCGGTGGCGCTGTTGGCGCTCAACGCTTCTCTGCTGATTGCCGGTGCCCAAGGCCGGCGTGTCGTGTCCCTGGAGGACTTCTACGTGATGCCCCGACCGGACCGTCAACGTGAGGACGGCTACCATCCTGTTACGATCCTCGAGCCTAATGAGATCCTCACTGCGATCGTGGTCCCGGAGCCCCAGGCGAACTCCCGGTCGGTGTATGTGAAGCGGACAGAGCGTGGCGCCTGGGATTTCGCCCTGGTGAGCGCTGCCGCGAGCCTGAGGCTGGAGGACGATGTGGTCAAGGAGGCTCGCATCGCCCTGGGTGGCGTCGCCGCGATTCCGTGGCGGGCGAACGCGGTCGAAGAGGTGCTTATCGGCCAGCCGCTCTCGCCCGAGCTCATTGAGCATGCCGCAGGTGCGGCCGTTGCAGAGGCAAAGCCGCTGGAGCATAACGCTTATAAGGTGGACCTCATCAAGGGTGCCCTGCGCCAGGCGCTGCAGATCTAGCGTAGCGTTCAAGTGCCGATCGCGGTTCAGTATGGGTCCCATACTGAACCGCGATCTTGTGCTTAGGTTCCACTCTGCTAGAATCGAGTAGTCCTGAAAGCACAGACATCGTTAGGGTCAGAGTTACCCAACCGCCGGTTGAGCTCGAAAACCGGCGCCGCCTGGGGCGGACGTCAGTCAGTCGCATTCGTGGCTTAACTCCATCAGACCAGAAAGGATAGAGAGCATGGCAGACACCTGGATCGTTGAGGGCGGTACACCGCTGCGCGGAGAGGTAGAAGTGAGCGGCGCAAAAAACTCCATCACCAAGCTGATGGTCACGTCTATGCTCACCGAAGAAAGTTGCGATCTGCTCAATGCACCCGCTGTTGGCGACAGCCAGATCACGCGCCTCATCTGCGAAGCCCTGGGCGCACACTTCGAGGATGTGAAACCACATCACCTCCGCGTTTCTTCGCCCACGATCTCGAGCAATGAGGTACCTTACGAACTGGGCAGCCAGAATCGGCTGGCAGTGATGATGCTGGCGCCCCTGCTTCACCGGACAGGCAAGGCCGTCATCCCCATCGCTGCCGGAGGGGACCGTATCGGTCCGCGCCCGGTGAATTTCCATCTGGAGGGGTATCAGAAGCTGGGCGCGCACGTGGAGGTTCGCGATGACTTCTACGTCGTGGAGACAGACGGCCTACGCGGTGCGGAGATCGTGCTGCCCTATCCAACTGTAACCGGCACTGAGAACTTGTTACTCGCCGCGACAATGGCGAAGGGCCGCACCTTTATTCGCAATGCGGCGATCGAGCCCGAGGTGATGGATCTGGTAATGTGCCTTCAGAAGATGGGGGCTATCATCGATACCGGCACCGATCGCACCTACATCGTCGAGGGGGTCAAGAGCCTGAATGGAGTGACCCACACGCTGATTCCCGATCGCATCGTCGCCGCTTCCATGGGCTGTGCAGCCGCTGCTACCAATGGAGACGTCTTCGTCCGGGGGGCTCGACAGATAGATATGGTGGCGTTCCTCAACACGTTCCGGCGGGTCGGAGGACACTTTGACATCCAGGCTGATGGCATCCGGTTCTACCGCAACGGCGCGTTGCGGGCCATTTCACTGGAGACGAACGTGCATCCCGGCTTTATGACCGATTGGCAGCCGCCCTTTGTCCTGCTGCTGACACAGGCCGAGGGGATGTCGGTGGTCCACGAGACGGTCTTCGAGAATCGCTTCGGCTACGTGTTGGAACTCCAGCGTATGGGCGCGGATGTTGCGCTCTATGATGCATGTCTGGGCGGCGGTCGATGCCGCTTCGGGAGCAGCAATTACGCACATAGCTGCGTTATCAAGGGTCCGACCGGATTGCACGCCGCACATGTCACGGTGCCGGACTTAAGGGCCGGCTTCACTTCGCTGATCGCGGCAATGATGGCCGAGGGGGATTCCGTGATCGAGGGAATTAGCCACATCGAGCGGGGCTATGAGGACCTTGAGGGCTCATTGCGGGGGCTCGGTGCACGTATCGAAAGAATCTAGCTAAAGGAGTCTACGATGGCGATGGCAGAGCCGAACGAACAAGATTTGGTAACGATCGAGGCTCGTGGGCGCGCGCGTCCGCCCAACTGGGCTGTGAAGCAGCGGTATTTGATCGACTTGATGGACGAGGCGGCTGTCGATTTCGTCGAGCGCTATACGCGACCTGACGGCACGCTGATCTGGCGGGATGAGTGGCCCGGCATGGATGGGTCCGATGACGGCTACGAAAGCTTTACGTCGTTTCCGCTCTTCTATCTCCTCGGCGGTGGCGAGCACGTCCACGCACTGGCCCGCGACGAGTGGAACGCGGTCACCTGGCAGTTCACGGGCTATGGACAGGTCTGGCGTGAGTACGACGCCTACTATGACTGGATGCATCACGGTGAAAGCTCGACCTACATTTACAACCTGGGCATGGCCAACCCCTATCATCACGTCGATCGCACTCGGGCCCTGCGTTTCGCCGCGATGTACACGGGCGCCGACCCCAAGGCGCCGAACTGGGATCCGGAGCTCAAGATGATCCGCTCTCCGATCAACGGCAGCCGTGGCCCGCAGTTCGTGATGTCCGCAGAGGATTGGGTCACACACCGGGCCGTCCTGGCGAATTACCTATCGCCTTACGAGGATGTGCCCGGCTACGAGTTCGATGACCCCTTCACCAAGCTGGACTGGAATGACGATGAGGTCTTCGGTCGCATCCTGAAGCTTATGAATGAGCGGATGGTGCCCGGCGACGTGCCACTCAATCTCAACGCAACGAGTCTGATCACGAATGCCTATCTCTACACCGGGGACGAGAGCTATAAGCAGTGGGTACTCGACTACCTCGGCGCCTGGACTGAGCGCACCGCTGCCAACGGCGGCATTATGCCCGATAACATCGGCCCCTCCGGCGTCATTGGCGAGCGCATGGGAGGGCGTTGGTGGGGTGGCTACTACGGCTGGCGCTGGCCCCATGGTGCATGGATTATCCTCGAATCCACCTTGATCGCCGGGCAGAACGCGATGCTGTTGACGGGCGATCCCTCCTGGCTCGATCTTCACCGCTCGCAGTCCGATCTTCTCTGGTCGCTCCGCAAAGAGGAAGAGGGTCAGACCGTGGTGCCCTTCCGTCACGGCGCCGTGGGCTGGTTCGACTATCGGACGATGCAGCCGCGCCACCACGCGCATCTGTACTTCATGACGCGCGATCCCGAGGACCTGGCGCGCATTCAGGAGCGTTATCCCGACCGCGAGGCATGGTATACCACGCCACCGGGCTTTGGTAAGGCCGGTCACTTCTGGCCCGAGCGTTGGTTCGGCCACATGATGGGTGAGAATCCGGATTTCGCCGATCAGATCTTGGACGATACGTACCGCTGTATGCAACAGCGATTGGATAAGATCGACAACGACGATTGGGAGAATATGGAGAGTTGGGATGTGCATCACTGGCAGGACCTGAACCCGGTGGTGCCCGAGGGCCTGATGCAAATGGCGATGGGCACCCCCGCCGCGATCTACCACGGAGGCCTGCAGCACGCCAGTGTCCGCTACTTCGATCCCCTCTCCGTGCGTCCCGGCTTGCCGCACGATGTGGCTGCCTATGTCGAAGCGATCACACCCGAGGGGATCACGCTCTCACTGGTGAACACAAATCCCCTTGAGGATCGTGAGGTCTGGGTGCAAGCCGGCAGCTTCGCCGAGCACCAGTTCACCTCCGTGAAGACTGACGCTGGCGACCCTGACAGCGTCCCGCTCAACCACCGGGTCCTGGCCGTCGAGCTGGGGCCGTGGGCGCAAGCACGCCTGACGCTCGGGATGGATCGGTACGTGAATCGCCCGACCTACGACTTTCCTTGGCGTTAGGTCCCGAAGGCACCGCTGATAGACATTGGGGCGGAGCAATGGGTCAGGCCCAGCACACTACGCTAGGAGGATAGCAGCACGTGAATGAAGAGGCGTTGTTTGCCAGCATTGATCTCGGTGGCACGAAGATAGCGTGTGCCCTGGGGACGGCAAGGGGCGAGATTGTGGTCGACGATGCGATCCCCACACTGTCCCACGAGGGACCGGAAGCCGTCCTCTCGCGCACGGCCGACCTTGTCAACAAGTTGGCGGAGAGGGCCGGACGCGCCCCCGCCTCCGCCGGCATGGGCGTGCCGGGCCTCGCGGATGTGGACGCGGGCTACACCCGGTTCTTGCCCAATCTCCCGACCCAGTGGCGCGATGTGCCCGTTCGCGACATACTCTCGCCAAGGATCGGCTGTCCGGTGTTTTTGCTCAACGATGTGCGCACCGCTGCCCTCGGCGAACTGGTCCACGGACTCGGACGCACTGCCAACACAATGGCCTTTTACGCACTGGGAACCGGGATCGGGGGAGGGATCGTGATCGACGGCAAGCTGCGCTTGGGGCCGCTTGGCGCGGCCGGTGAGCTCGGTCACCAAACCATCCTGCCTGACGGCCCGCTCTGTGGCTGCGGAAACTACGGCTGCCTCGAGACACTTGCCGGCGGCCCCGCGATCACGGCACAGGGCGTGTGGCTCATGCTCAGTGGACGCGCGCCCCGGCTGTACGAGCTGACGGACGGCGATCCGGCGCGCGTGACGCCACGAGAGATGGCGGCCGCCGCCACGGCGGGCGACGCGGATGTGAGTGACGCTATCCGGCGTGCGGCCGGCTACCTGGCCATCGGGATCGCCAACGTGATCGTGACGCTCCATCCCGACCTGGTGGTGCTGGGCGGTGGCGTGGCACAGATCGGCGACCGCCTCTTCGACACCATCCGCGAGACAGTTCGCCGGCGCGTGCGCATGTTCCCGGTCGATGACGTGCGGATTCTGCCGTCGGCGCTGGGCGCCCGCGCTGGTGTGTTGGGTGGCATCGCCCTGGCAGCAAGACAAGGAGTGGTGTAAAGCGATATGAAAGCCATACTGATACTCTCGGATTCCCTGAACCGGAACTACCTGCCGGTGTATGGCAACGCCGACGTCGTGGCGCCCAACATCGAGCGGTTCGCGCGCCGGTCTGTGGTTTTCGACAATCACTGGATCGGGTCCGCTCCCTGCATGCCCGCGCGACGGGACATGATGACGGGGCGGCTCAACTTCCTCGAGCGCGAGTGGGGTGGGCTCGAACCTTTCGATGTACCCTTCCCCCATTTGCTCCGCGACCAGGCGGGCGTCTTCTGTCATATGGAGACCGACCACTATCATTACTTCCACGTCGGTGGTGAGAACTACCATATGCCCTTCAACACCTGGGCGTTCCACCGGGGCCAGGAAGGGGACGCCTATGTCTCGCGCGTCACCGCGCCCGAGCCACCCGAGCATCTCGGAAAGTGGAACCCCCAGTACGCCCTCAACCAAACGGCGTTCAAAGACGCCGGGGACTTCCCAACGCAGCGTACTTTTGAGGGCGCCATTGACTGGCTGCAAGCGAACGAAGGCGAGGACGACTACTTCCTGTGGATCGAGGTCTTCGATCCCCACGAGCCCTTCGACGTCCCGCAGGAATACCTGGACCTGTATGACGACAATTGGGACGGGCCGCTCTACAACTGGAGCGGCTATGACAAGGTCAGTGAGGAGAGCGAGGCCACGCGCCACCTGCGGCGGCAGTACGCCGCGACGCTCACGATGATGGATGCCTGGTTCGGCAAGTTGCTCGACGAGCTGGAGCGTCAGGGTGCGCTCGACGACACCCTCATTATCTTCACGACCGACCACGGGCACCTGCTGGGCGAGCGCGGGCTCACCGGCAAGAACAACTGGCACACCTGGAACGAGCTGGCGCACATTCCCCTGATGGTCCATCTGCCCGGCGGAGCGCATGCCGGAGAGCGACGCTCGCAGCTCACGCAGAATATCGACATCTCCGCGACCCTGCTATCGTATTTCGGCGTCCGGCCCGAGCACGAGATCCACGGCGAATCGTGGATGCCGGTCCTGGAGCAGGACGCCCCCGTCGAGCGGGAGGCGGTGCTCTACGGCTGGTTCGGCCAGACGGTCAATGTCACCGACGGGCGCTACACCTACATGCGCGCGCCGGCAAGCGAGGCCAACCAACCCCTGTATCGCCATTTCCTGACGCCGGGAGCTTTCAGCATGCGCGATATATGCGCGAAGTCCTTCTATGACGAGGCCGAGCTGGGCCCCTTCCTGCCTTACACCGGCTACCCTGTCATTCGCGCGCGGGCGCACAAGCAGCGCAGCTCCGACTGGGGC
>SLDA01000604.1 GCA_007125545.1 Thermoflexales bacterium | reverse complement strand
GTGGCGCAGGTATGCACAGAGCACGGCGTGCAAGTGGCCTGTCTTGGAAGCCCCATCGGCAAGTCACCCATAGAGGCGCCGATCCAGATGGAGCTGGATAATCTGGCCCGGATCTTCCAGGCTGGGGAGAAGGTGGGCTGCCGTAACGTCCGCCTCTTCTCCTTCTATCCACCTGATCCGGAGGGGAGAATGCATCCCGAAAGCAATGAAGGTTACGATGCCTACGTCGATGCGTCCATCGAGCGGCTGCAAAAACTGACCGAGATGGCGGCAACGGAAGGGTTCATTCTGCTCCTGGAAAATGAGAAAGGGATTGTCACTGACACGCTGGCGCGCTCGGAGAAGGTCGTGAGAGCGGTGGACAGCCCCCACCTGCGCTTCCTGTGGGACTCAGCCAACTTTATCCAGGTTCGCGAGGAGCGAGTCGTCGAGCGGGGCTGGCCCATGCTCGGAGACTTGATCGGGTATGTCCACATTAAGGATGCCGTGCTTAGCGATGGTCACGTTGTGCCGGCAGGCGAGGGCGATGGACAGTTGTCGCTCCTGCTTTCCCATCTTATGGAGAAGGGTTATCAGGGTGTATTGGCCTTGGAGCCGCACCTGAAGATCGCAGGACACAGCACGGGATTCAGCGGTGCTGACGGGATGCGAATGGCCGTGACCGCTCTCCGCAAAGTGATGGATGAGGTCGGCGCGAATGAGGTGAAGTAGGTGCTGCTGTGACCGTACGCGCGGTAGGGTCTGTCTGCCCAATCCCACGGATTGTGAGGGTGTGGATGGCTGAGGAGGAGCGATATGGATATCGCGATCTGGACGGTCTTTGAGACCGCACTTGAGAGCGAGACGGCTTACGAGAACCCCTTCTGGGATGTGGATCTGTTGGTCAGATTCACAGGGCCGGAGGGGCAAGTCAAGGAGATCGACGCATTCTGGGATGGCGTGCCCGCTGATGGCGACAGCGACGCTCCCTCTCGTTGGGTCGTGCGCTTTTCACCCGATGCGGTGGGGCAGTGGCGGTGGGAGACGATCTGCTCGGATCGCGGGAATGCGGGCTTGCACGATCACCGCGGTGAGTTCACGTGCGTGCCCTATGAGGGTGAGAACCCACTCTATCGTTATGGTGCACTAACGCTCTCAGAGGACCGGCGCTCTTTCACGTGGGCAGATGGCTCACATTTCTTCTGGCTCGCGGATACCGCCTGGAATGGTGTGCTGCGCTCCGGCGAGGAGGACTGGGCGCGCTATCTGGCTGTGCGGCGCGACCAGGGTTTCTCGGTGGTGCAGTTCGTGAGCACGCAGTGGCGCGGCGCTAGCGAGGCGCTCGGCGGCGACCGGGCGTTCACCGGCACTGAGCGGATCACGGTCTTTCCGGAGTTTTTCCGCAGCCGCGAGGCGCGGGTCGCTGCGATTAACGAGGTCGGTCTGGTTGCAGCTCCGATCATTCTCTGGGCGGTGTGGGAGAGCGATCCTGGCCTGGCTCTGACGGAAGCGGACGCTGTGCGCCTCGCGCGCTACATTGTGGCCCGTTGGGGTGCCTATCACGTGATCTGGTTTCTGGGTGGGGACGGCAACTACCTGGACGAGCGCGCCGAGCGGTGGTGTCACATCGGGCGCGGCGTGTTCGGAGAGTCCCGCGAGGGTCGCGACAGACTGGTGACCATGCACCCGGGTGGCCAGACTTGGATAGGCGAGCTGTTTCGCCAGGAGCCCTGGTACGACTTCATCGGTTATCAGAGCGGTCACGGTAGCTCTGAGGAGCACCTGCGCTGGCTCATCGAGGGTCCCCCTGCGATGCAGTGGGACGGGGACCCGGTCCTGCCGGTCGTCAATCTCGAGCCTAACTACGAAGGTCATCCTTCTTATCACGTGGACCGCAGATTCACCGACTATGAGGTCCGTCGCGCCGCTTACTGGAGCTTGCTGCTCACGCCGCCCGCCGGTGTCAGCTATGGCACCAATCCGATCTGGGTCTGGCCCGAAGTGCCGGAGTTGCCCGATGGTCACCCAAACATCGGCTTGGTTGAGCCTTGGGAGCAGGGTCTGTTGTTGCCGGGCATACGGAGCATGACCATCTTGCGGGCATTCTTCGAGGTCATGCCCTGGTGGACGTTGCAGCCGGCGCCGGAGCTGCTGGCGGCTCAACCGGGCGCGGCAGATCCAACGGATTTCATCGCCGCGGCCAAGACGCAGGATGGTCGGCAGGCCATCGCATATCTTCCGAAGGGTGGTCTTGTGCGCTTCAATCTCGACCGCCTGCCACCCTCTCCCGTGATGCGTTGGTTTGATCCCCGTGCTGGGCGGTGGACCGACCTACGTCCGCTCGCGGAAGCCGTTAACGGAGACGGCGCCGGATCCGTGATCGCACCCGACCAACAGGATTGGTTGCTGCTTGTGGAGTCAGGAGAGAGTGCATGAAAACCTACATAGAACCTTCGAAGGAAATCCCCATTGCTTACGAGGCGGACGTGCTGGTAGTAGGTGGCGGGCCTGCTGGTGTTGGCGCGGCGCTGGCAGCCGCGCGACGCGGGGCGCGCACATTCCTGATCGAGCAAAGCGGCGCCGTCGGCGGCGTCGCGACGACGGGCTTGATGAGCCATTGGACCGGAGCTACCGAGCACATAGGTTTGTACGGCGAGATCCTGCGCCGTGCGCAGGATGCCTCCGATGTCCACTTGATTAACCCTGAGAAGCTGAAGACAGTGTTGCTGGACCTGCTCAGCGAAGCCGGCGTGACGTGGCTGCTTTACACCTTTGCCGTTGAAGTGATTATGGATGGAGACACGATTAGGGGCGTCATCACTGAGAGTAAGTCAGGTCGGAAGGCGCTTATGGGCCGTATCATCGTCGATGCGACGGGGGATGGCGATGTTGCAGCTAAAGCGGGCGTGCCGTATACCAAGGGACGTGAAGAGGACGGGAAGATGCAGCCGATGACGCTGATGTTTAAGGTCGGTGGCGTCGATACCGATCGAGTTGTGCGCTTTGTCGGGGGCTTCGAGGATACTTATGAGACGCCTGAGGGGGATATCCAATCATTGGCTCGTCAGCATCTGCCCTTCCCCGCCGGTCACCTGCTGATCTATCGTTCCACGCTGCCCGGCGTTGTAAGCTGCAATATGACGAACAGTATCAATGTGGATGGCACGAAAGCCGAGGATCTCACCCGCGCGGATTATGAGTGCCGTCGCCAGTTGGGACCCATTGTGGACTTTCTCCGCACTTATGTTGCCGGCTTTGAGACGTGTTACCTTCTCAGTGCGGCCGCCCAGATTGGGGTGCGCGAAACGCGCCACTTCGCAGGGCTTGCTAAGGTCACCGAAGAGGACATTATGGCGGCCCGGGTTTTCGAAGACTGGGTGGTGCCCAAGGTCCACTTTAATTTCGACGTCCACAACCTCTCCGGCGCCGGGCTCGATAAGACAGGCGTCCAAAAGCATTTCAGCCAGCGGAAACACTACACGCTCCCTTATGGCTGCTTCGTGCCGCAGAAGGTGCGGAATCTATTCCTGGCCGGGCGCAATATCTCGGGTACGCATAAAGCCCACTCTAACTTCCGGGTGATGCCGATCTGCGTCTTGATGGGGCAGGCAGTCGGAACAGCCGCCGCGCTGTGCGTTCAGCAGGGCATAGCGCCTGACGAGCTCGATGTGAGTGCGGTGCAGGAGGTCCTGATCGCAGAGGGTGTCAGTCCATAGGCTGGTGGCGTGCGTTGTCGACGGTGGGCGACCTACAGCGCCCTACAAAGAAGAAGGGGATACGGTTATGAAACCACAGAGAACAAAGATGGTGTTGGTCGGGGCCGGCAGTGCGGTCTTCACAAAGGGGCTCGTGGCTGACCTTATTCAGTCGCCGGAGCTGGGACCCTGGGAACTTGCATTGGTAGACATCGATCCTGCGGCGCTGGAGACGGCAGAGGGGCTATCACGGCGTATGGTGGATGTAACGGGTGCGGACATCATCGTTCGCGCCGCTGTGGATCGGCGCGAGCTGCTGCCGGGTGCGGATGTGGTGGTGACGACCATCGGTGTCGGTGGACGACGAGGTTGGGAGGCTGATGTTTTTATCCCCCGCAAGTACGGTGTCTACCAGCCTGTGGGTGATACCGCTATGCCCGGCGGAATCTCGCGTGCCATGCGGATGATCCCGGCGCTGGTCGACATCGCC
>SLDA01000317.1 GCA_007125545.1 Thermoflexales bacterium | reverse complement strand
ATGGGGTTCGGGCGCCGGCCAAGTAGGTGCTCTACTGCGTCAAGATAGTAGCTGACCTGCCGGACGTAGTCGTTCTTCTCCTCTTTCAACATATGCTCCAGGTGTGCGCTATCGCGTATCCGATCGGTCTTGAACTCGACCAGGGACCAAGCCCCGGCGGACTCGAAGAGCGCGTCGATCACGCCGCTCTCGAGCTTACCGTCTAACAGCTCCAGGCTGTAGGGCAGCTCGCGGTACATGCGCCCAGCAGAGCGCATCTGCTCATACAACACGGTGGCCTGAAACCGAGACAGCATCATATCGGCCCGCTGTGCAGCATCCTGCGCTTCTCGCTCGTCGGCTATTCCACAGCCGCTCGCTTCGGCGTTAGCCCACGACCAGAAACTCGGGGATTCATCCGGGAACAGCCACCTTTCCAGCGCACCATGAACGATGTGCCCCACCACCCAGGAGGGCGCCCTTGCCCCCGGCTTCTGAGGCACGACCCGCCATACCCGCTGCGGAGGGTCGCGCAGCGCCGCCTCAGCCTTCTCATCGGCCTTGGCATAGTCCGGCTCCAGACGCTGCAACATCGGCATGTCGACCGGCGCCGCCCAGTCTGCCTGGCGGCGAGGCATTATGCGCATATCCGGGACGGCAGGAACCGCGGCCTCAGGATAAACGTAAAGTCCTACGGGATTTCCACCCACATTGAGCGTCACTGTATGAACCCGGTCGCCATCGGCATCACACCCATCCAAAAAGTCAGACGGCGAAGTCAGGTCCAGCGCCCGGCCCACACGTTCGAGCCAGCCGGTTAGCCGATTGCCCACTGTACCGCTCATCAACAGGCTATCGCGCGCGCGAGTCATCGCCACGTAGAGCAAGCGATCACTCTCTGCCGCCTCTTGGTCTTGCTCTCGCGCCTTTACCAGCCGATATATGGCGGCAGTCACCTCTTCATCACCCCCATCCGGAACCTGTCCCTTGAGCGGCAGCACAAATCCCGCCGTGGGATCGATCAAGGCCCCAGGCGCTCCCGGTGATGACCGTGAGATGTCGCCAATCACTACAACCGGAAACTCCAGGCCTTTGGCTGCGTGGACTGTCATGATCTGAACGGCACCTTCTGCCAACACGTGCGCCTCACCCTCACGGGTGCCCACGTCGCGGAGCTGCCGCACATACTCAAGGAACGCGCCCATATCGACGATCTCGCTTGCGTGGGCGTCGGCTAACAGCTTGTCCAGGTTAGAAACGGCTCGGGATTGCCGTGACTGTCGCAGAGCCGCCCGGTAGTCGGTCGCATCGAGGAAAGACTTCAGCACGTCCGCAACCGGCACCCGACCCGCCAACGTGTTGAACTCTGCTACCAGCGTGCGAGCTCTTCTAGCCACGTCAGCTCCGTCTTCCAGAAAATCCAGGTCGCCCGAGAGGACCTGCCAGAGCGAGTCTCGCCCAGCAGATTCTCTGGCCGTTACCAGCCGGTATAGAGCTATGTCCGAAAGACCCATCGTGGGCGAACGCAACAAGCCCGCCAGCGCCAGGTCATCGGTCGGATCACCGATCGCCTGAAGGGCATTGAGCACGTCGCGCACCTCAGGACGTTCGTAAAAGCCGCGCCCGGATACGGACAGGAAGGGAACTCCCGACGCTTCCAACGCATCTTCATAGGGGGCGAATGAGGATGATGCCCGACAGAGGATGGCGACATCGCCATATCCCAGATCAGGCGTCTGCTCTACCCCTATGATAAGGCGCTGCACCAACGCCGCGGCAGCGCGGTCAAGAGCCCCGCTTCGCTTGGTGCCGGGGGCAAGGTGCAATTCGACAAAGGGCGCCTGCAAGCCCGCCAGCGGCGCCTCCCGGATGGGGGTCAAGGGAGCGAACGGCTCGAGGTAAGGGCGCTCCGGGTCGTCAGCACATCCGAGGACGGGGGCGAGCAGCGCATTGAGCAAATCCACAAGACACCGGTGTGCCCGATAGGAGGTGGCAAGATTGAGGATGCGGCGATCGGAATCACCAGGACTCGACTTCGCCATCTGTTCACGGAAGACCGTGACGTCCGCGCCGCGGAAGCGATAGATCGACTGTTTGGCGTCACCCACCGTGAAGAGCTTCCCACGTTCACCATTGAGGAGGTGCAGGAGCTTTGATTGGCGCGCGTTTGTATCCTGAAACTCATCCACCAACAGCGTGCTGATCTCGCGTTGCCAGGTTGCGACGATGTCGGGATGCGCTTCGAGGAGGGCGACCGCACCGGCCTCCAAATCGTCGAAGTCGAGCGCGCGCCGTTCGGCCTTGAGCGCCGCGTAACGGCGGTCCGCCCAGGTAAAGACAGACCGAATCAGCGGCATATGATCTGCCAGCGTCGTATCCCGCTCGTTCAGACACAGCGTGAGGTCATCGTCATGCGCGCGCCACAGTTCACGCAGTGCTTTAAGCGCTGCCTTAACTGTTGCAAGCTCTGCCTTCCCGCCCCGCCAAGCCGCCTGACGCCCGCCAGACAGATTGATGCTATCCAACACACTGAGCGCCTCGATTGTGATCTCACCTGCCACGCTCTCGCCCAAACCACCTCCCAGGGCGGCAAGTACCTGCGCGTGCTGTTGCGCCATCCTATCGTCGGAATCCAAAGGGACGCATTCGCGAAGCGTCGCCAACGACTCCGCAAAGCGTGCATCCTGCAGGAATCGGTTCAGCGCCCTTTCGCGATGCTCAGCAATCATCGCTTGCCAGAGCGCAATCAGGCTCTTGTCAAGATCCCCGTCATCACGTTCGCCCGGCAGGCGCGCCCAAATCTCGGCAAGGTCGAGGCGCCGGGCCAGTAGTGTGGCGACCAGCACGCGCACGCTCAGTTCTCCGAGCAGCGGGAAGAGCGGAGCTAGCGTGGGGGAGTCTGCGATCCAGCCGAGCGTCTCGTCGACGACCTGGGCCCGCAGCAAGCTCGTTTGCCCTTCGCTCAGCATCTCGAAGCCCGGATCGATGCCCGCCTCAGCGGGATGGTAGCGAAGAATCTCGCCACAGAGGCTGTGGATCGTACCGATACGCGCTGCATCAAGCGCTGTGTAGTGTGCCTGCCAGCGGGCGCGCTCCTGCTCCTCCAGGTCACCGTTCTGGAGATAGCGCTGCACTTCCAGGCGCACCCGGTTGCGCATCTCACGAGCAGCCTTGCGGGTGAAGGTCACGGCCACCACCGAGCGTAGGTCCGAGGCTTCATTGGCGTTGTCCGCGAGTAAAGAAAGATAGCGGGCCACAAGCGTGCGTGTTTTTCCCGTGCCTGCACCAGCGCTGACGGCCGTGTCAGAGCCGTCCGCGGTGATTGCCGGCTGCTGCTCTGGGCTTGGCTGCATCTGGGCGACAATCGGGTGTAGAGCGCTCAACGGATTCTCCTCATCTACCCGGGGTGTAATGCCAACAAAAAGCTGACGCAGCGCAATAGCTGGGACAGCCGTCAACCGGTGGCGCGGGGCGGAAAGCGCCAAGGCGAGCACCCCGGACAGCAGCCCAAGCGTATTCGACGGCTGTCGCCATCGCCGCTTCGGCGCCGCCATCGTAACGGGCCAGGCTCAGCGAACTCGGTTCGGCCTGACGCACGTGCCAGTAAAAGCCATCTGCCACCTCTCCGAGCTCAAGAGCTTCCTGTGCCGCCAGGGCGTAGAGAGGAAGCTGTAGTTTCTTGCCATCGCGTACTGCGGCGGGGGTGAACTTGTACCTGGCCGCGGTCTTGTAGTCGATCACGCGGACGCGGCCTGACGGATCGCGATCAACGCGATCGATGAAGCCGCGGAGCTCGAAGTGGTCGCTCCCGTCGCGTACGATGAGGGGCCGCTTCCCGTCCAGGCCAAAAGCAGCTTCAAACTTAAAGGGTAGATAGTCGCCGCCCAGAGCGTGCAGCGCTTCCAGCGAACTCCGGACATTCTCGACGATCTCGGTGCGCGTATGTACCCACCAGGCAGTCGGGCGAAACTGCTCGCGACGCGGCGCTTGGTCCAGGACGGCCTCAGCTACGGCAGGCAATGCCTCCAGCAACTGGTCCAAATCAGCCGGATCGGACGCTGTGTGGTAGAGCTCCTCAAAGATGTGGTGATAGATGTTGCCTAACTGACGCGCGTCAAGCCCCTCCAATGGCGGCCGGCGTGGCTCAAGGCCGAGCGCGTGGCCGATAAAGAACGAGAAGGGGCAAGCGGTGTAGGTTTCAAGCCGGCTGGCGCTCCAGATCCGCTCGGGAGCATAGCGTCTGGAGAAGGCTACCGCCCACGTCTGCAATCCACCTTCATAATCCGTGTCCGGCGCACTGTCGGAGCCCATTCGCTGGCGGAGTACGGCGCAAGCAGTTGTCAGAGAAGTACAACGCTCCGGCAGGGTCTCGAGCACCCATGCCCGGACATCCGGCACCGTCTCCCACAGGTCGGCGACGGCGAGGACAACTTCAGGTTGCGATGCAACGCGCACAACTTCCGGACTGTGACCACTGGTCAGTTCAACGGGTCGAACCGCAAGCCATCTGCACACCTCGTCCCAATAGGGCGACGCCTGCCATACAGCACCGTTATCAGCGACGCGTGGACGGGTAAGCAGTAACTGATCTGTGGCACGGGTAAAGGCTTCATAGAAATATCCGGCTTCGGCGCTATCGGACGACAGGTTAAGGGCAAAGCGGTGATGGTCACGTAGATGCCTGCGGTCGTGGTCACGCAGGAGGGGGTCTTCGGAGAGCGCTGCGGGAAACTCGCCCTCGGCCAGCCCGAGTATGGCGACGGCGCGAAACGAAAGGCCGCGCGCCGCTGCCACATCGGTAACCAGTACGGCTTCCTCTCGGGCAGAAAGAGGCGGACGATAGACGGCGGCCTCGACCGCGCCGAGTAGGTCTGTGAAGAAGCGGGCGAAGTCCACCGGCTCGCACCCTACAGCTTCATCGGCCCAAACCAGGCCTCGGAGCACATCCTTCAGCGCATTGAGAGCGGCGGTATCGCGATCGCGAAGGTGGGGAGGACCCTTCTCGATGCACCGTGCCAGCCCAACACCGCTCGGTCGTGAGCCGCCGGGATCGGATAGCTCGTCGGAATCCTCGAAGTTGCCGATCAGCCTTTCGAGCCACGCCACAAACTCGCGACAGGGCAAGGGCGCCTGGGACGGCGGGGGCGCCTCGGACGGCGGGGGCGCCTCGGACAGCGGGGGTGCCTCAGACGGCGGGGGCGTAACGCGCTTTACAAACGCCTGGAATTTCTGGCGAAGGCTCACGGCGCTTGCACCGGTGGGCACATTGGGAGGAAGGCCCCGGTCGTCGTCCTCCCGATTCTCCATACTGGCGGCTGCAGTCACGAGATCAAAGGCCTCGTTCCATTGGTCCAGGCCACCGACCACGCTCGCCCATCGTGCCAGCCTGTCGAGTGCCTCAGCATCGTGTGGCGTAATGGCAAATACCGCATCTTCCGGATGTGCGGCCTCGGCGGAGCTAGCAAAGCGCCAGTCGAAGTAGGGGGAACGCCATGCAGCGACGACCGCACGCCAGGGAAATGGCGGCGCCGCCTCCGATGCAGGTACCCTGGACGGCAGCGACAACCGGAGCAAGTCCAGCAATGCCGCAACTGCCGGATTCCCTTTCAGGGGATAGCCATCGACAAGTTGCACCGGTAAACCGAACTCGTGGGCGGTCTGCACGATGAAGGCCCGGTAAGGAGAGAGGTTCCGCGCCAGCAGGGCGACTTCCCGCAATTTCATTCCATCGAGCACCAGACGCTCTTTGAGCCACCGCAGCGCCTCGCGAACCTCACCCGGGCGATCGGGCGCGGCCACCATACGCACAACATCCCCGGCCGGTACTTGCAAGCCGGCTCTTTCGAGGAAGTTGGCCTCAAGGTAAACCAAAGGCTCGGGGCGGACGTGGGGTCTGGGCACCGGGTCAGGCAGGGGCTGAGCCACGGTTCCGAGTGCCTTCTCCAACCTCTCGCGCGTGCGATTGAACCGCCGATGCACCAGGTACCGGCTGCTGCCATCGGGCACGCCCGTCAGGGTGACGATAAGGTCCCTGGCCCGTTGCGACAGCAGCCTGAGAACGCGAAGCTGGACGGTCGTGACATCATCAAAGCCGTCGACCAGTACCAGCGACCAGCCCAGGCCCACATCAAGGTGGCGTTCGAGCGCCTCGGCAGCCAGCCACCCCATACCTGCGTAGTCGGCCCAATTATGCTCCTGCAGGATCTTCTGATACGCCAGGTAGAGGTCGGCCAATTCCGTCAGTCGGGACTCGGCAACACCACCTTCCAGCGCCGCCGCCAGCGCCTCTGGTGTGATGCCGGTCGCCTTCAGCTCGCGAATGAGGTCTGAGATCACCTGGACGAACCCCGGCATAGCTTGAAGCGATTTGTAGTGGACGAGGCGGTTCTCCTCAATGACCTTTCGCACCAACCGGAACTGCACGGGATCGCCGATGAGCGTGTAGGTCTCACCTGTAGCCGCGAGGATATCGCGGTAGAGCATGTCGAAGGTGCCGACCTTGACCCCGAGCGCGCCGCCTGCAGCCGCCAGCCGCTGACGCCACGCCCGAGCCTGCAATCGGCTGGAGACAATGACACGCGGCGTCTCCTGCAACTGGAGAGACAACTCCCGGGCCAGGCCTACGAGATAAGCCGTCTTGCCACACGCAGCGGGTGCCAGGTAGAGAGGCAAGCTCAGGCCCTTGGTGAGCTTACGTGGGCCGCATCAATGGCAGCGCCGAGATTCTCCCAATCGGTATCGCCGGGGACAGTGCAATCCGCACCCAAGATGAAGCGGGCGGGCGCATGCCTCAAGACGCCGGCGACTTCGTCACGAATCGCGCCGCGATCACCGGAAGCGATCACGCCGTGACGATCCAATCCGCCCATGAAGGGTCGATCGAAGAGCTGCGCAGCCTCAATGGGGGTCATCTTCTGCTCTCCCACGCGAAGACTGGCGTTCACCACGTCTCCCGGATAGTCGAGAAAGGGGGTAAGATTATCGTATGGTCCGCAATAGTCGCAGATGTGGAGGATATTGAAGGGGCAGGCTCTATTGATCTCGTCCATCAAGGCGAGGTCATAGGGCCTGATATAGGAGGTGAAGATGTCAGGATCGCCGAATCGATGCGCCTCCGCTCCCTGGCTAGAGGCATAGAAGCCGTCGACTCCCAGATCGATGCAGGCACGGACGAAGATTGCCAGACTCTCAGTAATGGCCTCCAGGCCTGGCTTGACAAGCTCCGGGTCCTCCTGCAGGTGTGCCGTAATCATCGCGTCGCTCGTGGTGTGGCCTGCTGACATAAAGGGAGAGTAAAGGGTGACAAGGACCAACGCCTGATCCTTCATTTCCTCCACCAGTCCCTTCACTACTGCCAGAGGCGCTTCATAGAACTCGTGACCGTAAGAAGGCATGTGCCGCCAGTCACTCGGACGCTGGATCTCGGGCCTATGAGGAAATGCGTGTTCGTACTGGATCTTGACGAAGTCCATGCCGGTGGCGCGGAAGTAGGCGATGTGCTGATCAACCGCCGCCCGGCCTTCCCGGTACTCAGGCCCGAAGTGGAGGAAGAAAGCAGCAGGCACGTAAGGCGGTACCGTACCGGCGTCGAGCAAACTCAGAAGGACATCCCTTTTGTTCATAAGCTGTATCCCTTCGCTAAAGATGATGCCTCTACACGGATTGCTCGGTGCGAGAGATAATCTCGTCCTGAACCTCGCGCGACAACGCGGTGAAGTAAGCGCTGTATCCGGCCACGCGTACGATGAGGTCCTGATAGGCCTCCGGACGTGCTTGGGCATCACGCAGCGTTTCCGCATCCACCACATTGATCTGCAACTCCTGGCCACCCAGTTCCATAAAGGTCGTCACGAGATCGCGCATTCGGGCCACATCCTCGTCGTCGACGATTGTCCGCCCTGCAAACTTGATATTGCAGGTATTTCCGGCGGGCCAATGGTCTACGTTATCGAGCCGGGCCACTGAGCGCAGCATCGCGGTCGGGCCATTTTGGTCCGCGCCCTGGCACGGGCCAACGCCGTCCACGAGCGGCTCGCCAGCTCGGCGCCCATCCGGCGTCGCACCCGTCCAATGCCCCGCGTGCACGTGCCCGTTGACGGGCCACACCCCACACGTGTAACGCCCGTTCCGAGAGTCAACCTGCTTCCAGCAATAATCAGCGTGGACGGCATTCACCTGGTTGGCGAAATCATCGATCTCGGGCATGCCATTGCCGAAACGCGGCGTTCGACGCGCCAGTAGCTCACGCAAAGCCGCGTGTCCCTCGAAATTGTCAAGCAGTGCCTGGTGCAGCTCAGCCCAACTTACCCGTTCCTCTTCGCACACCCACGTTCTCACCGCTTGGAGCCCGTCATAGGCGTTGGTGGGACCGTAAATGGCGATCCCGGGAAGGTTATAGCGGGTCCCGCCGAAGACCAGGTCACGGCGTCGAATCATGCAGTCGTCGAGCAAAGACGACATCAGAGGACAATGACCATGTTGTTTCTGCAGCTCACCTGCAATATGCGTCGCCAGGATATTCAGCCCAGCGAGGTACTCAACCTGCATCACGTACGCATCCCAAAGGTCTTCGAAAGCCGTGAACTGCTCGGGTGCACCTGTCGGCAGCCCAACCTGCTCGCCGGTCACCAGCGAGACCCCGTCATTGAGCGCCAGCTCCAGAGCCTTTGCCAGGTTGATATGTCCGCCGGCGGTGACCCCTTGCTGTTTACCCGGCACGCTCGCCTCTACACAGCCCACAAGCCCGTAGCCGACCGCATCTTCCGGGGCAACACCGTGAGCCTCCAGTGCCGGGAGGATCACGGTATCATTGAAGAGCGCCGGGAGTCCCAGGCCCTGAGCCAGGGCGCGGTGAACCTGCTGCCAGAAATCGGGATCGATGTTCGGATGCCACCGCACCGAGAGTGCGGGCTGGTTCACGCGCAGTGCCACCGTCGCATCGAGGCAGAGACGTGAAAGTAGATTGGATTGGTCGCGCCCGTCTTCGTCCTGTCCGCCCAACGTCATATTCTGGAAGACCGTCTCTTTGACCCTGCCGTCCACATTTTCCATAAACTTGACCCAGAGATTGAGCAGCCACTCCCACGCCTCTGCTTCCGTCAGCATGCCATAGGCCAAATCGCGGCGGAAATAGGGGTACATGTACTGATCGAAGCGCCCTGCCGAGATGGACCAGCCGTACTGCTCGATGTGCATAGCGAGATGGGTGAACCAGAAGCTTTGCAGGCCCTCGGCAAAGTCCCGCGCGGGCTCGGCGGGCACGCGACGGCAGATCGCAGCGATACGAGCGAGTTCCTCATGGCGAGCCGCATCCGGTTCATCCTGAGCCATGGACTCAGCAAGGTCGGCATAGCGCTCTGCCCAGCGGATGATGCCCTTCGCAGACACAATCACCGCTTGCAGAAAGGTTCGTCCCTCGCGGTCATCTTCCGGCGCCGACTCCAACAGAATCTGGGCCTCCGCGATGATGTCCCGAAAACCGCGGCGCAGGACCTTCTCGTAGTCGACGATAACGTGACCAAAGCCACTCGCGGTTCCGGTGACAAACCCCGCAGCCAACTCGCGCTCGGCCCGACGCAGCCGTGCCGGGTGTGCACCCCTGGCGATATCGCCCAAAGTTCGTCCAGCCCAAGCATCCCATATTTCGGGCGGTGTCGTCTCACGGGTCAGGCCGTTGAGATGATACTCGGGGTAGACAGCCCTGCCAGCTAGCACACCGGCTCGCTGCCCTACGATCAGCTCGCCCGGACGGATGAAAATGGGCATGCAGTCGAAGACGTGATAGAGGGCGTGGGCACGACGGAGTGCAGGGGGTTGTCCCTGGGTCCCCTGGTAAGACTCGGTAACAAGACGTGCGCGCTCGAAGCACCATTCACTTTCAGTCGCGAATAGCTCATCTTTCAAGCAGCGAATGCGCTCGGGTACTGGATGTGTTATGTAAGTCAGCACTTTGACCTCTCCATCTCAGAGTATAGGGACATTCCGAAGGCAGGCAATTCAGGCATCGACTCGGATACTCCTCACTACATCCATGACCAACGCGTCGTCACGATCCCGTCCATAAACATCTGCAAAGAGCGCCACCACATACGCTTCACTCTCAGCCGCTGTTAAGGGCGCTGGACGGACCAACGAAGTCCACATCAATGCCGCGGGCACAGTACCCGGCCCGGCGAGATTCGGCATGCGGAAGTCGGCCACGTGATCGAGAATCACCCCTCCGTGGCGGCGGTAGAAAGCGATACGCCGACGATTGGGGTCATCGGGCCCGGCGCCGGGCTCTGGTCGCTCCACTTCCCAGAGCAATTCGGTATCACCGGTACGCCTATAGGCGTCATCGAGGAGGAATCGGAAAAGCACGCCACCGATACCCTGTCCGCGCTGCGCTGGGTCGACGGCGAAGTAGGACAGGTAGTTGACGCCGGGGATACTCAGCGGCGCAGTGAGCGCAAAGCCACCCACCGTCCGATTCAGCGACGCGAGATAAAGGGTGGCGGTTCCGGTCATAACCGGCGTGATCAACGCGGTATAGGATTCCCTCAGAGCGGGCGAGAAACTGGTCTCGTAGATGACGCCGATCTGCTCGAGCGTGTCGGGCCGGAGATCATCGGGCTTTGCCACTTGATACTGCCAAGTCATGTGGACTACCTCCAGGTTCTGGATATCCCACTCCTGTACATCATACTACGAAAGCCCCTGGATGCAGACCAGCGACAAAGCTCAGTCCAGATGCAGGCTAGCTTTCCATTGCCGTGCTCAGATACCGGTGCTAGACTGTAAGAAGTGAGGAAGAGGATTGGCTGCGGACACGCCCTTGTCGCCGCGCGTCCACACGCCTGCCAGCAGAGGCATACTCGGCAAAGGGATGGTGGAATGGCTCCTTATCGAATCGAGTCTCACCCAATTCTCCCGACCAGAAGCCTCGACACGGTCTCATTCAGCTGGCGCAATCGCCCCTTCACTGCGCGCCCTGGTGAAATGATCGCGTCAGCCCTCTTCGCGCACGGCATCCGCACCTTCGGACATCACCCGAGGGATGGCACACCCCAAGGCCTCTTCTGCGCGAACGGACAATGCGCTCAATGTCTGGTTCTCGCGGACGGCAAACCGGTCAAGGCCTGCATGACGCCCGTGACACGAGGGCTAGATGTCTTCCCTCTTGAGGGGCTGCCTACACTGCCCGATGTCATCCGGCCACCGGCTCGTGGCAGAATCGAGACCGTCCGCACACCGGTCCTTATTCTGGGCGGTGGGCCGGCCGGCCTCTCTGCCGCAATTGAGATCGGCCAACAGGGTATTGCCGCCATCCTGGTTGACGACAAAGACCAGCTTGGCGGCAAGCTGATCCTGCAGACTCACCGCTTTTTCGGCTCGGCAGAAGCCGTCTATGCCGGTACGCGCGGTATCGACATCTCGATGAAGCTCGCCGCGCAAGTAGACGCCCGATCCGAAATCACCGTCTGGCTCGATAGCACGGCTGTGGGCGTATTCAGCGATAGGAAGGTGGGCATCCTGCGCCGTAGTCCTGCACACAGGGAGGGTGCCTACGTGCTGGTCGAACCTGAGGTTCTCGTGGTGGCAACCGGAGCCCGCGAGAGGTCTCTGATTTTCCCTGGAAATACGCTGCCGGGTGTCTACGGCGCAGGCGCCTTCCAGACCCTGGTCAATCGCGACCTCGTGCGCGCAGCCGAGAAGCTCTTCATCGTCGGCGGCGGCAATGTAGGCCTTATCACGGGATACCATGCGCTACAGGCGGGCATCGCCGTCGTGGGTCTCGTCGAGGCGCTACCGGAGTGTGGCGGTTATAAGGTACATGCAGACAAGCTCAGACGCCTCGGTGTGCCCCTCCACAAGTCCCACACCGTTCTCAGCGCTAACGGCAGGGAAAAAGTGACGTCCATCACGATCGTCGGAGTCGATGCTGCGCGCAAGCCGCTGCCGGGCACCGCCCGCACCTTTCAATGTGACACCATCCTGATGGCAGTGGGGCTCCACCCGGTGAATGAGTTCACAGCTGAAGCGCGCAGCGCCGATATGACTGTGTTTGACGCGGGTGATGCACAGAGCATTGCCGAGGCATCGGCAGCCATGTTCACCGGCAAAATCGCGGGGCGACAGGCAGCTCGCGCTCTGGGCGCCGATGTGGAGGTACCGGCAAGTTGGTACGCCGCCGTGGAGGTCCTCAAGTCGCGTCCTGGAGCGATCCTCGCCCGCGATCCCCCGCACCGTAACCGGGGCGTCTTTCCGGTTTTCCACTGCACGCAGGAGATCCCCTGCAATCCCTGTACAGCTGCCTGCCCGCGCCAGCTCATTCGCTTCCCCGACAACGACCTACGGCATCTTCCCATCTTCCTGGGTGAGCCCGGGGGCACTGACTGCACCGGCTGCGAACGCTGCGTCACGCTCTGTCCGGGTCTCGCTATCACGTTGGTCGATGCGCGCAGTAATCCCGAGGAGCCGGTGATTGCGATCCCATATGAGCTCGCGGCAGGCACTATAGTTGCCGGCGACCTCGTGACCGTCGTCGATATTGAGGGCAGAGTTCTGGCGGAGGCACCGGTCAGGGAGGTAAGTGTCGCACTGCACGCCGATCACACTGGCATTGTCCGGGTCGGGGTTCCCAAAGCGATGGCCAAGCAAGTAGCCGGCGTCCGCATGCCAACGGCCTCGGTGGAGCGACCCACCTATGAGACGGTCCAGCCCCTCGGAGACGACGCCATCGTCTGCCGGTGCGAGCGCGTAAACGCGAGCGAAATCCGTAGCCACATCAGAGCGGGCTGCAGAGATGTGAACGAACTGAAGACCTTAGCACGTGTAGAGATGGGCGCTTGTGGAGGCAAGACCTGTGCCCCCCTGATCAACGAAATCTTCCGAGAAGAGGGAATAAGCCCGGAGGAAGTCACTCCCAGTACTCACCGAGGGCTTTTCATTGAAGTTCCCTTTGACGCCTTCGCGGGAACGGGGAAGTTGGAGGAGACACATTGAACGAGGCCCACGACGTCATCATTATCGGCGCAGGCAGCGTAGGCGTTCCAGCCGCGCTGGCCCTAGCTCGTGAAGGCGTAGACGTGCTGGTGCTTGACAGCGCTGCAAGCCCCGGACAGGGCGCGCACAAAGCCGCCATTGGCGGCGTGCGTGCCACGCACTCCGATCCTGCCAAGATCCGCCTCTGCTTGCGCAGCCTCGAGATCTTCCACACGTGGGAGGCGATTTGGGGTCACAACATCGAGTGGACACAAGGCGGCTATAGCTTCGTGGCTTACGGGGAGGAGCAGCGGAAGATCCTTCAGGCTCTACTGAAAATCCAGCACCGCTACGGGCTGAAGATCGAATGGGTCGAGCGCGACGCCCTCCTGGACATCATACCCGACCTCAATCCCGAGGGGCTTCTTGGCGGCACCTATTCGCCAGACGATGGGCATTGCTCCACCCTGCTCGCGGGCCATGCCTTTTACAGGGAGGCGGCTAGAGCGGGCGCCACATTTCACTTCGGAGAAACGGTAGGCGGCGTCACTGTCGAGCGGGGCTGCGTAACGGGTGTAACTACGCAGCGCCAATCTTATAGCGCGCCGGTGATCATTAACGCTGCGGGGGCGCAGGCTCGCCAGATCGACAGGTGTGTCGCCGCAGCTTCAAGCATCTCCTTCGACCATCCTGTGAGTTCGGAGTCTCATGAAGCAGGCATCACCGAACCCGTTCATTACTTCCTACGACCTCTCATTGTGGACATCCGCCCTCAACCGGGCTCGTCCAACTGCTACTTCTTCCAACTGGCAAGTGGGCAAGTGATCTTCTGTCTCACACCTGACCCGCCCGTGCCGGGGTTCGACTGCCGCGAGACGAGTAGCTTCCTGCCTCTCGTGGCACGCCGTATGATCGACTTGGTTCCGAAACTCACGAACTTGCGCGTGCGACGCACCTGGCGGGGCCTCTATCCTATGACACCTGACGGCGCTCCACTGGTCGGCTGGGCGGGATCCATCGGCGGATACCTGGTCGCCATTGGAATGTGCGGCCAAGGCTTTATGCTCGGACCGGGATTGGGAGAGTTGCTAGCGCGTATGGTGACTCAAAGCTCACTATCGGCAGAGGATCAGGAAATTCTGGCACATCTCGCGCCAGACCGTCAATTCCGGCGGCAGGAAGCCCTCAAGTAAGAGACGAGGATGGCAGCCTACCCGATCTCCGGGCCGGCAATCAGAAACTGCTGCTCGATCGGCCCACTCTCCAGCGCGCTGCCCAGCCGCATGCGTGTGAAGGGTCGCTGAGTGACAAACCCAAGCGCGTGCAAAAAGTCGACCCACTCGGGGCAGCCGGTAGGGACATCCAGAAGAATGTCCCGCTCCCCGGCATTCCGCAATGCTGACAGCAGCAGTGCTTGCGCAATACCCATCTCTCCTGCGATCAGCGGTCCAATCTGATCGGCCCCACTGCCTTGACGCCCCAGACAGTAGCCGGCAAGACCGGAGGCACGAGCCAGGCAATGAGCATACTGGGGCGCGCGCTGCCTCAGGGCCTGAAGAATCGTCGAGCGCGGGGCACCGAAAATCGGCGCGTCATAGGCGGAGACTTCCTGGATCGCGTCGGGCGGCAGCAGACGACAGTCGTCGGCGGAGAGGTCCGGAACCGCT
>SLDA01000624.1 GCA_007125545.1 Thermoflexales bacterium | reverse complement strand
GCCCAAGACGAGACTCTCCAGCGCTGTAATGCCGGCGATCTGTCCGGGTACCGCGCCCCGGCTGCGAAGCGCCGCAATCTGATTCCGCTGGCGTTCCGTGTTGAGCGTCGCCATCAGGACCACGAACGCCAGCATGAGGCCAATGATTGGAATGCTGGATGCCAGGAGCAGAACTTCGAGCAAGTTCGCCGCCACACGATAGCGCTCCAGGGCCCGGATGGGTGACACATCCAGGTTAGTGCTGGGCAGGATCGTCTGAACCGCTCGCTCGAGGGTCCGCATCCGCACCAGGAGCCTGTCCACATCACTGACGAAAATCTTGGAAGCATCCATCGGGAGATACCACATGGCCTGATAGATCTCGTCGGAGAGTGCGGGGCTGATCTGTCGCGCGAATGCGCTCTCCGAGACGATGAGCGTATTATCAGTGGGGATCTGAACGTAGTCCCAGAACTCGGCGCTCTGATGGGCAGGTTCCCAAACACCGGCGACGCGCAGAGTGAAGCTCGCGGGTGCAGCTTCGTAGCGCCGCATAGCTCGCCGGTCGTAAGCAATATAGCGGTCTCCGACTTGCACGCCGTGGGTGTTGGCGAGGGCCTGGGGTACCAGAATGTCGATGGGCGCCTCGCGTTCCACGGAAACTGCCACTTCCGACGGGAGAGCCCCATCCAGAAGGTTGAGGTGCACATCGGATGCACCCAGCGTTAGCAAAGCGATCTCCAGATCCGGCGGCTGGGTCGTCACGGTCGCGGCAGCATGCTCAGGGTAGAAACCGAAGAGCCCGGTATTGAACATGCGCACGCTCGTCGCTTCGGGCGAGGGCGAAAGCCGGAGATACTCGTAAACAGCATCTTGGAAGAAATGATCGAGGGGGGCTACGTCCTGCCATTGCAGGGGCCCGGCAAACGCGCCCACATAGCGAAAGAGCAGCGCCACCGGGGGTCGGGCCCTATCCCCGCGCGAACTGGGCGCATCGGAGAAGAGCCCCTCGCTGAGAACCCGATAGTAGACGCCTTCCGAGTAGATCGGAATGCTCATCACCAGCGCCGCCACCATCACAAGCCCAATAAGCGTTGCCACCAGCAGCCCCGGCTGTGCCAGCATCCGCTTGATCGCGACGGTCAGAGTTGCGAAGGCACGCAGCCACGCTGAAAGGAGGCCGACAGCCGGTTTCACGGAGGATGTGGGGTTAGGAGGCATTGGATATTCGGACGCTCTCGTATCGATCGGAGGAACGCACACAGGGCAAGCATCGCCCTGTGTGCGTTGCATCGTACGATCAGTCTACTACTTGCCTTCCATAAATGCATCGACTTGGCGCTGGGCCTCGGCGATGACCGTATCGATGCCGGCAGCTTTCGTCCGCTCCAGGCATGTCTCATAGTTACCTTCGAAATCGACCCAGCCGTTGATGACCGGGGCGCAGAACTCAGCGGAGACTGCCGAGACCTGAGCGATCTCGTTCTCGACGGGTTTGGAGTCGAAGGTGTATCCCAGGAGGATATGAGGTGTGGCGGAGTTGTTCAGCCGGCGTGTCAGTTCCCAGGCGTCCATACGCGCGGTCTCTTCATCGCGATAGGGTGCGTTGAACTGGTTACCAAACATCCAGTCGGTGTTGGGGAAGTAGCCCAACTCGGACTGCACCTTGCCCTCGGGCAGACTGATGATGTCCAGGCTCTTATCCACCCAGACCCAGTGCTTGTCCTCGATGCCGTAGGAGAGGAGGCGATAGACGTCCTTGTTGGTGTTAAGCATTTCCAGAACCTTCATCGCGGCCTCCGGGTTGCTGGTCGTGGCGCAGATGCCGTTCATGGTGGCGGTCGCGCCGCCGGTGTCCAGGATAAGGGGGTTGGTCAGGCTCTTGAAGATCCAGTCAAAACCGAAGGCCGCCTTGAGGTCGGTGCCCTGGTTGGGCTTCTCGACGTGCGAGTCGTAGGCGCAGAGCTGTGCCTTGATGGTCTCATCGATGTTGGGGACTTCGTCCTTGAACGTGAAATCGGACAGATACCATCGCCGGTTCATCTGAGCGTGGGCCTGCCACTCGGGGCTCTCAAAAACGTTCACGATCGTGGGGTCGTCATAGTACGCGCTGATACCGGCACCGTCGCCCGAGCCCATCTCGGCGAAGCCATGGTATTGTAGATAGAAGGGTACCCCACGCTTGCAGTAGGGCGTTACTCGTCCGCCTTCGCCCTCGAGCACAGCCTGCATAAAGGGCTCCATATCCTCAAATCGGTTGATCCCACTGAGATCCAGATCGTACTTGTCGGCGTAGCTCTCAATGACGTGCACGCCCCAAGGCTTGGGCCAGATCTGCTGGTTGATGACGGCGTAGATGTGGCCCTGGACCCGCGCGGCTTCCCACGTGCTTGGCGCGATGCTGGCATAGAGACCGGGAGCGTGTTCGGGGAGAATGTCATCCAGTGGGTAAAGCGCACCGTTGATGACATTGATGTAGTAGTTGTTAATCCATGGCGCTACGAAGACAATGTCACAAGCCTCACCGGCAGCCATCTTGAGCTGCATGCGCTCACCGAAGGTGCCCCAGTCCATAGGATTGAGTACGAGTTCAACGTTGATCCTGGGGATCAGGATCGCGTTGATCGCGTCCTGCACTTCCTGAAGATCGTTGGGTACGCCGGGTCCGGGATAGGTATACTCAACCTTGACCGGAGCGCTGGGCGTGACCGTCACGACCTTCTCGATTTCCTGAATCTGGACTTCACCCTCGACGACGACGGTAACCTGTTCCTTCACCACCTGGGTGACAAGCTTCTCAACCTCGACCGTCTGGGGTGAGCACGCGGCGATCATCGTCAAGACGAGAATCGCGGCCAGCACGCTGATAAGAAGAGACCGTTTCCTGTTCATCTAATACTCCTTAGTTGCGTATGTGAGACACAGCCGAATGGGGATGACTCCCAAGGGACAACGCGGATTCTACTCTCTAGAACTCCATTGTGAGACAATTGGGCTGCTTAAGGGCCTCCTTTCCGGTCAAAACCATGGGGTGTTGAGTTGTACCTTTAAGCCAAATCCTCAGTCACGGAGCGGATGCAACGGCTCTGGACGTCCTAACCCTTGACAGCACCCGCGGTCAAGCCACGCACGAAGTACCTCTGCAAGAACATAAAGACAAACATAGCCGGTCCGGCGGCGATGACCACCATCGCCATCTGCAGCGAGAGACCGGGAATCCGCACCTGTGTCGTCATCGCGTCACGCACATTGCGTAGGAATTGCGCATTGCGCACAATCTGCTGAAGCAGATACTGCAACGGGAAGAGCGCGGGGTCCTCGATATACATCATGGCGGGAATCCATTCGTTCCAGTACTTCAGGACATACATCAGGCCGATGGTCGCCAGCCAAGGGCGGGAGAGGGGAAAGGCGATCTGAAAAAACATGCGCCACTCTCCGGCACCATCGATCTTGGCCGACTCCATGATCTCGTGCGGCAGGCTAGAGAAATGGGAACGAAACATCATAATGTACCAAGGGATGATCATAGTGGGCAGAATCAGCGCCAGAATGTTGTTGTAAAGGCCCAACGTCCCACGAACGATCAGGTAAGTGGGTACCATACCGCCATTGAACAACATCGTGAAGACGACGATAAAGACAAAGACACCGCGTAGCTTGAACCCTTTGTGGGCAAGGGCATATCCGATCAATGCCGAGACGAGGATGCCCCCAGCCGTACCCACCGAGGTGACGACCAGCGTTAGCACATAGCTGCGCAGCAACTGGTTGGGGTTCCCGAGGATGAAGCCATACGTGTAGGTGGTGAACCCCTGTGGCAGAAGCGACAAACCGTGTTCGGCGACGATCAAGTCATCCGAAAAGGAGGTCGAGATCACCAGCAGCATCGGCATGATGCACAGGAAGCCCACAAGAGCCAGGACCGCGTGGATGAGGGCCTTGCCGAGAGAGAAGCGCTTCCGGCGAGGGGTGCGGCTTGGAATCAGTGCTTTCACTTGAGCCATAGGAATCTCCTTCGTACGCGGGCGCCCTAGTAGAGCGCCTGCTCCTTGTTGACAGTTCGCACAAGCCAGTTCGTGGCCATAATCATCACGAGCCCAACGACGGATTGGAAGAAACCCGCTGCCGACGCCAGTCCCAGGCTGCCTAGCTGCAGCAGCGAGCGGAAGACGAAAGTGTCAATGATGTCGGTGGTGCTGTAGAGCAGGGGGTTATTGCCGACCATCAT
>SLDA01000026.1 GCA_007125545.1 Thermoflexales bacterium | reverse complement strand
CGTGGGTCGCCGGAATTGCCGTAACCTGATAGCGTCCCGCATCCCACCGGTCGCCTGCCGAGACGACCTGATATCCCAGGTGAACCTGCTCCAGTTCTTCGGAAGAGAACGGCTCGAGCACTGATAGTGCATCGGCAGGACCGTAGAGGGTCACCGGTTTGATCGGGGTTGGCGTGAAGCCGGACCGACGCCACATCAAGTTCTGGGGCAGCCAGTGATCGTCGTGACGGTGCGTGATCAGGATAGTCTCCAGGTTGCCGAGGTAGAGACCCAATTGGTTTGTCGAGGCAAGCAGATCCGGACCGAGATCGATGAGCAGGTCATCGTTGATCAGGGCGGTGGCACGCGTCCGAACCTCTCGACCCCCTTCGCGGCGCGCCGTCTGACAGACCCGGCACGAGCAGAAAGGATCGGGAATCGCCTCAGCCGCTGCCGATCCAAGTACGGTCACCTTCATCACCATCAGCTTTCTCCTCTCAAGAGCTTGGTTGGGACGTTGCACGTCCGGGAAGCAAGCACCTTTCGCGAACGTGCAACGTGCGATATATGTACCTTAACCTACTTGTCCCATTTCCGATCGGGTTGCCAGAAGCCGAGCTTCGGCGTGTTCCAGGCATCGGTCGGTTCGAAAAGTCCGCTGAATTCGCGCAAATTCGCTTCAATCCCTTCCAGGTTCAGGTCGACGCCCAACCCAGGAAGCTCGGGAACGTCCACGTACCCATCCACGATCAGCGGGTCCTCGAGCCCGGTAACAAGGCCGGACCAGAAGGGTAAATCGAGCCCATGGTGCTCCAGCGCCACGAAGCTCGAAATTGCCGCGGCCGTGTGGAGGTTGGCCATAAAGGCAATGGGCGATCCGGCGAAGTGCAGCGCAGTTGGAAGGCCGAACCGCTCCGCGTAGTCGGCGATCTTCTTCGTCTCAAGCATTCCGCCTGAGGTTAGCAGATCGGGGTGAATGATATCGACCGCGCGGGTCTCGATGAGCTCCTGGAAACCGTCCCAGAGATAGAGCTCCTCTCCTGCGGCGGTCGGCACATCGATAGCAGCGGTGACTTCGCGATGTCCCTCAAAATCCCACCAGGGCATGGGGTCCTCCATCCAGGCGAGGCCATAGGGCGCGAGGGCGTGTCCCAGGCGGATCACCTCTTTGGCCGTCATCATGCCGTGACCGAAGTGGTCTATACAGAGAGAGACGTCCCAGCCAGCGGCCTCGCGCACCGCAGCGACGAACTCTGCCATACGCGCGATACCCTTATCGGTGATGGTCACACCGCGACCCGTGCCGGGGGCCCGACGCCGACTACCCAGACTATACTCAAATTCCGTGGGTGACCCGATGATGCAGCCATCGCACTCCCGCAGAACGTGGGGGCCTACGTCAAACTTAATAAACGTGAGGCCCTGTGCCTTGCGCCCGAGCACGCGCTCCGCATAGGCTTCGGGCCTCGGTTCCTCGGGCTGCGGCGTGTCGGCGTAGATGCGAATCTTGTCGCGATACTTGCCGCCCAGGAACTGGTAGCAGGGCACGCCATAGACCTTGCCCACCAGATCCCAGAGTGCGAGCTCCAACCCGGAGACGCCACCTCCCTCGCGGCCCCAGTTACCGAACTGCTTCATCGCCCGGAAGATCATATCGACGTTGCAGGGATTCTGCCCGAGCAGCATCGACTTGAACTGGAGCGCGTTCTCCATATGCCCAGCGTCGCGCACCTCCCCGATCCCATAGATCCCCTGGTTGGTGTCCAGGCGAATAATGGGGTAGTCGTAGTTCGAAGCAACCACGGCAATGCGCATATCCGTGATCCGCAAGTCGGACGGGCTTGAGTGGGTGTTGATCGCATTCTCTACGTGACCACGAGCAGTCTCATCATGCTTGTTCATCTAGGCCTCCTTACTTATGCCAGATCAAAAACGGTTGGATACGGTCCCACGTACGATCGATCTCCTGCATATCATAGGCATCCAAAGGCCGAGAACTGCCCCGCACCCGGTGATTCTTGAAGACGCCCCGGCGAATCATAATCTCCTTGGCATAGGCCATGCCCATTGTTCCCTCCAGCATCAGCGAGGGGAGCAGCGCCTCGAAGAGATCGCCGGCAGCCTCCATGTCGTTCGCATCCAGCAGCTCCCAGACCCGTTGTACGACGTCACAGAACTGGCAGGCATGTACGTTGCCGGCGGCGCCGCGAGCGTGCTCCAGGAACATAGGGCGCCCACCGCCACCGCCCATCACCCCTTTCACAGCCGGACTCTCCTTCGCCAGCAGCGCCGTGATGTTCTTGTGGCTGGGGGGCACCTCCTCCTTCACCCAACTGACATGCTCGATCTCTTCACAGAGACGGACCAGTTGGTCGGCCGACATCGCGGCGACGCTGGCATTCTGAATCCAGATGGGCACCTCGACGACGCGCGCGATAGCCTGGAAGTAGGCGAAGATCGAGTCGAAGTCGGGTTTGTGAATGTAGGGAGGCATCGCAATGACGCCATCGACGCCCAGACTCTGCGCGAACACGGCATACTCTACAGCCAGAGGCGTGTTTACGGCAGCGACGTTCCCGATCACAGGAACCCGTCCGCCACTCACCTCGACTGCGACCTTCATCGTCAGCTCGCGCTCCTCCTCAGAGAGCAGGCGGAACTCACTCACCATCAGCGGGGTTGGGATCCCGCCTACGCCGCTCTCAATGCAGAACTCGATTTCGGCAGCAAGTACATCTACATCAACGCGGTCGTTCTCATCAAATGGCGTCATCGGAATCGCGAAACTGCCACGCCATGATTGATCGGTCATCGGCTACCTCCTATTCAGACTTGTGTAGTGAACGGCTATCGCCTAATATTCTGGTGTCGTCGGTATCAGTGTTGCATCCCATGAAAGCGTAACTAGTCTAGACGCGTGCTCGATATTGTAAACTTGGGTGTCCGGTCATTGCAGCTATCGGGTGTGGACCGCTGGGCGCTCGATGGTGCACACACGGTCGAGCGTTCGAATTTGCGCGAGTGCGGATTCGTAGACCTGATAGCGCTCGCCCTCTGTCTCCTCAGGATCGACATACTTGAAGAACATAGCGTGGTCGGGATTGTCACCTGCAAGCTGACGCCGACTCACGCGGATATTGCCCTCGGCATCGTGCCACTTGACGACGTTATCCTGTAGGAGGATGTACTCGCCGGCGTACTTATCCACGAACTGGTGCATATGGTCGCGATAGTAGAGCGCTTGCTCGCACATCGTGCGCCGCCAACTGATCACCGTCTGCAGTGGGTCAGTCATCATGGCAAAGAAGGTTCCCTCGGGCTGCCGGTCGACCTCCGACTCGAAGTCGATTGCATCGACGTCAACAGTACCGTAACCTCCCTCGGCAGCGACAAGCAGCGGATTTCGATCGCGATGGAAGGGCTCCGCGAGCCAATCCGTCATCGGGTCGTGGCCCATCAGGTGTGTGACGCAACTATCGGTGGCCACCGGATGGTCACCGGCGATGAGCGCATCCAAGATCCGCCCAAGCCCCTCTCCATCACCCCACTCCATCCCGGCCTGGCCTACAAGAGCGTCGATGATGTTCAGAGCCGGGTCCAGGAGCCGGCCCATATCGGCCAGCATGTAAGGCATGCGGACCAGATGATGGAAATAGTGGCGCGGCCTGTTGGCGGGCAACTGTACCATCAATCCGAAGAGGTTCTTCAGCGTCAGGGTGACACCCATAAAGGCGTGATTCTTGATCTTCTGTACGTCCACCAGCGCGCCGGCCTCCATTAGCTGCTGGTGCATCACATACTGACGGAACATCTGTCCCCCACCGGGCACTTCATAGGTAGCGTGAGGGCCAATATCCACATTCACGTAAGGCACCTCGAACTCCGCCAGCACCGACGCCAGTTGTGTACTCGGGTGAGGACCCGGCTGGTGCTCGGGTTGATCGCGCCTGAAGACGGTGGTGTCAACGCAGAAGAGCTCGGCGCTCGTCCGTTCGCGGAGAAGACGCAGCGTTGCGCGGGCAACACTGTCGCTCACCAACTGCTGTCGCTGTCCCTCAGAAAGCACCGTGCGCGCAGTGGCGAAGTCTTGGTTGAACTTGACTGCAATGGTCTTCGCCGACTCGAGCCGGGACCATGCGCGGTCCAATGGGGCTGTCGCCCGCTTGAGCGCCTCGTAGACTTCGTCGTCTTCGGCGCGATGGTCACATTTCACCGCCTCAACGCGGTAAGCATTCCTCGT
>SLDA01000228.1 GCA_007125545.1 Thermoflexales bacterium | reverse complement strand
TGTTGAAAGAGGAGAAGAACGACTACGTCCGGCAGGTCAGCTACTATCTTGACGCAGTAGAGCACCTACTTGGCCGGCGCCCGAACCCCATACTCTGTTTCCTCAACTGTGGCGGCCGCGTACGGCTTGTGACGGATCGGTGGTAAGTGAGGAGGCCTATGTCAGAGGCAAATCAGGGTGACACCCCAACCATATCGGTGAGCCCGATAGGAATTGTTCGACGTCACGCAAAGGGCGCGGAATCCGCATTAGGCCCCGAGTCAACCATCGAGGCGCTGCGCGCAGAACGCGTCTCGATGATCGTGGATGCACGCTACGTCGCCGGGCTTCTGGGTCTGGAGGCCGGTGCCGACATCTTGGTACTGTGCTATTTGGACCGCGCCGACCGGGAGATCTTACAGGTCCACCCGCGGGCCGATGAGAGCCGTCCGCTGCGTGGTGTCTTCGCGACGCGCAGCCAGATGCGCCCCAATCCGGTTAGCGTTACCAGCGCTCGTGTTCTCGCTATCGAGGGAACTACTATCGAAGTCGTGGGCTTAGATGTCTTGGATGCCACACCGATCCTCGACATCAAGTCGCACTCAGCCTACTTTGACGAACCCTATAGGGATGCCTGACACGCCACTTGCAAAATCCCAAATATCTGCTATCATCAGCCGGGTTGGGGAAGTGCCCAACCCGGCTGATCAGAACAATGGTCAATAACGCAAAGAAGCGATTACCGGGTTTGGTCGATGTCCATGTGCACCTCCGAGTTCCTGGGGGAGAGCACAAAGAGGACATTCGCAGTGGCACCGCCGCCGCACTGGCAGGCGGGTTTACGTCCATTCTCGCGATGCCCAACACCAGTCCGCCCCTCGTCACCCTACCAGACTACCGCGCTGCCCAGCAGCTTGCCGACAGCCAAGCTCTATGCGACGTACGCCATTTTGCCGGTGCCTCTGCCGATCATCTGGACGCTCTGCCTCGCCTGGGCCAGGAGGCGGTCGGCCTCAAGATCTATATGGATCAAACATACGGTCCGTTGCGGACCGCAAGCCTCGTCGCACTGATGTCCTGCTTCCGCCAATGGCCCAGGGAGAAACCCATCGCCGTGCATGCCGAGGGTTTGTCGATCGCGGTTGTGATCGGGCTGGCCGCGGCCTATGGACGTTCCGTTCATCTCTGTCACGTGAGCAGGCGAGATGAGATCCGGCTGATTGCGCAGGCCAAACAGCAGGGGCTCGCCGTCACTTGCGAGGTCACGCCTCACCACCTTTTCCTTACCGAAGGGGATGTGGAGCGGCTTGGTTCGCTGGGTGATATGCGCCCACGTTTGGCGACGCGCGATGACGTCAATGCGCTCTGGGCTCATCTCGACACTGTGATCGATTGTATCGCTACCGATCACGCTCCGCACACCCTGGGAGAGAAGCAGTCTGATCCGCCGCCACCCGGCGTACCAGGTCTCGAGACTGCGCTCCCGCTGATGCTGACGGCGGTGGTGGAGGGACGGCTGACGATGGACCGTCTGGTCGCGCTAATGGCCACGCAGCCCCGCCGCATCTTCGGGCTCCCAGAGCAGCCTGACACCTGGGTGGAGGTCGAGGTGGGTACACCCTATTTGATCGAGAATGGAGAACTCTACACGAAATGCGGATGGAGCCCGTTTTCCGGAATGCAGGTACGCGGTCGGGTAGAGACTGTATGGCTGAGAGGGCGCTCTGCTTTTGAGCGCGATGGTGCAGGACACCGCTATGGTGACGTGCACCAGCGCCGTTCGACGCCGCCAAATGAATCTGTTGTGTGAGAAGAGCCCGCTATTGCGGGCTTTTTTTCTGTATCTAGCCAAGGAGGAGAGAAAATGGATTACGTAAAGGATTTACCCAAGCTTTTTGACCTTTCGGTCGCGTCTGAGGAGCCGAGTCACGCCAACGGCATGACGGGGCATGATATCATCTCGGTCGACCAGTTCGACCGTGAGGCGCTCTCCTATGTCTTCCACCGATCGCACGAAATGCGTGACATGGTGCAGCGGGTCGGGAGCTGTGACCTCTTGAAGGGCTATGTGCTGGCCTGCCTCTTCTACGAACCCAGCACCCGCACGAGTGCGTCCTTCATCGCCGCGATGGAGCGCCTGGGTGGCGGTGTGATCCCGATCACCCAAGGTGTGCAGTTCAGTAGTGTCAGCAAAGGCGAAAGCCTGCCCGATACGGTCTGCACGCTTGAACAGTACGCGGATGTGATCGTGCTGCGTCATCCGGAGGTGGGTTCCTCGCAGGCAGCTGCTGATGCGGCGAGCGTGCCTGTGATTAACGCAGGTGATGGCACCGGAGAGCACCCGACCCAGGCGCTGCTCGATCTATTCACGATTCGCGAAGAGCTGGGACGTATCGATGGGCTGAAGGTAGCGATGGTGGGGGACCTGCGCTACGGGCGGACGGTGCATTCGTTGACACGCTTGCTGATGCAGTACGATGTGAGCTTGCGCTATGTCTCGCCCGAAAACCTGCGCCTGCCGATGTCGCTGATGAATGAGTTGATCGATCGCGGCATCCGCGTGCGTGAGACCCACGATGTCGCCGATGTAATCGAGAACGCTGACGTTCTCTACGTGACGCGGGTTCAGAAGGAGCGTTTCACCGATCCCACGCAGTACGAGGAGCTTAAGGATTACTACAAGATCACGCCCGAGATTATGGAGGAGGCCAAGGCCAAGATGGCCTTGTTGCACCCGCTACCGCGCGTTGGCGAAATCGATCCGGCGTTGGACACCGATCCACGCGCCGCGTATTTCCGCCAGGTCAAGAACGGTATGTACGTGCGGATGGCGCTGCTGGCAGCAGTATTGGGACAGGCGTAAGCTAGGTTCTGAAAATCGGCGTTGTTGCAGGATTTTGAATAGGAGGAGTAACCTATGACGACCGGCTTTGACGAGAAACTTCGATCTGTAGTTGCGGCCCGTGATTCCCTGCTGTGTGTGGGACTGGATCCCGACCCGGCGCACATCCCGGCAGATTTCCGACCCGATGCGACGCTGGCGAAGCGGATGCGTGCGTTCTGTTTGGAGATCATCGAGCGTACGGCGGACGTCGCCTGCTGTTACAAGCCCAACTCGGCATTCTTTGAAGCAGCGGGTGCTGAGGGAATGGCAGTCCTCCGCGATGTGATTGCTGCCGTTCCTGGCGATACGCCGGTGATCCTTGATGCCAAGCGCGGCGACATTGGCAACACGGCAAAGGCCTATGCCCGTGCCGCGTTTGAGTATCTGGGCGTCGACGCGATCACGGTCAGTCCCTATCTCGGTCAGGACAGCGTCGCTCCCTTCCTGGCCTACGAAGGCAAAGCAGTGTTCTTGCTCTGCTATACCTCCAACCCCTCAGCCGGTGAGATTCAACTCCACGGTCAAGATCCGCTGTACCATCACATCGCGCGACAGGGACAAAGCTGGGGAGCCGCGAATCAGGTGGGATTCGTGGTCGGTGCAACGCAAGTCGAAGCTCTCGAGACCGTCCGGCGTTTGGCACCCGATCGCTGGCTTCTGGCGCCGGGAATCGGTGCCCAGGGCGGTGATCTGGTGGCGGCACTGGCTGCCGGGCTTGATGCGCAGGGGAGTGGGTTAATCGTGCCGGTGTCTCGCGGCGTGCTCTATGCCGAAGATCCACGTGCCGCCGCTATAGCGTTGCGCGATGAGATCAACTCACAGCGGCGGAGCGTGAGCGGGCGCGGCGTGCCGTCAGTGAAGGCACTTGTACGCCAGCTCTTTGAAGCTGGGTGTGTGCGCTTTGGGGAGTTTACCCTGGCGTCCGGTCAGTCGTCTCCAATCTACATCGACCTCCGTCGTGTGGTTTCCTATCCGGCCCTTTTCGAGTCCGTCGTCGATGCCTATGTGCGTCTTCTGGCGCCATTAACTTACGACCGGCTGGCTGCGGTGCCCTACGGAGCGCTGCCCGCGGCGGCAGCGCTCGCGATACGTCTCAAGCAGCCGATGATCTATCCGCGCAAGGAGCTGAAGGGTCACGGAACCGGTCAGGCTGTCGAGGGCGCCTTCCAGGCTGGACAGATTGCGGTCGCTATTGAGGATTCTGTGACGAGCGGGGGCAGTCTGCTGACTGCGATAGGGACGATGGAAACTGCCGGATTAAAGGTGCAGGATGTCGTCGTGCTGGTTGATCGTGAACAGGGTGCGCGCGCGCGGCTTTCCGAGGGCGGTTACAGGCTGCATGCAGCTCTGACCCTCGA
>SLDA01000136.1 GCA_007125545.1 Thermoflexales bacterium | reverse complement strand
CTGCCCAATGCCGTCGGCGGCGCCGGCGGCGATCGCATCGTTGATACCGCCGGTCTCGTGCCATAGCCCGAACTGCCCCTCGTGGATGTAGAGGGCAACGTTTTCGCTGGTCGCGCCAATGAGCGCCAGTTCGTAGTCGTGGATCACGCACGCCCCGTTCATCGCGACGTGGGTGACGAGGCCTTTTTCCAACAGGTCAATCACGTACCGCGAGAGCCCGAGCTTGATGGGGTGCGCCCCCATCATCAGGATCACGGGCTTGCCCTCCTGCCGTGCCACCAGGACCCGGTCCACAACAGCGTCGAGCGAGGCCTCGGCTTCAGCATCGAGCGCCGGGATCGGTCCATCGAGCGTCAGGCAGTCCGCCACAGTGACATCGTGCTGCCGCCGGGCCAAGGGCTCCAGATGCAGCCGGTTACGGTCGAAGATGGGATAGGGCATCGGACTCCTCCTCTGCAAAGAGATAAGTAATAAGGGTAACGTGCGCCTGAAAGTCGGGCACGATCAGATCGGCGCCCGCCCGGGCCAGACGGTCGCGCTTCCAGGGGTCGATGCATCCGGCGGCAGGAGCTTCGCCCGCCACGAGCAGCGACTCATCCGTCGCAACACCCACGGCAATGCCGTCTACGGCCTTGGCCTCCTCGATCTCGACAAAGCCATCGCCGAAGACACAGAGCTCCTCACCACGCAGGTCGTGCTCGCGCAACAGACGGGCGATGATCTGCTTCTTGGACGAGGAGGGATCGTTATCACGCGCGCCGTGGATTTCGGCGAAGTAGGGCGCCACCCCCAGCGCTTGGGCCTCACGGATGACGTCCGGCTCGTCGGTGCCTGAGGCCAGATAGAGAATCACGCCACGCGCGTGCAGTCCGGCGAGCATGTCCAGGGCGCCCGGGACCATCCACGCCTCCGGAGCCACCTCGCGGGCGGTAAGCGCGGCCACGCGCCCCGAAATACGATCCCAGAGGAGGTCGAGGTAGATGCGTTTGTAGGCCAACGGATCGAGCGGGGCCCCGCCGCGTTCCCGCACCGCTTCGCAGAGAGCGCGCATCTGATAGATCGTCTGCTTGCCCGTCAGACGGTCGACGAACTCCGTGACCACGCCCGTCAACTCGGCCTCGCTTTCGCCGGTGCCGAGCGCGCCCAGGACCTCGACCATCATCGGCACCATCACCTGCTGCCATCCCTGGCGGATCAGCGAGATCGTGCCGTCGAAGTCGAAGAGGGCGTGGCGGACGTGGCCTCGGGAGAGCGTGGGGTTGAGGACTTCTATGGGGTTTGGGGCCATGGGCAAGCTCCTGGATACTAGATGCTTGATGTGTGATAGTTTGGAGAGAACTCAGTGTTGTTTTACCTGCGGTTGGGGGTTTTGACAAGTGTGAGCGGCGTGCTATACCAGAGGGAAGGTAAGATGAGAGGAGGATGCAATGAGCAGGAAAGCGTTGGTTCCGATTGCCAATGGCTCTGAGGAGATTGAGGCGGTCTGTATCATCGATACGCTCAGGCGGGCGGAAGTCGAGGTGACGGTGGCCTCGATTTCGGGCGAACTGCTGATCACGGCGTCGCGGCGGACGAAGATCCAGGCCGATACGCAGATCGTCGATTGCGTGGGCGAGGAGTACGACTTGATCGTGCTGCCCGGCGGCATGCCGGGGGCTGAACATCTGCGCGACTGCGCCATCGTGATCGATATGCTGAAGATGCAGCGGAATGCAGGCAAGCTCTATGGCGCCATCTGCGCCTCCCCGGCAGTGGCGCTGCTGCCACACGGGCTGCTGGAAGGCCGGCGCGCGACCTGCTTTCCCAGCTTCCGCGACAGGCTGGAGGAAGCAGAGACCGTGACGGCATCCGACGAACGAGTGGTCGTCGACGGCAACCTGGTCACAAGCCAGGGTCCCGGCACTGCTATCGAGTTCGCGCTCAAGCTGGTCGAGCTTCTCTATGATGACGCTGAGAAAGCGCGAGCTATCGGGCAGCAGATGCTGATTAAATAGGAGCCCGGCGTGGGGGAGTAGATCGTTGTGCTGGTTTCCTACATCCCCGCGCCCTATCACACAAGTCTGAACCCCACACGGAGGTCACATGAGTCCCTTACGCGACAAGTTCTTCGGATGTATCGCCGGCGTACACATCGGATCGGCGATGGCGGCACCTGTAGAGGGCTGGAACTATGCCCGGATTGAGGAGGAGTACGGCACGCTCGACCACTTTCTACCCTATCATCACTATCGGGGCACCACGGATTGGGTCCGCGAGCCCGGCACGACGGAGGATGGCGTAGAGCGCCAGAAGCTGATCATCACGGCGATTATGCGCAAGCAGGACCGCATCACAGCGGAGGACCTGCGGGCGACATGGGTCACCGATATGAACCCGGAGGGCGCAGGCGTCGTCTCAGAACCTTTCGAGGGACCGCTGCTGGCGATGGCGAAGACCCCGATCCCGGCGTGTGATCTGGGCCGGTACTGCGACTACGCCGGACTTGTCTCCTTCGCCCGGTCGTGCCACCCGGTTGGCCTCATCAACGCGGGAGATGTAGACCACGCGCTGGAGGATATCTTCGAGGTGGGTCAGGTCTATCAGACCAGTAACAGCCGCGGGCTCCAATGGGCTGCGGTGACGGGCGTCGGCATCGCCGCCGCGACCCGGCCCGATGCATCGGTCGACAGCGTCCTCGGTGCCATCTTCGACGCGTGTGGCACCTTCAAGGCCCGCGTGCAGCAGGACGCGGGCGTGGCGCGCGAGCTGGAGCGAGGGCTGAAGCTAACCGAGGGAGCGGAGGATTTCCGCGACCTGCGCGTCCGCTTCGACGATATGTACGCGGGTCACGGTATTCCCTATGCCCACTCCTACGCCAATGAGGTCGTCACGAAAGCCGTCTGCATCTTCCGCATGGTGAAGGGCGACCTGAAGGAGGCGATCATCGCGGGTGTGAATATGGGCCGCGACACAGACTGCGCCACCGCCGTTGCCGCCGGCATCTCCGGTGCGCTAACGGGCAGTGCAGGCCTGCCCAAGGAGTGGGTCGCGCAGGTCGACCACGCCACGAAGCTAAACCGCTTCACGAATTCGCAGCGGACGCTGGCAGAGCACGCGGACGGGCTGTATGGCGCGTTTCAGGCGCGCCTGAAACGAATGGCCGACTACGCGGCTGAGATGGGCGCCTGAGGCGCACGTCTCGAGTTCGGAATTAGGGTCGGAGTTGCCGGTTTTGGCCTTTCAACTGACAAGGGGAAACCGGCAACTCCAGACGTGCGGCCCCTTCCACTTTCGGTCCCCAGGAGGCGTTTATGAACCGTCTTGCGATCATCACCGCGTTTCTCGGCGGCGTGAAGAACCGGTATATGACCTACCAGCCGGAGCGAGGGCTGGCGGACAAATTGGCGATGGCGGCAGCTGTGAAGGGCTGCGATGGCGTGGAGCTGTGCTACCCTGCGGACTTCGCGGATCCGGCGGAGTTGCGAGCGCTGTTGGCCCGGTATGGGTTGGGTATCTCGGCAGTCAACTTTCGCTCGCGGCGTACCGGGCAATGGTGGCGCGGGTCATTCTCCTCGACCTCGGCTCAGGAGCGCCAGGAAGTCGTCGACGACCTGCGGCGTGCTATGGATGCCACCGCAGAGTTGGGCTGCGACCGCATCACGACCTGTCCGCTCAATGACGGCACGGATTTCCCCTTCGAGGCAGACCCGGTCGCGCTTTACGATCACGCGGCGGAAACCTTGTCGGAGGCGTGCGCGCATAACCGCGCGATCCGCATCTGCCTGGAGTTCAAACGTAGCGACCCGGTTGCCCGCACTCTCTTCGGCACGGCGGGCGAAACGGCAGCCTTCTGTCTGCTCACCGGCGCAGACAACCTGGGTGCCACCCTCGACATCGGGCACGCCCTCTACGGCGGCGAGAGCCCGGCGCAGGCGGCAGCCCTGCTGGCGCGCGCCAACCGCCTCTTCTACGTACACCTTAACGACAACGACGGCCACTGGGACTGGGACATGATCCCCGGCATCCACCACACCTGGGCCTTCGTGGAGTTCTTCTACACCCTCGACCGGCTCGGCTATGACGACAATTGGTACGCCTTCGACGTCGTGGTGAAGGAGCACGACACGGTTGAGACGTTCAACACGGTCGTGGCGCTCACGCGCCAGCTGGAGAGCATGGCAGCGCAGATCGACCGAGAGCAGATGGCAGCGCTTATGCAGGTGCGGGATCCGGGGAAGACGATGGGGTACTTGTATAAGATGATTCGTGAT
>SLDA01000021.1 GCA_007125545.1 Thermoflexales bacterium | reverse complement strand
TGCTACAGCCAACGACTTACTTACCGGCGGCTTGGGAATAGGGTACACCATACCTGACATCTACCTGCGCGCCTATCCCGAGCAGCGGCAATCCCTCTATGCCGACTATGCGCGGCTGACTAACGAAGCATTGAAGTGGATAGACTCAACCTCTCTCTGGCTCTTCCAGGGATCGCCTGAGCAGGAAGACCGGTATGCCCGCGGATCTGACGGACAACTACGCAGCATCTTCAATGGATACGGTGGCGGCCCCGAATGGGGATCGGTTCGTGAAGCGCCCAATGATGTCATGGCATTCCGCTCGGTCACAAGCTCGATGTGGACTACGCCACGTGATGAGATAATAGACCTGATGGTTAAAGAGATCCGCCAGGCCACCGCCTCTATGCCCCGGCCGGCCTTTGTTTGGGCTTGGGTCCTGAACTGGGCCTGGACGCTGGACAAGCTTCAGGAGGTGCAGGCCCAATTGGGGTCGGACTACGTCGCGGTGAGACCCGACGTCCTGGCAGCGATGGCCCGCAAGTATATGCGGGACAAAGAAGACGGTTAACATTCTATTAAAGGAGATTGCATTTATGCCCGAGTATAAGTTTTACACAAAGCGTCAGTTGGTGGAGGCTCTCTCGATCATCGGGGACGCTGTCTACGCGGAGGTGGCTCCCCTCGAGATCGAGGCGTGGTGTAGTTCTGAGCCCCTGGCTGTACAGGATCGTTGTTCCGGAAACCGACGTGTGCTTGCCGTAGGCGATATCTGGGGCGACCTCTTTGACTGCGCCTGGTTCCACTTCACCGGTGAGATTCCCGCGGGAGTCGCGGGTCAGCACGTCGTTCTGCTGCTCGATGTGAACGGTGAGATGTGCGTGTTCGATGCCGATGGGGTCCCGGTCCGTGGGCTTACCCCTGTCAGCTCGAGCTATGACTACAGCTTGGGCGTTCCGGGAAAGCGGGTGCTCGAGGTGACGGATGCCGCACAAGGTGGCGAGCCCATCGACGTCTGGGCTGATGCCGGCTATAACGATCTCTTCGGCAACGTGTCAGGTAACGGAACCGTGAGGCAGGCGGCGATTGCCGTGTGCAATGACGAGGTCCGGGACCTCTACTATGACTTTGAGGTGCTGCTGGACTTCCTTCACACGCTGCCCGAGGATAGCCCGCGCTACCATCAGGTACTCACCGGCTTAACCGACGTGACCCACATCCTCTACGAAGGGTTGTCAACTGGGGCGGCGAAGGCGCGCGCGCTCCTGAAGCCGCTGCTCGCGCAGCGCGGAGGCGATCCTTCGCTCGAGATCAGTGCCGTGGGGCACGCCCATATGGATCTGGCGTGGTTGTGGCCGATCCGTGAGACCCTACGCAAGGGCGCCCGTACCTTCGCGACGGCAATCGATCTGGCGGACCGGTATCCCGACTACATCTTCGGCGCCAGCCAACCCCAGTATTTCCAGTGGATGAAGGAGAGCTACCCGGAGCTCTACCAGAAAATCAAGGCGAAGGTCCGTGAGGGCCGCCTGGAACCCCAAGGCGCGATGTGGGTGGAGGCAGATACCAACATCACCGGTGGCGAAGCCTTGGTCCGGCAGCTACTGCTGGGAAAAGGTTTCTTCAAGGAGGAGTTTGACGTCGACATCGACTATCTCTGGTTGCCCGATGTCTTTGGTTACACGGCGGCGCTGCCCCAGATACTGAGTAAGGCCGCCGTCACGACTTTCTTCACACAGAAGCTCTCCTGGAGCCTTATCAACGTCTTTCCACATCACGCTTTCAAATGGCAGGGCATCGATGGAACTCAAGTGCTCGCCAAGATGTTCCCTGAGGAGACGTACAACAGCCCTGCCGCGCCACGGTCTGTGCGTCGCATCGAGACGAACTACAAGGACAAGGGTATCTCACATTACAGTTTGATGGTCTACGGTATTGGCGACGGCGGCGGCGGTCCGGGCGAGGAGCATCTGGAGCGCTTGCGGCGCATTCGGAATCTCGCCGGGCTAAGCCCTGTGAAGTTGGAATCCACTGCCGATTTCCACAGGAAATGGCGTGAAGAGGCGGCTCGGTTCCCCACGTGGGTCGGGGAGCTCTACCTGGAGCGGCACGAGGGTACTTTGACGACCCAGGCGCGCAACAAGTGGTACAACCGCAAGATGGAACTTGGCTTGCGCGGGCTGGAGTGGCGCAGTGTGGTCGGCCGCGTGGTGGCCGGGCAGCCCTATCCGGTGGAGCGCCTGACCGACATCTGGCGCGAAGTCTTGCTATACCAGTTCCACGACATCCTTCCCGGCTCTTCGATCAGACGGGTCTACGAAGAGAGCGTGGCGCGATATGATGCTATGTACGCGGAGGTAACGGCACTCTCGGCTGAACGCGAGACTGCCATCGCTGCAAGCGTGGACACGCATAACATGGCGTCTCCTGTTATCGTCCATAACGACCTTTCGTGGGCGCGCTCGGAATGGGTGCCGGTCGGCGACCTGTGGGCCTTTGCTGAGGTGCCTCCCATGGGTTACATAACTGTGGATGTTGGTGTGCCGGCGCCCGAAATAGGTGTGCTGAAGGCCACATCCTCGCATTTGGAGAACGATCATCTCACCGTCGCCTTTGGTGAAGATGGCAGCATCGTGTCTCTCTTTAATAAGCGGCTGAAGCGCGAGTTCATCCCTGAGGGAGAGCGCGCCAACCGTTTGCTGGTCTTCGCCGATCTGGGCGACGCCTGGGACTTCCCGATGGATTATGCCGAGCAAAGCTCGCGCGCTATGAAACTGGTGGCGTCGGAGCCACGCATCGACGGCCCTCGCGCCATTCTCAAGCAGACCTATCAGCTTGGGAGTTCTGAGCTGGTTCAGGAGATCATCCTGACCTCCGGGAGTTCGCGGTTGGACTTCGTCACCGAGCTCAACTGGCGCGAAACCCGCGCTATGCTACGCTCCCAGTTCCCGGTTGCTGTTCGGGCTGACGAGGCGACCTACGAGATCCAATTCGGCCATCTCCGGCGCCCGACGCACCGCAATACGACCTGGGACCTCGCGCGAGATGAGGTCGCCGCTCACAAGTGGGTTGATCTCTCCCAACGAGACTTCGGGATTGCTTTGCTCAATGACTCCAAGTACGGGCACAAGATCAAAGGGAATGTCATCGATCTCAACCTCCTACGTAGCGTTCCCTATCCCGGGGCCAATCGGGAGGTCGGATTGACCTTCCCGGTCGGAGAGCCACATTTGGGCTTCACAGACCAGCGCGATCATACGTTCACCTACGCACTCTATCCGCATGCCGGCGACCCGGTCGAGGGTGGTGTGATTGAGGAGGCCTATGCGCTGAATGTGCCATTAGTTGTCACACCTGTGACGCCGCAGCGCGGGACAGCGCCGCGCTGCATGTCCTGGCTGGAGCTGAGCACGCCCAATGTAGTCATTGAGGCGGTGAAGCAGGCTGAGGACGGGGAGGACATCATCGTGCGTCTCTACGAAGCAACCGGCGGCTGCGTAGATGCGGTCCTGGGTGTAAACCTCCCTGTTGCTGCAGCATCGGAGGCTGACCTGATGGAGAGTCCGCTGAAAGAGCTGGCGCTGAACAACGGCGCGCTCTCCTTGAGCTTCCAGCCCTTTGAGATCAAGACCGTGCGGCTGACGCTGAGCGTCTGATCTCCTTGTGGGAGGCGCGCTGTGCCTTCCAACAGTGCCTCTCCATCTCGGCGATCTGTCGAGGTGGGGAGGCACCGTATTCCAGAGCTGTGGCCTGAGCGTTACAGCGCTATCTGCTCCAGGCAAGCGTCGAGATCCATACCCTCACCCAAGATCTCATGGATGTGGACCATCCACTCGCTGATCGGTATCGATTGCGGGCACTTCTCCTCGCACTCCCGACAGGCGATACAAGCTGAGGCTCTTTGCTCCTCAGACATCCGCTCATAGCGTCCGCGGGCCTCGTCCAGCGTGCCGTACATAACGCCGCGATTGAGCGTATCGAAGAGCCGTGGGATATTCAGTTCTACGGCGCACGGCAGGCAGTATTCGCATTGGGTGCATGGAATCGGACAGAGTTCCTCGTAGGTCTGCCGTACCTGCACGATTAGCGCCTGCTCTTCCTCGGTCATCACGCCGGCGTCGGAGCGTGCGGCGTTGGCCACATTCTCCACGACGTGCTCCATCGTACTCATCCCGCTCAGCACAAGCGAGATCTCGGGCTGGTCCCAGAGCCAGCGCAAGGCCCACTCTACTGGAGTACGCACAACCGGAGCACTGTCCCACACGTCCTGGA
>SLDA01000082.1 GCA_007125545.1 Thermoflexales bacterium | reverse complement strand
GCTGCAAGGTAGGTGTCGAACGCGCACCGATCCTGTCCGGTGAGCCACTCCAAACCGAGGCCACCTCTACAAAGGGTGCATACCCATCGGTTGCAGATCGGGACATCAAGGCGAGAATGAGGTCGATTTCGGGCGCCGCAATATAATCAGCCAGGGCAGAGACGACCTCATCGATGCTTCCCGCGTCGGCAATCGCACGACCAGAGCAATAGAGCCTATCCGCTTCCACGAAAGCTCGCTGCGTCCCGCCGACCAGCCTCGCACGTTCCAGCGCATATGAAGCTTCGGCCGCAACTGAACGCGCCAGCTCTATATCGGCTTGTGTCAGCCCACGTCCGGACCCGATGTTGACACGAACCCTACCCAGATGATCGGCGTCCGACCCCGAACCAACCGTAATCGGCAACTCCAGATCCACCGGTGCGACCGTCGCCCCCGAATCGGCGGCGCGCACTTCAACGCCATCGTAGGCGTAGGACCGGGGGGCTCCCTCCTCTAGCACTTCACGCAAACCCTCCTCGGGTTGCATCCTGACCAATCGGCCCATTTCAAGCAGTCGCTTCTCTGCCTCGCCGAAGCGCCGGGCATTCTCGATTGCCAGGCTCAGATGCTCGGCAAGCGTCTGCAGACAGGCTATGTCGCTTTCAGCGAAAGCGTCAAGGTGTGTCGATTGTAAGTCCAGCACCCCGATCACCTCGCCCCCCATTTGCAGTGGGAGACTGATCTCCGACTTCGTGTAGGGGAGTTCTGGAATGCCCAGGTAACGGACCTCCTCACCTACGTCCGGCACGACAACCGGTTCTCCGCCCAGTGCAGCGTCGACGACAGTTCCGCCCCCGTCACTTGCTGAGGCAGGAGTAAGCTCCAGACGGACGCCACGCTCGACCAATCCCGCCCCGGTTGAGGCTGCCCGCATGACGAGTGCGCGTCGTGTGTCGTCCTGCAAGTAGATTCCCACGTGGTAGACGCCTAATTGCTCGCCCATCCGCGCTGCTGCCATAGGCAACAACTCATCCATATCACGAATCGACGCTCCCAGCCGCGCTACATCGACTGCCGTCTGAAGCAGCGCGGACCGTCTCTCGATATCCTGAGTGCGCTGCGCAACCTGCTCATCGAGGCTGCCCCAGAGCTCACGCAGACGTTGGATCACTTCATTGAACGCGAACGCGATCCGCCCTACCTCATCATTCTGCTCGACAAGCATCACAGAATGCCCATCGTCCTTGGCCAGGAAAGCCGGGGCATCCAAGGATGCGGCCGCCTTCGTTGCCGCTTCCGCCACTTGTCTCAGCGGGCGCGCCATGCCATTGGCGATATTGATAGAGGCAAGGATCGCAAGGCCGACAGAGATCGCGATCAGGGCCATGTTGACACTCATCCCTGCCCGTATAGTCCGGGCAAGCCCAACGGGAAATGCTTCAACGACAAGACCAACTTCGAGATCTGGGATCCAGCGATACTCACCCAGCACTGGATCTCCGACGTGATTCAGGTACCGGCCCGCATGTCGGGCGCGCGCGATGAGCAAATCCTGGATACCCTGTGAGCCGGTGACGTCCAGATACCCAGCTCCGGCATCACTATTGCCCCGATCTTCCGGATGGTTAAGTGTAGCAAGTACCCGGCCCTCACCGCTGACGAGGTACACCGCGTGGTCTTCGGCGAGAGCCGTCCGGTGCTCCTGGATCTTCGCGATGCCGGCGAACCCGCCCTGACCCACCAAGAGGCCTAATCTCTCTCCGTTTTCGCCAACGACAGGCACCGCGATCGTCAAGGACGGAGCCGGCCCGCCGGAGGGGGCCTTCAGTAGAATCGATGAGGGAAGCCATCCCACGTAAGGTGCGAGCAGACCCTCTTCAAGGACGCCGGCAAATTCCTCACCGGTCACGCCTTCGCTGAGTTCATCCAGCGAAGCGCTGGAGAGGACAACCACTCCGGTGGGGTCGACCAGGAAAAGGTCATCAAAGCCGCCACGCAAAGCGAGCGTATCTCGGAATCTCTGCTGCTGCGCATCGTGGGCCATCCGGAATGCGGGCAGTTCATGCTCCATGGTCAGCACGGTGTGTAAGTCTGCGTACTCCAGCTCCCGCAACACGGTTATGTCGCGCTGCAAGTCCTCAATCCAGGCGAGGACCCGTGCCTCGTGCATATTCGCAGCGGCTTCCAGTCCTGCGAGCATAGTGCGGTCACTTGCATGCAGCCCAAGAATTATTGAAGCGCTCGCGATCAGAATGCCGGGGAGGAGCGCAACGAAGACGAAGGAAATCAGGAGCCGGCTGTGAATGCTCAGTTGCTTTGATGGTCGCACCGCGAAGAGAATGATTGCAGTCAGCAGCAACAGCACTATCAGGAGAGCAGCGAGCCCGATATCCGTAGACCCCAGAATGTATGCAAAGCGATTGAGCATCAGTGACCCTCGTGAGCAGCCGCTAAATCATCATCCGGAATCGCAGCGGCAGCGATGCCAGGCGTCAGGCTTAGCTCGACTGTAGTGAGTTGCGCTTCCAATGCACGCCCCAACCCCTGCGCCGTCGTCCTCAAAATCTCATCCGGATCAAGCGTGGCACGCAGACGCTCGCGGATCGCCTTCAGATGCTGTTCGCGCTCTAATTGCGCGCTTGCCTCCGCAAAGAGACGGCTCCGTTCCAGGATCACACCACCTAGATCTGCCAGCATCTCGTACAGAGACCGCTCCAGCGGTGTGACTATGTGCGCCTCTCCATATAGCACGAGTATGCCCCCCACAGGGAATCCCGCGGTGACCGCATCAGAGATGCGCAGTGGAATCAACGCCAGCCCTCCTAGATCACACCCCTGTGTCAATTCGCGCAATGCGTTTGCCAGCTCGGGGGTTGCAGGGTGAGACACCCCGACATCGAGTTCGCTACCTCCTACCACGTATGAGAAAGGCTCCGTGCCGCCTGAGCCAAGATCCTCCACCCAGAGAGGATGGTCGAGAGCCAAACCCATCATAATGATATCGACCAGGCTGGGCGGCATCATATCCGCCAGATCTACCGGCGTTACAGGCACGAGACTCGATCGAGACTGGGTGAAGTCCAATCCGGGAAACTCCGCTTCGGCGAGGTCGACGGCTACGTGAAGGGCGTCTCGGTCTCCGAGAGCATCTGGATAGGCATGGTGTGCGTTCTCGGCGGGTGTTCGAACGATCACGATGCGCATTGGATCAAACTCGCGCAGCGCGCTCAGCATCACTATGTAAGCATCCACCTCACTCCGAGCCGCTGCGAGCCGGTTCGCGGTTTGGTAGAAGGGACTTCGTGCGCTTCGTGCTCCAAGCGCGTCCTGGAGCCTGCGAATACTGGAAATCACGGTCCCCAAGTAGGATGCAATGCGGGTCAGTCCATCCACATCCGCTTGGGTGTAGGCATTCTGCCGCACCGAGCGAATATCCAGAACCCCGAGTAATGCGCCTGCATCAACGCCTGCTTCGCTGGGGCAGGTATCCCGGAATATAGGCAAAGCAATAGCCGAATGCAGCGCCGCCAGCCCAGGTGCCGGAAGAGAGGCTCCGGCACCATCTGCACCCTGCCATACCGTGCGCTCTGTCATAACGCAGCCCACGCTTGTATGTTTACCACGTCGCAAGCGATGGCCGCGCAAAACCAATGCCTTCCCCGAGACCGATGAGGCGGCCTGCAACGTGGCCCATTCCCCCTGCTCGTCCACAAGGAAAATCGCGACCTGTGCCCGTACGCTACCACCAGCGGGTGATTCATCCCAGGGACAACGTTCAGCGAGGAGCTCTACCGTCCGGTTCAGGAACCCCTCGAGATCGAGGGGGGTGCGCCCCAGCGCTGCCCCAAAGAGCACTGCAATCTCGAGACCCACTTCTCCATAAACCACTCGCGGGTTGGCACTTGTCCTGCACAGGGAGTCCGCCGGTGCGTCGGTGTAGATCGGTGACGACGTTACGAAGGGTACCTGCCCAGCGATAGGCTTCGACGAGATGTTGTGCGGTGGGTGGAAAGCGGTGTCATCGGGCACGACCTGCTCATGCGAACTCGCAAGGTCCGAACGCAACCGGAACATCAAGATGCCGCTGGCTGTCGTCAGCGTTGCCCCCAGACCCATTACAGCTATGTCTACCACCGTACGGTGGAGGACTGAGGAAAAGGAAGGGCCTACGGATGCACTCAGCACTGTCCATGCTATATGCGCCAGCGCAAGAAGGCTGAGGCCAAAGACGACGGCTGAAACGCGAATCAATGCCTGCCGCTCGGACGCGGTTGGCCGCTC
>SLDA01000078.1 GCA_007125545.1 Thermoflexales bacterium | reverse complement strand
TCCGCTACAAGACCTATTGTGGGGCGGGAGCCGCTGGCTCCCGCCCCTTCTTTGTCCGCCAGGAGCTCGTCCACCGCACTTGCACCCCACCCGGAACCGCCTATCCTTACCACAAACACACACTCCCTACGAGCATCAAATAGTGAGTATCCAGCATCCAGCACACTCTGCCCGGAGGTTACATCCGTATGAAAATCCTACGCACCGCCATCGTTGGCCTTGGCCGCATCGGGTGGCAATTCCATCTGCCCGAAGTCGCAGCGCATCCGGGCTTCGAACCCGTCGCCGTCGTCGATCCACTGCCTGACCGGCGGGAAGAAGCAGCTGTCGCCTACGGGGTACGTTCCTACGCCGACCTAGCCCCGCTCCTGGCAGGAGAGGCAATCGACCTGGTTGTCATCGCCTCCCCCACCCCTTTTCACGCCGAGCAAGCGCTCCTGGCCTTCGAGCACGGTTGTGATGTCTTTTGCGACAAGCCTCTGGCCCCCACCCTGGCTGAGGCCGAGCGGATGATCGAAGCTGCGGAGAAACAGGGACGCAAGCTGATGGTCTATCAGCCCCACCGCGCAGGCGTGGAAGTCGTAGGCTTGCACCAACTCCTGGCGCGAAACCTGATCGGCCCGCTGTATATGATCAAGCGCGGGCGTTCGGACTACATTCGCCGCAACGATTGGCAGGCTTTCCGCAAATACGGCGGTGGCATGCTCAACAACTACGGGTCGCACCATATCGACGAGCTGCTCCACCTCGCCGGCTCGCCGCCGCGGAAGATTACGTGCGCGCTGCGCACGGTCGCCAGTCTGGGCGACGCCGACGACGTCGTCAAGGTGCTGATCGAGACAGAGAGCGGGCTGCTTCTGGACCTCGACATTAATATGGCTGCGGCACATCCTGTCCCGGCGTGGCACGTACTGGGCGCTTACGGCAGCATTGTGCTGGACGCGCAAGACCATGCGTGGCGCGTCCGCTACTACGACCCCGCGGCTCTCGGGGCAGGCGTCGTCCATGACGAATTGGTCGCCCCCGAGCGGCGTTACGGCAACATCGACGAGACGATCTCCTGGCAGGAGTTCGTGCTCCCGTTGTCAGAAGTAGAGCCCGTCGACTACTACGAGCGCTGCTATGGCTTTTACGCGCTGGACGAACCGCCCTTCGTGCCCATCGAGGAAACGCTCGCTCTGATGCGCACCCTGGCAACGTGCCGCGCCCAGTCGTAACCTAGCAGCCGGATGCCTCCGCCTCTGCCTCCTCCCCGTCGGGGGAGGCCGGGTGGGGGTCTGCTTTGCGGTTGTGCGCGCCCAGCGCGTCTGCACCGGACGCCCCCCTCCCACTCCCCCCAACGCGCGACGCCCACATGCCGCGCAGCTGAGGCAACGCGGACAAACCGATCCGACGTTGCGACAAGGGGGGAGAGCCGGAGGCAGACGCCGTCGGTCGATGTGCGGCCAAAGTGGGCCACGGGTACTGTGGTCCCGCGAACAAGTCAATCCGGCGTTGCGACGCGGGAGGAGAGCCGGAGGCAGACGCCGTCGGACGGATTTTGCGGATTTCGTGGTTCCTTTTATACTAAAGATGTGTGTCTGCAAAAAGCTGGGCGCGAGGTAGGCCTGGCAAGAGGGACAACCGGCGCAGAACGGAAGGGCAGGTGGCGTGTGAGCGGGAGCGACATCGCTGGGTTGGCGCGGAGAACCGAGAACCGTGGAAGCGAACACGTGTTCCTCGGCGACCCGGCAGCGGCGCTGTGTGATACGACAACGGTCGAGCCGGGCAATACATATTCGCCGGGCGTGTGGACATGCGGGCTATCCCTCTGGTTTGAGGCCGAAGGCACGATCGTCACGCCCGACAGGCTGCCCGCCAGCGAGATTGAATGGGGCTTCGGTGACGAGGCACCCGACGCTCCTCCGGGCGCCGGCGGCGGACCTCCGGTGCTGCGCGCTCGCTACCGTGTAGGCGGTGCGCAGGTGACCCACGAGCTGTGCCACCTCGGAACGGAAGGGGCAGAGGGCGTGGATTTTAACCGGGTGACGGTAACGGCGGCGCCTCTGACAGCGGCCCCTCGGACGGCGGCAAAGGGGCCTGCAGCCCTGACCTGTCACATCGTCATCAAGGACACCGGACCTGCGGGCGGCAAGCTGCGCTTGCTGCGCTGGGACAAGGCGACGAGCACGCTGCACGTCAACACTACCCTCAAGCTGGTGATCGAGACGCCCAACGTTGAGCGCTGGCACGTGATCGTGGACGAGCCGGCGGATGCATCGCCGATTGCGATCCTCTCGGTGGACCTAAGCCTGCCCTCACACTCCGGCGCCGAGCTGCGTTTCCGGACCGAACATGGCTTCGGGGACCGCGCCTTCGGTACGATAATGCCACAACGGAAGCCGTTTACGGAGCGTTCGGTGGAAGAGGGCTTTGCGTTAGCACGGTTGGGCTGGGAGCAGGCATTGCCCGCCCGAGTCTTCGCGCCCGACCCCCGTGTGGCCCAAGTCTGGGAGATCTCAGCCTATCACATTCTGGCCGCGATGGAAGCAAACCTGCCGCGCATTGGGGCGGTGAACTACCCGATCTTCTGGATACGCGACGGCGTGAGCGTCCTGAGGGCGCTGGACCTGATCGGGCGCCACGACCTGGCGCGCACCGGCTGCGATTACCTGGCACCGCTAGACTTCGGGGGCGGTTTCGGCGCGGAGGCTGATGCACCCGGCCAGGGACTCTGGGCCCTGGTTTCGCATGCCCGGATGACCGGTGACCGCGAGTGGCTGCACGATGTCTTCCCGCATGTGCGCCGGCGATTCGAGTGGCTGCAACGTATGCGCTCCACGCCGGTACCGCTGCACGCGATGGTCGAGAACCGGACGCGCCAAGCTTACAACTCACCTGCGAGCACGCTGGTCTGCCTGCCCGCGGTCAACGGCACCATCCACGGACGTATGGACTGGCACACACCCGATTTCTACATCAACTGTTGGGCTGTTGCCGGCCTGCGTGAGGCAGTCCGGGCAGGGGAACTGCTGGAGGTGGAGGAAACGGCGGACTGGCACGTCGAGCTTGCCACGCTGGAAGCGGCACTCTTCGAGCATCTACTACCTGATTACGGTAACGATCGGGACCCGGCGGTGACGCCCTATCCGACCGGCGCCCTGACCGCCCCACCCTATGGCGATACGCTGCGGACAAGGTTTGGAGAGTGGTACAGGGCGCACCGGCTCGACCCCGAAGGACGCCGCCACCGCGAGCGGCTGTGGACCTACTTCGAAGCCGCGCAAATTCACAATGCCCTGCGCCTCGGGTACAGGGACGAGGCCTGGATCAACCTCGACGGGATGCTCGACGACGCCACACGCCCCTGGCGGATCGCGGCGTGGCCTGAAGGCGCACCCAACGGTAGCGAGCGGTTGCCGTATGGCAACGACGTGGGCGCGCGCGGATGGCTGCAGCCGGAGCGGGCAGCGGCAGGCAATATGCCCCATAACTGGACGGGAGCCGAGATGCTGGCCCTGCTTCGAACGCTGTTCGTCGACGAGGAAGGGGATACCCTGATCCTCGGAGCAGGCGTGCCGCCCGCGTGGCGGGCACCCGGCTGCCGCTTCGGAGTTCGGGATATGCCGACAACGTTGGGACCGGTCAGCTACATGGTTACGACGATGGAGGATGGGACGCCGCACCTGGAGTATAGCGGTCCGCCGAATCATCGACTCGTATTTGTGAATATGTAGATGCCCGCATTGGGCACGAACCCTGGCTCTGTGGAAACGACCCGCGACATCATCAGGCCGCGGCCCGTCAGAACGCCCGATCACCTCTGCACCCGGGGAGGGACCAAGCATGATGCCCATTCGAGAACTGGAGAGTATGGGGAAAGGAAAGGAATATGCTGCCACCATTGGATGACCTAGAGCGCTGGTTAGCCGGCATCATCGCCACGCAGGACCAACAGGGCCATGATGTCGATGACGCACGGGAGGAACTGGGGCGCCTGCCCCCCAGCTACGACGCCTATGCGGCTCTCGCCGAGCAGTTGGCCCGAGCGCCCCTGCGCGCCGGCTGGCCTTACGTGGAGCCGAACGACCTGAACGGCATCTGGGCAGAGGCCGATCCCAACCGCGCCACGGGCCCGATCGGCGTCCTGCCGCCGGAGGAGGCGGCGGCGCGGGCCGAGGCCGGCTTCTTGGCCGCGGTCGCGGGCTGTATTCTGGGCAAGCCGCTGGAGGTCAGCCCGGATCTGGCGGAGATCGAGGCGGCAGCGCGGGCCGTGGATGCCTGGCCGCT
>SLDA01000017.1 GCA_007125545.1 Thermoflexales bacterium | reverse complement strand
TTCTGCCCCTGGGCCAAGCGCTGCTGGGGTCTGCCCGCATGAGCCTGTGGGGGGATTTCAACGACGCGCCCAGCCTGCCCTGGGAGGAGGATGGCCCGGCGATCAACCACGGCGCCATCGCGACCTTCCTGGAGGTGGCGTTTGTCGAGCGCCGATCGCGGTGGGCGGGCACCCTCACCTTCCCCTACAACGCAGATACGGGCGAGGACGGGGAGATACCCCTCGAGTCGGTGCGGTATAACGCCCCGACCCTGCAGTTTACGGCGCGCACGGACTCGGAAACGTTGAACTTCCTGGGAGAGCTGGTCGATGACACCCTCACCGGACAGCTATCCTGGGATTCCGGCAGCTCCGAAGCCCTGTCCACCGAGCCGCTATCCGCTGAGGCGAGCTCCCTTCACCTGCGGCGGATCGTGCGCCTCGACCGGGACTATGGCGGTTATGCAGCCTACGTGGGCGACTACCGTATCCTGCCCGATGAGACCCCCTACTTCGTGGGCCGAGCGGGTCTTCGGGATGGGCTCTACCTCTCCTGGCGATCGCGGCACATCGGGCTTCTGCCGCTCGGTGCGGACCGTTTCCTCACCACTACGGGGCACGAGCTCACATTTGAGCGCTTCGACGGCGGCGAGGTCGTGGGCTTCATCATAGATGGAGAGAACCCGCTCCCCTGGGAGTTGGAGGGCAGCTACCGGCAAGTCGCCGCAACCGACGGAGTCGCGCTGCAAGCGACCGCCGTAAAGGTCGGCAACTATCGGGTGGAGGAGGTGCGCTTCGGCAGCAGCAGCGCCAGATTGGCGGGGACGGTGCTGCTGCCTCACGGACCGGGGCCCTACCCCGCCGTGGTCTTCGCGCAGGGCTTGCAGCCGGAGACGCGGGAGCGCCATCGAGAGATTGCCGCGGCTTTCGCGCGCCACGGGATCGCGTCCATTATCTACGACAAGCGCGGCATAGGGGCCTCCACCGGCGACCCCCATACAAGTACCCTCTACGAGCTCGTCGAAGATGCGCTCGACGCGCTGCGCCTGCTCAAACCCTATCACGAGATCGACCACGAGATGATCGGGATCTGGGGCCACAGCCACGGCGGCTGGGTGGCCCCGCTCGCGGCCATATGGAGTGAGGAGGAGATCGCCTTTGTCGTCACGGTGTCGGGCGCGGGCATGACGCCGTCCCAGCAGGAGTTATACCATTGGCGCAACCGGCTGTTCGACCTGGGGGCCGGTCCGCGTGAGATGGATGCCGGGATGAAAGCGGCACGGCTACAGCAGGATCTCAACCGGCTCAATCTTTACGGCACCGAGGTCTTCTTTCTGGGGCTCGATCCCGACCACTACGCCGTCTCGGTACTCGAGCGGTTGCAGCCCCCGATCCTCGCGATTTGGGGCGAGGAGGACCGGACGGTACCGCCGTGGACAAGCGCGCAGCGGTTTGAGGCCGCGTTGGCGCGCGCGGGCAATGAGGATGTGACACTGCGCATATTCAGCGGCGCGGGGCACAATATGAGCCTCGTCGCGGAGACGGAAGCCGCACCCGGTATCACGGACGGTCCATGGGTGAGCTTCCCGCCCGGTTACGTCGAGCTGATGGCGGAATGGACGCTGGCGCGCACCACGGAGGCGGATGCGGCCTCGGGCGTGGAGGTGGACGAGCTCCCGAACGGCGTCATGACAGTCGACGAGGACCGTGCCGCCGCCGAGAGACTGCCACCCCTCACGCTACCGTGGTATGGACGCATACCGGCGCAGGCCGGCGCGCTGCTGGTCACCACCCTCCTCCTCCTCTCAGGTGGCGTTGTCTGGACGGGGATCGCGTTCCGCCGGCTTTCCGGCGAGAGACTGCCGTGGCGTCCGCCGGCCCCCACCTGGGCGCTGCTCGCCGCGGGGGCGGGCGCGCTGCTTGTCGCGGGGCTGTTGGTGGGCCTGATGGTCGCGCTCGTGCGCTTCTTGATCGCCGATCCAGCGGGGCTGATCGCCTACCTCAGCTCGCCCGTCGTGCGCGGCGCGGCGTGGCTCGCACCGGTTACAGCGGTAGGGCTCCTCGCCCTGACAGGACTGGCCTGGGTCCGGCGCTCGGGCACCGCGGTCGCGCGGGCACATCTGACCGCCGTCGCCGTGGCAGCGCTGGGAGTCTTGCCGGTGATTGGGTACTGGCGGTTGTGGGGATAGGGGGGATGATGCGTGATGCGTTTACACTGAGTCGGTCTGCGTTGAAACAAGCACCTTATCAGTCTGAATAGGTTGCGGCCAGTTGCTAACCGCGATGCCTTCGAGCTGGCGCATCGCTTCTTGGAACTGTCGTTGAGCGGTGGCGTTGTGCAGGTGCGCGTAACGCTGGGTCATACTCAAGGTGCGATGCCCCAGGAGCCGGCGAATGGTATCGAGCGGCATCCCGTTGTTAAGCAGCCGCGTGGCGAAAGTATGGCGCAGGCGATGCGGCGAGACCTGCACGTCGCAGGCGGCGCCCCAGCGACGCAAGCGGTAGCGAACGTGTTGATCGGTCATGCGCCGCTCCCCTTCGCCCCAGAGCCACACCGCGTCCGGTGGCAGGGCGCAGATGTGCGCGGCGAGGGCTTGGGCGGTGACTGGGGTCAAGTATACCACCCGATCTCGGGCGCCCTTGCCGCCGCGGATGGTCAGGCGCCCGTTGCCCACATCGACGTCGGCGCGCTGGAGGTGCAGGAGTTCGGAGACGCGTACCCCAGTGTGGGCCAGGGTGAAGAACCAGGCACGTGCGGCACTGCCCGGCTGCGTGCGTTCCAGCACGGTCTGAACGAGGCGTTGGTACTGCTCCTCACTCAGGTGCCGCGGTAGGGCTTCAGGACGCTGCGGGTAAGGAATGCGCCACAGGTCGGCGGGCAGGGCGTAGCCCTGATGATCGGCGACGAAATGCAGGTGCCGGAGCACGGTGTTGAGTTGGTTGACCTGACTGCTGACCTGTAAGCCCGCGGCTTGGCGTGCGGTCAGCCAGGCTTCCAGATGCGCGCGGCGGAGGTCGGACCAGCTCTGTAATGCGGCGTGGTCCAGGAGCCAGGCCCAGGTGCGGTGTAGTTCTCGGGCGAGGCGCTGGGCGTGCTGTGGGGCGAGATGGGGCTGCCAGTTGCGCCAGCGGTAAGCCACGTACGCTTCGAGGGAGTCCCGGAGCCACGCGGGGAACCCGGCAAAGTGGGTGTAGCTGGCGTCCAAAGCGGCGAGATCTGCAGGTTCGACAGGCACCACGGGTGGAGCCGGAGGCATCGGTTCCGGCGCCGGCAGGGGCAGGGTGGCGATATCTTCCAAGCGCTGCATCGCACGCAAGAACGCCTCGCGCACGCTCAGATCGGCGCCTGCGGTGTAGATCTGGGTCGTGGTGACCTGAGCGTGGCCCATGAGGTGCGACAAGACCTCCAGGGTCAGTCCGTGCTCCAGGAGGCGCCGGGCGAAGGTGTGGCGCAGTTGGTGACAACTTACACTGAGTCCAGCCGTGCGGGCATACTGCTTCAGACAGTACTCGACGCCGGCGACGCTCAGCGGGCGGCCGTGTTGGTTCAGGAACAGCACTGAGTGCTCGCTGTCCGGGCGCACGGCGAGCCAGGCGCGGAGACTGGCGTAGATGCGTGGGGTCACCCAAGCGAAGCGTTCTTTGCGGCCCTTACCGCAGACGCGCAGCCGGGCCAAGTCCGCGGGCGTGGGCGGCAGCTCCAAGTCGTCGAGGCGCAGCGTGATGGCTTCGCCTGCCCGCAGTCCGGTGGTGAGCATCAGTCCGAACAGCGCTTGATCCCGCGGGCCAGGGATGGCGGCGAATAACTGGCTCACCTGGGCCTCGCTGAGGTCGCGGGGCAGGCTTTCGTCCTCCTTGACACCGTGGCGGCGCCAGTTGACGGGATTAAGTGGAACGTTCGCCGGATCATCGAGCGCCAGAAACTCAAAGAACGTGTGCAGCGTCGCGAGTCGCCGATTGATTGTACGGGGCTTGAGTTTCCGCTGGTGTTGCGCCGCAACAAACGTATCGATCGTCTGCACCGTGACGGTGGACGGGGCAGCCCAGTCGATGTGCTGGGCGAAAATGCGCACATCGCTCACGTAGTGCTTGGCCGTACTCCGGTCGGGGTAACGGCGATGCAGATAGGCTTCAAATCGCATGAGTGAATCTTTCATCGTCGACCTCGGTAATGTAGTTTGCGCACAGAGCATTATACCGCACCTTGGGCCGACTCAGTGTAAGTGCGTGATGCGTGACAGGACGGTACAATTCCTTATATCATCTGGAGTGTTTCTATGAAGATTGCTTTGGCATTGGGGACTTCGGAGAGAGAG
>SLDA01000058.1 GCA_007125545.1 Thermoflexales bacterium | reverse complement strand
GGGGCAGGACGGTGCTTACTCAGCACCGCATCCACCTGCCGCTGATCTTGCGTCAGGGATAGGGGGTGCGGCACAGCTCTCTGCTGCCCAAGCTCAACTGCGCGCCACGGAGCGCCCGAGGATTGCCAGAGCCGGACTCAAGATAGGGCGCGATGCGCCGCAATTCCGTCCACGTGACCTGCTCTTCGGGCCCGGTGTCACTCTCGCGGAGGCGGATGTGTCCCCGTCCCTGTGACCTCGAGCTCCGCGAACTGCATTGCGTAGCCTCTGTCGCTCACAGCACCCAGCCGGGTGGCATGAATGCGTACGTAGCGGTACTCGCCCGGTGGAAAGGTAAATACCTGTACACGGTGCCCGGGTTCGGCAGGCTGGTAGTTGTTGTGGGCGACGAGAATCTCCCATTGGTCGGGTGCTGCCTCCGTCGCGGCCTGGATCGTGAAGTCCACGGGGAAGCCGTCGCCCTCATACCCGGCGTCGTCGCGTGGGTATAAGCGAACGGTATCAATCTCGACCATCGCACCCAGGTCGACCTGTATCCAGGCCGCTTCGTTGGAGTCGGCGGTGAGCGCGCTGGACCACCCAAGGGTGTTGGGCAAGCTGTGGCGCATCTCGTTGACGAGCTTGGCCGCGCTCCACTCGTGGGTCCTGAGGGCCGAGCTTCCAATGACCGGCTGGCCGGCGGCGTAGTTGAAGGGAAGCAGTGGTCCCGGCGGTTCGGTCGGTTCGGGTGTGTCCGACGGGGTCAGCAGGATCAGCATCACGCTGTGCGGTGCCAGGCCGTATCGCCGTACAAGGTTACCGGCTCCCGGCGCTACGCTTCTCTCCACCGGGAGGAGCGCCTCGCTAGGGCTCACCGGATAACCGCGCAGGCCAGCCACATAGTCCTTATAGTAGTTGGCGTGATCGGCGTCGATCAGATACCGCGTTATCTGGAGGTGCTGCGCGCCCTCGCCGGTGGGGAGGCCCGTGACGTTGAGGTCGAGTGTGCGGGCCTGGTCCCAATAATTCCACGCCAGGATCGCCACCGTGCCGCTTCCCTTGTCCCGTGTCGCGAGCGCGCCGCTCGCGTTCTCTTCGGTCGCCTCACCGGCAAAGTGAGCGTCGATACGGGTATCGCCCAGGTAGGAGATCATCTCGAAAAGATTGTACGTCGCCTTCCGGCGCCCATTCACTGTGACCAATCCCAGGTCGCCGCTAAAGATGCGCGCGGGCCGGTATCCATCGACCGGCGAAAAGATGAAGAGGCGGGTGATCTCGGGGTATTGCAGAACGTTGTAGATCCGGGCTGCAGCCGCTGCCGCCCCTACGTGTGTGTCGACGGTAGCGCCGGCACCGGCGGTCATATTCGGCGTCAGATGCCATTCGGTAACAAGGATCTCGCGGGGCGCAAGACCCGTCTCGGCCAACAGCGCGGTGACGTCCGCCGCCTTCCAATCGAGCATAAAGGGGGGCTGACCGTCCCCGATGGGGTCGGCGTAATCATGGTACGACACGAAATCGAGCGGTACCTCGGGGTTGGCCTGAATGTGCGCCAGTAGCGGCTGCAGCTTCGCCCCCGGTGAGGTTATCGAGCTATCAGCGGTGCCACCCACGCGCGCGGTGGGATCCACTTCCTTGATCGCCTGCGCCGTTGTCACGTAGAGTTGGACGTATTCCTCTGGCCCACCGTCGAAGAATAAGTGCACGTCCGGTTCGTTCCAGACCTCCCAGTACAGGCCGGTGTAGCCCATATCCCGGAAATGGCCTACGTAGGTGCGCACCACCTCCGCCCACTCGTTCATATCTGAGGGTGGCAGAGCGCGGGTGCCCTCGCCCGCGGGCTCCAACGCTTCGGGCTTGTAGGAGAGTGAGAGTAGCGGCTCCATTCCCGACTGGAATATGGGCACGACCGCCCGATTGAGGCGCGAGAAGTCGTAGCGCAGTGTGCCGTCGGTGTGCCGCCACACGACCCGGTAAAAAGCCTCATCCATCAGGTGATCGAGCCGGATCATCTCCATATCGATGGCGGCTAGCTGGGGCAAATGGCCGGCGAGCCAGTTGAAGTTCCTCAGCGGCATATAGCCGCCCACCGACCCGTTGAGGATCAGGCCCTTATCGAAAGGGCCTATGATCTGATTGGCATCCACGACGACCTCGAGCGGTCGTAGTGGCTCCAGGGTGGGGGTGGGCTCGGGCGTCAACGTCGGCGGTACCTCGGTCGCTGTGGGCTGGGGCGTGGGTGTGGCGGTCGACGTCGCCGGGATGAGAGTGGCCGTGGCGGTTGTGGTCGGCGTCGGCGTGGCGACGGGCGCGGTTGCTGTGATGACATCTTGCCATTCGCCGGTGGACACCGGAGCTGCGTCGGAGTCGACCACAGTGCATGCCGTGACAAGCAGCATCAAGGTCACCACCAGCCAAAAGCTGTGGCGTTGTACGCGTGCTCCCTTTACGTTTGTAGGCCTGCTTGGTGTGTATGTCATGGTTTCATTCTACCATGATGGAGCGAACAGACACCGGGCGGGTACCTAAGCGCCGGGCACGGCCCTATTCGCGCGCCCTCGCATCAGAATCCGGCGCCGTCCAGCCGCGCCATCATTTCGTCGCCCAGGCGCAGGTCCAGCGCGCCGAGATTCTCCTCCATCTGGGCGCGGCTGCTTGCGGCGATGATCGGGATGACGGGTGGGTCACTCTCGAGCATCCAGGCGAGCACGACCTGGTTCGGGGTCGCGTCCAGTTCGCGGGCGACGGCGCGGAGCTCCTTCACGCGCAGCTCTGTGTCGGGCCAGAGATAAGGCTCGGGCAGCTCGCGGTCCTCCCTGGTGTAGGCTCCGGCCTGGAGAGGTGAGTAGGCTAGTAGCGGTACGTTGGCGGCTTTGGCGTAATCCAGCATCTGCCGGTCTGCCGCGACGTGGGGAAAGAAGTTGTAGCTGGGCTTGGGTCGCGCATAAGTGTAGCGCTGCTGCATGCAGGTGTAGGGTGTCCAGCCGCGCTCCGCAGCTATCGTCCGCGCATGCTCAAGCCGCCAGATGCGATAATTGCTGGCGCCAAGGTGCTTCACTTTGCCCGCCTTGACCAATCGGTGGAAGGCTTCCATGGTCTCATCGAGCGGCACGGTCCGGTCATCCACGTGAGCGTAATAGAGGTCCAGCGTCTCGATCCGGAGCCGTTGCAGTGTCCCCTCAATCGCGCGCTCGATCTGGCCCGCGCTCAAGCCGCGGTCCAGCCCATCGACAGGTGCCGGAAACCCCGCTTTGCTGGCGATGATCAGTTCGTCGCGATTGGCGCGTTCGGCCATCCAGGCGCCCAGCAGTGTCTCACTTTCGCCGCCCTGACAGCCCTGGTGCCACCGGGCATAGGCGTTGGCCGTGTCGAGGAAGCGACCTCCGGCCTCATAGTATTGGTCCAGCATCTGGTAGGAGGTCTGATGGCTGTCGCGACTGCCGAAGTTCATCGTACCGAGGCAGAGTGCGCTCACCTGCATGCCTGTAGATCCTAGCTCAAGTATGTGCATGATCAATCCTTTCGTTCGTTTTCGTGACCAGTATCTCATTTATTATAAATGAGCGGGCTTTGGAGTCAAAGGAAGGTGTCAGCTCTTTGACATTGGCTTGCCTGGTGCTAGACTGGGTGCAAGTCTTAGTTCGCAAGTGATACCTATCGCGGGAGGGAGGCCTTCATGGAAAAGAGGTTTGGTGTTCTGCGCTTTATCGGCACTGTCTTCAAGATCCTCGGCGTCATCGTTGCTGTGCTTACCATCATCGGGGCGGTGGCTATGTGCGTCATCAGCGTGGCAGGCACCGCGTTCCTTCAGACAATGCAGGAAGGGATGGGCATGATCGTCAACGGCGCTGTTGCCGGCATCATCGCTGCCGTGTTTGCGCTGCTCGCCGGTGCGATCAACGCTATGTGGCTCTATGGCCTGGGTGAGGGTATTTTCCTGGCGTTGGCCGTGGAGGAGAACACGCGTAAGACGTCCGTCTTGATGCAGCAGTACAGTACCGACCCGATCGTACCCGAAGTCTAGGCGATCATCACTCAGTACGCGGCGCGATCTTTAGGCGAGGTTTCCGACCTTGGCCGAAGATCGCGCCGCGCTTGATGGTGCTAGAGCGCATCGTGGCGGATTGTGTCGATCCCGCCCATATAGGGGCGCAGGACCTCGGGGATGGTGATCGAGCCGTCAGGCTGTTGGAAGGTCTCCATAATCGCGATCATAATCCTGGGAAGTGCCAGTCCTGACCCATTGAGCGTATGCACAAATTCGGGCTTGGCGTTCGGCTCAGTGCGATAGCGCACGTTGGCGCGGCGCGCCTGGAAATCCGTGCAGTTGCT
>SLDA01000032.1 GCA_007125545.1 Thermoflexales bacterium | reverse complement strand
GAGTTCATCGCGGTGATGGGGCCCTCCGGAAGCGGTAAATCGACCCTACTCTACAACATCAGCGGGATGGATAGAATGACTTCGGGTAGCGTGAAATTCAAGGGCCATGAAATCGGCGGACTGAAGGAAGAGGAGCTGGCGAGGATTCGACTGAATGACATGGGCTTTATCTTTCAGGATATCAATCTCCTGAAGAATCTATCCTTGATCGACAACGTGATGTTTCCTGCGCTTGTGGCAAGGGATGCGGATAAGGAGGCGGTTAGCCGGAGAGCACGGAAGCTGCTCGAAATGACGGGAATTGAGGAGCTTGCAGACAACACGATTACCCAGGCCTCGGGCGGACAGCTACAGAGAGCCGGCATCTGCAGAGCCTTGATCAACGAGCCCGACATCATCTTCGGAGACGAACCTACCGGCGCGTTGGACTCCAAATCGGCGGCGGAGATTATGGCGATTCTGGCAGACATCAACCAACAGGGGACCACCGTCATGCTCGTGACGCATGATATCAAGGTAGCGGCAAAGGCCGAGAGACTCCTGTATATGGTAGATGGAAATATCGTCGCGCAGAAGAAAATGGAGAAATACGCTGCCCCGCACCACAATATTATGGAGCGAGAAGAGAGTGTTATGAAGTGGTTAGTCGCAAGTGGAGTCTAGGGAGAGGATATGAAGCAGCTTGATGCATTCGTCATTGAAACCGATAACCTGAGCAAGTCATTCGAGGAGGTGCACGCACTCCGTGCGGTGAATCTGCGGGTGCCGCGTAACTCGATCTTCGGCTTCCTGGGCCCCAACGGCGCGGGCAAGACCACGTTGATGAAGCTCCTGCTGGGCCTGGCCCGCCCGACCTCCGGCAGCGGCACGATCTTCGGACTGGATATCGTCACCGAGAGCGTGGCCATCCGGGAACGCATCGGCTATCTGGCCCAGCAGCCCCGATTCATCGAGCAGCTAACGGCGCGCGAAAATCTGGTCTTTACCGCGAAGTTCTTCTTCAGCGGGCCGCCCGCGAAAATCCGCGCGCGCTGCGACGAGATGTTGGAGCTGGTGGGGCTCTCCGATAAGGCGGACCGGCCGATCAAAGGCTTCTCCGGCGGCGAGAAGCAGCGCCTGGGTATTGCCCTGGCGCAGGTGAACTATCCCGACCTGCTCATACTGGACGAACCGGCCTCGGCGCTTGACCCGTTGGGACGCCAGGCCGTGCTGGATGTGATGGCCCGGCTGCGCAAGCATACCACCGTCTTCTACTCCACCCACATCCTGGATGACGTCCAGCGGGTCAGCGACACCGTCGCCATCCTGAACCGGGGACAGTTGGTCGCCGGCGGACCGATCGAGCAGATCCTGAGGGGGACGGAAGGTGTGGTCTATTCCGTGGGTGTGAAGGGTCGCTCTGATGGGCTGGGAACTCGACTGGCACGCCTGCCCTGGATTACGCAGGCAATGGTAGCGCAGCGCAACGGAACCAGCGTGTGGCAGGTCAGCGTCAGCGACGAGAAGACCGCCGAGAGAGAGTTGCTGCGGCAGGTGCTCGCGGACCCCTCACTGACCGTGGTCGAGTTCAATCGCAAGAGATATGACCTGGAAGAGGTCTTTATGAATATCGTCAGAGGAGATGGGCATGACGGCTAATGCAGAGCTACACAAAGCACGTGATGGGCAAGGACTCCGGGGGTTCTCTAATCTTTTCGGCAAGGAGAGCCGCGCCTGGTGGGGGACCCACCGGTGGTGGGTGAATGGGCTGCTCTGGACCGGCGTGCTGTGCGGTCTGACCGCGATCATGCTCTTCCTGCCCAACGAGGAGGTCTTCGCAGCGAGTGCAGCCGAGGTGGCGCTCGCCGGCGGAGAAACGGCCTACACCTTGTGGATAGGGCTGAACATCTTCTTTGAGTTCGGCGTATCGTTGCTGGCTATAGGCACGGTGGTTCTCTCACAAGATCTGATCATCGGCGAGCGACACAGCGGTGTCGCCGAATGGCTGCTCTCCAAACCGGTGAGGCGTCACGCCTATATCTGGGCCAAAGTCACCGCCAATGCACTGCCCGTGCTCCTCCTCCTGGTCGGGCTCCCCTCCATCGTGACCTATGGCATCGCCTCGCTGCGCCTGGGCATGCCCTTTCCCGTGAGGCCCTTCCTGTCCGGCGTGGGCATCATGGCCCTGAATACGTGGTTCTACCTCAGCTTGACGCTCATGCTGGGAACCCTGTTCAACTCTCGTGGTCCCATCCTGGGGGTCGCGTTGGCATCGATCCTGGGCGGGGGTTTGCTGGGAGGCTTTATCGAGCCCCTCTTCTGGACTACGCCGTGGATGCTGCCAAAAGTCGCCTGGTTAACGGCCACGGGGCAAACTATCTCGGCCGAGATGCGGCTTTCCGCGCTGGTCGCCACCACCGTGTGGAGTGCGGCCTTCATCCTGGTCGCGTTGATGCAGTTCGAGAAGACGGAATATTAAGGAGCAAGACGTGAATTCCAGATCAAGATCTACGTTGGCTATCATCGGTGCGGGATGTGCGCTGGTCGCCCTCAGTTTCTACTTTCTGCTGCTGCGCCCAGGGCTGGGCGCGGCGGGTGCATCCCAGCTCGAGCTGGTCGTGTTGGGCGGGCTGCTGCTCGCTGCCGCCGGATTGCTGCTCCTGAGCCTGGTCACTCTGGCACGGATGGCATCGCGAAAGCACCGTGCGGCTTCCAAGGAGAAACTAGGAGGTCAGATGATCGTGTTGCTCATCATCGTGGGCCTGGTCGTGGCCATTGTGCTGGGCTCGCAGTGGATGGCTCATACCCAACCGATCCTCGGCGCGGACGGTAAGTCCCTGCCCAACAGCATCGCCACCGTTGAGAAGGTACGCCTCGGTGGCGCGGATCAGTGGCTCATCATCCGTGGCGAGGATGTAGCCAAGCCGGTGCTGCTCTTCCTCTCCGGCGGGCCCGGCGCCAGCGAGGCAGCGCGGGTCGTGCGCTTCAATCAGGAACTGGAGAAGGACTTTGTCGTCGTCATCTGGGAACAGCGCGGCTGTGGGAAATCATACCCGTCGCAGAACCCCAAATCCAAGCTCACACTTGAGCAATACACCGCCGACATCATCGAGCTCACCGACCTGCTACGCGCGCGCTTCGACGAGGACAAGATCTACCTGGTCGGCCACTCCTGGGGCACGATCATCGGCGTGCGGGCGGTCCAGGCGCGTCCCGAACTCTTCCACGCTTACGTCGGCACGGCACAGATGGTCAACGTGCGCGAGACCGATGAGATCATCTACCAGATGGTCCTCGATCATTCCCGTGAGACGGGTGATACGCAGCTCGTGCGTACCCTTGAAGCGCAGGGCCCGCCGCCCTATTTCGGCAAGAGCCCGATCCGGCCCTACGCCACCCTCTTCGGACGCGAGTATGCCCTGTATGAGTATCCCAACATCAAGAACGAGGAATACCGGCGCGATGGCGACATCCTGATGCTGATGTTCAAGCAGCCGGAATACGGTTGGCTCGACCGCGCGTACTATCTGCTGGGCCTGATGAACACCTTCAACGTGGTCTACCCGCAGCTACAGGAGCTGGACCTGCGCCAGGACGACACCCACTTCGATCTGCCCGTCTACGTGGTCCTCGGACGTCATGATATGAACAACCCTTCCCAAGTACCCGAGGACTATTTCGACAAATTGGAGGCCCCGGACAAGCAGTTGGTCTTCTTCGAGGACTCGGGGCACGGTATGATCTGGGAGGAGGCGGAGCTGTTCCACCGGCTCATGGTAGGCACTGTGCTCGCCGAGACCTACCAACGCTGATCGACGGCACCCCACCGGAGCGCGACAGCCACCCAGGCCTGCGAGGAGAAAGAAAAGAGGTGCAACCATGATTCACAGTATAAGGCCAAGGTCTCCCAGATACTCATAAGCACGAAATCGCGCGGCCACTCGAGCGCACGTAACCGGAGCACGCGTGTCAGAACACGCGTGCTCCGGTAGATGGTATAATGGGCGTATCCAAAAGGTGAGCCGTGACGAGCTGACATCAAATGGCCTCGGTCCTGTTACAGACTAAACTCTATCGCCCGACGCTGCGCCCCGACCTGGTGTCGCGCGCGCGCCTGCGCGAGCAGCTGTCTACCGGATTATGGGCCGCTGGCTCGCCAGAGCCCGGGCCAGCGGACGGAAGAGCTTTCGCGCGTAAGCTCACGTTGATCGCCGCTCCTGCCGGCTTCGGCAAGACAACGGTAATGGCCGATTTCGTGGCTTGGCTGCAGGCTTGCGATGCACGGCTACCCTCCACAGTCCACACGTTGGAATCAGCTTGGCTCGCTCTCGACGCCGTCGACAACGTCCCGGGACGCTTTATGCACTACCTGATCAGCGCGCTGCAAAACCCGCTCCCCGATGTAGGCCAAGCTTTCCGGCTATTGCTCGAGTCCGGCGGCGCGCCTCCACTCGACACCCTCATGGAAGCCCTGATCAATGAGATAGCTGCGCGGCCCCAACCCGTGGTCCTGGCGCTGGATGACTATCATGTCATCCACGACACAGAGATCGACGAGCTGATGGGCTTCTTGCTGGACCATCAACCGCCTAACTTGCACCTGATCATCGCCAGCCGGAGTGACCCCGCCCTGCCCCTATCGCGGCTGCGCGCGCGCGGACAGCTGCTAGAGCTCCGCATCCACGACCTGCGCTTCACTGAAGCCGAGGCCGCCGCCTTCCTCACCGAGACCATGGGGCTCGCCCTGCGCCCGGACTGGATCGCAGCCCTCGAAGCGCGTACGGAGGGCTGGATCGCGGGCCTGCAGCTTGCCGCCCTCTCGCTGCAGGGACGCGCCGACCCGGCGGCCTTTATCGAGGCGTTTAGCGGAAGCCACCGCTATATCATCGACTATCTCGTCGATGAAGTATTGGAGCACCAGCCACCGGATGTGCGCGATTTTCTGATGCGCACATCCATACTGGAACGGCTGTGCGGTCCGCTCTGCCACGCGGTGTTGAACGGTGAAGGAACTGTACCCGGCTCCTCTGCCCTCACCCTTCACTCCCTGGAGCACGCGAACCTTTTCCTCATCCCCCTCGATGACCGCCGCCAGTGGTATCGCTATCACCACCTCTTCGCCGACTCCCTGCGCGCTCAACTGGACGCGGAACAGCGGGCCGAGCTCCATCGGCGCGCCGCCCTTTGGTTCGAGGCGAATGACTTGCCCATCGAAGCCGTCCACCACGCCCGGGCCACCGGCGATCTGCGATTCACGGCGGACATCATTGAGCGCGCCGTGCAGCAGCCCGCGGCGTGGTCAGGCGGGCAGCTCACCACGTTGGTGCAGTGGCTTGATCTGCTCCCGGACAGCGTGCTTAGCGCGCGACCCGCCCTCAGCCTTCACGCCTCGCGGAGCCTTTTCCTGACCGGGCGTGTCACGGAATCGGAGCGGCTCCTTGACCGGGCGGTGGCGGAGATTGAGGGACGGGAAGATGATGAGGCGCGCGCGCTGATGGCGCTGGCCAATGTGTATCGCGGCTCTGTCATCGTCCTCCGCGGCCAGACGCGACGCGGCACCGCACAGATACAGGTAGGGTTGGCACAACTCCCAGAGCAGGCGCTCCACTCGCGTGCGCGTGCCCTGGATATGCTGGCCCTGGCCTGCATCATGACCGGCGATGTCCGCCAGGCGGAAGCGTACCTCCTCGAGGCCGGCACACTGGCCCAGGCAGCCGGGGTGGATTTCCTCGCCATCAACGCCTATTGCGAGGCAGCACAGATGGAGGTGCTGCAGGGCCGGTTGAGCGATGCTGAGAGGACCTGCAGGAGGGCGCTGGAACTGAGCGACGCTCCCATTCCGCCGCACGGCCTGGCATGGACCGGCCTGGGCGAGATTGCTCGCGAACGGAACGACCTACCGTCCGCGGAGCAACACCTGACCAGAGGGCTGGCATTAACACAACAGGGCGGCCTGGCCGACGACATGCAAGTGGCGCTGGTGTCTCTGGCCTGGCTCAGGCAGCACCAGGGGGATGCCACGGGGGCACGCGACGCGATGGATCAAGCTGCACGGATCGCCCAGGCCTATCACGTGGAAGCGTTGGCTGCACGCATTGAAGAGCAGCAGGCACGACTCGACCTGGCACAGGCGCGCGTGGATAGGGCCAGGCAGTGGGCCGACCGGTACCAAGAGCGCCTGAACGAGAGCAATGCGGAGTATTCCCACGAGGTCGGGGATTTGACCCTGACCCGCGTCTATCTGGCATTTGAGCAGGGCGAGAACGCCCTTGAGATGCTGGCGAAGGTGCTCCCGGCTGCCCGTGCTGCGGGGAGAGAGCGTGCCGTCATCGAGTCGCTGCTGTTACAGGCCCGGGCCCTGCTCTTGCACGGACAGACAAAAGCTACGGAGGCCCTCAAAGCCCTTAGTGAGGCCGTGACGCTCGCCGCGCCGGAGCGGTGGCTGCGTCTCTTCATCGACGAGAGCGCCGCCTTGGCTCCGCTCTTGCAGCAGGTACGGCACCTCGCGCCCGCGTTCGTGGACGAGATACTCGAGGCGTCACAGCTCCCGGCGGCCGTCGAACCCGTCGCCGGCACCTCTCCCCTCCTGGCTTCAGGCGAAGCGCTGAGCGCGAGAGAGGTCGAGATCCTGGGTCTGCTGGCTGAGGGATTGACCAATCGCGAAATCGGGCAGGCCCTCTACATCGGCGTCGGCACAGTTAAGTGGTACCTCACCCACCTCTACGACAAACTCGACGTCGGCAACCGCACCCAGGCTGTGGCCCGAGCGCGCGAGCTTGGCTTGCTCTGATCCTCCTCCCACTCGCGCAACGCCGCCTCGCCCGACCCAGTCTGCATCCCACAAGCCATTCGCCTCCCAAGCCAGTTTGAGATAGCATGTAAGTAGCATCAGGAGTCGATCAGGAGGTTGATCATCGCACGCGGCCCGACCTGACATCACAACAGACGATGCACGCTGCGGAATGCCGTGTGTCTCGAGTTGAGTCAGGAGAAACGTATGCAGGACAGCCAAGAAGTACGGGCGATGCTGGATCGAATTGGAGAGTTTCGCAACGAGTCCCTCACTGATTTCTCACTCTCAAAGAACGAAATCGCATTCGAACTGGCACTTGGCCAGGTCATAAGCGACATCGGGAGGAAACACCCGCTGCTTATCGGTGGGGAGGAAGTCTACACCGGGCAAACCCTTAAGTCCACCAATCCTGCCCGCCCACGTGAGGTCATCGGCGTTTTCTCGAGGGCCGGCGCCGTCGAAGCCGGGAGCGCCATCGAGGCCGCCGGCGAGGCCTTCGAGTCCTGGTCGCGGACGCCCACGACCGAACGCGCCGCAATCTTGCTGCGGGCAGCGGAGCTGATGCGGGCCCGCAGGCACGAGTTGAGTGCCTGGATGGTCTACGAGGTGGGCAAGAACTGGGTCGAGGCCGACGCCGACACTGTGGAGGCCATCGATTTCCTGGAGTACTATGCACGCCAGATGCTGGAGCTGGAACTGGTCCAGGTGATCCAGGCACCAGGCGAGCGCGATACCCTTCATTATATCCCCCTGGGTGTGGGCGCCGTCATTCCTCCCTGGAACTTCCCCCTGGCGATCCTGGTCGGGATGAGCAGCGCCGCCATCGTCGCCGGAAATACAATCGTACTCAAACCCGCCAGCGATGCCCCCAAGATCGCCTGGGAGTATGCCCGCATCTTGGGTGAGGCGGGCCTGCCGCCGGGCGTCTGCAACCTCCTTACCGGACCGGGCGGCGTTGCCGGGGAGACGCTGGTGGACCACCCCCGAACGCGTTTCATCGCCTTCACGGGTTCGAAGGAAGTGGGCCTGCGCATTCACACGCGTGCAGCGCGGCCCCGTCCGGGCCAGAACTGGATCAAGCGCACCATCCTGGAAATGGGCGGGAAGGGTGCCGTCATCGTCGACGAAACTGCCGACCTCGACGCTGCCGCTACGGGCATTCTGGTGTCCGCCTTCGGCTACCAGGGTCAGAAATGCTCGGCAGGATCACGCGCCATCCTCGTCGACGAGATCTATGACACGCTGCTCGAGAAGATCCTGGAGCAGGCACCCGAGATGCTGACCATCGGCGACCCCGCACGGCGCGAGCACACCCTCGGGCCGGTCGTCTCCCAAAGGCAGTACGAAACGGTGCTGGACTACATCGAAGTCGGCAAACGCGAGGGGCAGTTGCTGTATGGCGGCAAGGCACCGGATCGCGACGGCTATTACATTGAGCCGACCATCTTCGGTGGCGTTTCGCCCGACGCTCGCATCGCGCAGGAGGAGATCTTCGGCCCGGTGCTTGCGGTCATCAAAGCCAGGGATTGGCAGCACGCTATCGAGATCGCGAACAGCACCGAATTCGGGCTCACCGGCGCTTACTATAGCACCGATCCGGAACGCCTGGCCTACGCCCGGCGCGAGTTCCATGTGGGCAACCTCTATTTCAACCGCAAGTGCACCGGTGCCCTGGTGGGCATCCATCCCTTCGGCGGCTTCAATATGAGCGGGACGGACTCCAAAGCCGGCGGACCGGACTACCTGCTGCTCTTCACACAAGCCAAGTCTATCGCTGAAAAGCTGCCGGAGTAACCGAACCGGCGCGATTGAGTGGAGGAGGACCGGTGCGCATCCCTTCCTCCACAAACTCTGCCTCTGCCGGCATTCCGGGTTTGAGCACACCCTCGGGGTTATCCAGCACCAGCTCGACGACGTAGAAGGTATTCAACCGCTCCTCCAGGGTCGCTACGTTGCGCGGCGTATACTCCGGCTCATCGCCGATCCACGCGACCCGGCCGGTAAATGCCTGATCGGGCAAGCCGCTCACCCGCACGCGGGCTTCCTGACCGAGCCGCACGCGTCCAATGTCTATCGCAGGCACAAAGAGCCGCAGACGCACCTCGTCCAGGTTTGCCAGCACCAGGATCGGGGCGGCGGGCGCCGCCAGCTCCCCTGCTTGGAGCACCTGCGTGAGCACGACCCCGTCGCCCGGACTGTGAAGCGTTGCCCGCGCGATTTTCAAACGCAACAACTCGACCTCAGCTTCGGCATGGCGAACGGCGGCGCGGGCGACCGTCAGCTCCTCCGGAGTCGGTCCCGCAATCAGATCCTCCAGGCGTGCTTGCGCGACAGCGACCTCTGCCTCCGCCATCGCGACCTGGCCTTCGGCCGCATTCGCCTGCGCGATGTAGCCGAGGGGCCGCCTGCGGATCGCCGACAGCTGGCCGAGCACCGCCTGTGCCGTCGCCAGCTCCGCCTGCGCTTCAGCCAGTGCGTGCTCCGCTGCCTGCAACTGGTAGTCGGCAGCCTCCCGCTCGGTGGAGCCCTCAGCACGAATGTCGCGCTGGATCTGCGCGGGCTGCAACTGGGCCTCCGCCAGCTCCACCGCCTGCTCCGCCACCGCCACGCGCGCGCGGGCCTCCACAATCTGCCCGTCGAGCTCCTGAGGCGTATCTACCTGGGCCCGGGCGTGATGCCAGGCGTCCAACGCCCCATCATGCCGCGCCTGAGCGAGAGCGACGCCGGCATGTCCCGCCTGCACCTCCGCATTGCGAGGCCCCGCCTCCAGAAGCGCCAACTCTGCGCGCGCCACCTCCACCGCAGCCTCTGCAGGCAGCAGCGCCAGCTCCCACTGGATCGTATCCAGCCGCACCAGCAGATCGCCCGCCCGTACCGCATCCCCCTGGCGCACGGCGACGGTGGCAATGCGCCCGCCCTGCTCCGAGCCAATCCGGAACTCCTGCGCGCGGAGCGTGCCCGAGGCCCGCACTGTAACCTCCGGCTCCGCACCCGGACCCATCCCGATCGCGTCGGATAGATCGCGCACCTGCTCGCATCCCGCCAGGGCCGGCAGCAGGAGCAGGAGAGCGGCGAGAGGGAGCAAGAACGAGGAAAAGGGCGAGAGACGGAAAGGCCTTAGGAAGCTCGAGCGACGTCCCCTCCGCGCCCTGACTGCTTTCGGCTCCCCACTCAAGGGCCTCACCGCTCCCCCCCCAGGAACCAGGCATCCGCAGGCATACCGGGCTTCAGCATTCCGTCGTGGCTGTCAAGTCGAATGTCCACGCCAAAGACCAGGCTCTCGCGCTGCTCCTCAGTTGCTACATTGCGCGGTGTAAACTCCGCCCGGTCTGAGATGTAGACCACGCGTCCCGGAAAGCTACGCTCCGGGAAGCTGTCAACGCGGACCTCTACCTCCTGATCGAGCCAAATGTCGCCAAGTCGCCGCTCCGGCACGTAGACCGTCAGCAGCAGATCACTCAGATCTGCCACCCTCACCAGCGGCGCGCCCTGCGCCGCCACCTCGCCCTCACGCACCATCACTCTGACCACCGTCCCCGTTATCGGGGAGGTGAGAGCCAGGAGCTCACCCCTCATTTGCAGCGCCTCAACCGCCGCGCGCGCCTGTCCGACCTGAGCCTCGATCACTGCCAGCTCCTGAGCCGTGAGACCCGCTCGCAGTCCGTCAACCTGCGATTGCGCAAGCGACACAAGCTGGAGCGCCTCTGCCTCCGCCGCGCGCATCTCATCGACACGCGCCATAAGCGCCTGAGGGGCGGCACGCTGCCTGGAGAGGTGGCGAAGCGTTTCCTCCAACCCCTGCACGCGCGCTGCTGCCGCGTTGACGCCCACCCAGGCCTGCCACCATTGGTTGGGCACGAGTTGCGCATCCAGGGAAAACGATATGTCACGCCAAGCGTAGAGCTCATATCGTCCGTCGCGCAAGTAGAGCTCGTAGTCACCGCGCGTGATCGTTCGATCATCCAATCCCTCGCCGATGTCGTCGGGCAACAGGTCGATCAACTCCGGAGGCAACTGGTCGCGGAGCAGATCCGAGATAGCACCCGAACCGACCTCGAAGCGGCGGCGCCCACCCCCGTCAAAAGCCTCCCAGGCCCTGTCGACCGCCGCCTTCGTGACTTCGATTGCGTCCTTCAGCGCCGTCGCGCGCGCCTGCGCGTGCAGGGCGGAGGCCAACTGCCCGCGCATCACGGCCATCTCCAGGTCAAGCGCCTGCGGCGTCTCCACGAGAGCCTTTGTGTCGCTCACAGCGCGCGCCGCAGTTATGTGGCCCGCCCTCGCCGCCGCTAACTGGGCCTCGGCAACCGCAATCTGCCCATCGCGTGCGCCCGCCTCAGCTTGGCGCAGCCCGGCCTCGGCCCATGCCAGCCGCGCCTCCGCCACCTCCAGTTCGCCGTCGAGCAGGGTTGTATCAAGCTGGACCACCACCTCACCTGCGGCGACACGCTCTCCTTCACGCACCGGCATCGCCGCAATCACGCCGCCCAGTTCGCTCGCCACCGAGATCTGCCGTGCCTGGATCATGCCTGATGCCGACAGCGAGGGCGCGCTCTCCCTCTCCGCCATCCGCGGACTCCACCACAAGCGGTATCCACTCCAACTCCCCGCCCCCAACAGGGCCGCGATCAGGAACAACCACCCTACGCGCCTAGTCATGGAAATCCTCCGACATCACCCGGACGCTATCCATCGTCATGCCGGCACCTCGTTCATCGCGCCTTCACCGCCGAGATAAAGACATCCTCCAACGTGGGCGCGATCCACACGACGCCATGGACGGTAAGCCCGGCCTCGGAGAGCAGGCCTGCCACCTGGTCGGAAACCGGATCCTGGTCGGAAACCAGGACCTCGTCCGGATCCCGTGCCGGTCCCGGCACCGTCTCGGTCACCACAGCGTGGATCTCGGCCCCGTAGAGCGCGACCTCATCAAAGGCCAGCCGTCCCTCTGCCTGCGCTGCACGCAGCACGCGCATCGCCCGGTCGGGGTCCTCGGCGCTGATCTCCAACACCCGTCCGCGCATTTGGCTCTCCTTCAATGCATCCGGCGTATCGAGCGCGATCAGCTTCCCTCGGTTAAGGAATCCCACACGCTGGCACAGCTCGGCCTCGTCCATATAGTGCGTGGTCACCAAGACCGTCACGCCGCCCTTGGCCATGCCATAGATCAAATCCCAGAACTCGCGCCGGCTGATCGGATCGACGCCGGCGGTCGGTTCGTCCAGGAAGACCACCTCGGGTTCGTGCACGATCGCACATCCCAGCGCGAGCCGTTGCTTCCAACCGCCGGAGAGGTTCGCCGTCAGCGTTCCCGCGCCCCTCTCCAGTCCTGCCATATCGAGGATCTCGGCCTCGCGCCGCCGGAGCCGCTTACCCGAAAGCCCATACGCCTGCCCGTAGAAGCGGATGTTCTCGCGCGCGGTCAGGTCACGGTAGAGCGTGAAAAGCTGGGACATATAGCCCACCTGCGCCTGCATCGCTTTGGCCTCGGTCGCCGGATTATAGCCCAGTACGCGGCACTGGCCCGAGCTGGGCTTGACCAGCCCCAGCAACATACGGATCGTCGTCGTCTTGCCGGCACCATTGGGACCCAGCCAACCGTAAACCTCACCCCGGTTCACATAGAAGCTCACGTCGTCCACGGCGGTGAAGTCCCCAAACTGCTTGCTCAGGTTTTCGACCAAGATGGGATGCCCGTCCTGGTTCCGGTGCTCGCTCATAACACATCCCCTCCCCGCTCTGCGCCAGGCACAGCGCCGGGCAGGATAACGGATTCGGTGTCGAGGTCAGAGCGCTGCCGTGTGATCAGCGAGATGAAGGCCTCCTCCATCCGCGGGTCTATCTCGCGCATTCCCTCGCACGTGACCCCCTCACTCTCCAGCGCCCGCACAATCTCACGCTCCCGCCGCTCCGGTTCGTCGACGAAGACGTGCAACGTGATGCCATAGGTCTGCACCTCCAGCACGCCATCGAGCGTTGCCACCCGTCGCTTCGCTGCCGCCATCTGTGAGGGTACGAATGCCAGCAGCCGCCCGGGCACCAGCTTCTTGATCGCCTGCGGCGAGTCTTGCGCCACCAGCTTGCCCCGGTACATCAAGCCGACCCAATTGCAGCGCTCAGCCTCGTCCATATATGGCGTGCAGACGAAGATGGTCACGCCCTTCTCGGCCCGCAGATTGCCCAGCAGATTCCAGAACTCCCGGCGGCTCACCGGGTCCACACCCAGAGTAGGCTCATCGAGCAGCAGCACCTGGGGCTCGTGGACCAGGCTACAGGCCAATGCCAGCTTCTTCTTCATGCCTCCGGAGAGCTGTCCCGCATGGCGGCGCGTGAACTGCGTGAGTCCGGCGAAGGCCAGCAACTCGGGTATCCTGTGCGCCTGATCGGCGGGGCTTACGCCATGCACCTGGGCGAAGAAACGCATGTTCTCCATCACCGTCAGATCACGCGACAGCGTGAACTGCTGCGCGATGTAGCCTACGCGTTCGCGGATTTCGTAGGTGTCGCGCATCGAATCGTAACCGAGGATCTCGCTCTGACCCGCTGTGCGCTTGAGCAGGCCCAGAATGACCCGCGTGGTCGTCGTCTTGCCGGCACCGTCGGGCCCGATCAGGCCATAGGTCTCGCCCCTGCGCACCTCCAGCGTGACACCATCGACCGCGGTCACGCGTCGCTTTCGTCTGCCGAAATGCTTCACCAGATCACGCGTGCGAATGGTAACGCGAGCCTCGTCCATCATCGCGGCACCGCTCCTACATGCCCCGCTTCGCGAGCCTGCAACCCATACAGCATCAAATCTACCGCCGCCTCAGCGATGCCGTGCAACGCTTCGGGTGTGGGTGGCGGGACAATGCCGCGCAACACCGGAAATATCGGAGCAAAGACCAAGCCCAACACCATCGTACTCGTCAGCGCCGGGTTCACAGGGCGAAAGAGGTCGAGGGCCACCTGCTCCTCAATGAAACGCTCGATGCGTGCGTGGAGTACCTGGAGCCAGGCGCTTCCGAATTCGCGCAAGATCTCATCGTCGGTCCACGCCTCCATCCAGAGCGTGCGCGTGAATGGCAAGTTCCGAAGCAGGAGCTGCAATCCCCGCTCTACGAGCGCGACCATGGCCTCAACACTCTCAACCCGCTCCGTCTCATCGAGAAGGGCGTTCACCTCCGCCTCGGCCCGTTGGGCGATAGCGAGTAGAATGTCGCGCTTGCTCTCGAAGTAATTGTAGAGCGTGCCCTCGGCGATATCTGCAGCAGCCGCGACCGCACGTGTCGTCGCGTGCGCATACCCCTGCTCCGCAAAAACACACGCCGCCGCGTCCATGATCTCGCGGCGGCGGCGTGCCATCCGCCGTTGCCGCCGCCCCTTGAGGGGATTGAGCGCCACCTGAGTCGTCATAGATTCTCCTCATAGCCGTGAGTGCAGCCTCATTTAATGAGCGATCGCTCATTTAGAGGGATCATACCCGCTGTTCAGGTGGCGGTCAAGTCCAACAAGAGGCGAGCCCGAAGCTTCCGAAGAAGCCCCGGGCTCGTAAGGGGCAGCTATAGATTTGTCTGCGCCAGGCCTGCTACAGCGGCACGTGCCATGCCCGGCTCAGAGGAAGACAAAGGGCTCCTGGAGCGATCATCGCCGTCTGGAAGCTTATGACTCCCAGATAGGTGAGTGCAGTGGGCCCCAACTGCCGGGTTTGCATTGGACCGGGTGCCCCTGCAGACTTCGCCACCAAGAACCCCTGTCTGACTGGATGCGCTAAGCCTGAGTTAACTGTGATTTCTACAGAGCAGTGGCACCATTGCTGGTCCATGCTAAACCCGAGATGATGGTCGTCTAAATAGGGGGGACCCCGCCCTCTGCCAGTAGCCTCAAAAAGTGAGGCTTTCCCCCGCGCCTTGCAGAGGGCGGTTCTCCCATCCCCCATTGGAGTACCAATGCTGCGTACCCCCCTTTCAAGATCTACTATACGCAGATTGTTGCTACATAACCGCCGGATACGGTTGAAGCTATGTTATATACGATTGGATGAGTTGGAGTTGCGTTAATTGACTTCCGCCCTCCGTCGCGTATACTCGTCAAATCGGTCCCGCCACGCGGAGATCACAATAAAGCAGATCGCAACGCACACACCGGAGGATTGACGTGGCCATAACCCGCATCATTCTGAACCCCACAGCCGACAAGGGGCGCGCCGCAGCGCAGATTCCGACCGTCATGGCGGAATTGCAGAGACGCGG